>NZ_JBSGHB010000011.1:115689-288358 GCF_053604195.1 Actinokineospora sp. NPDC004072 | reverse complement strand
CGTGGCCTTCTTGGCCGCGCGCAGGAACTCGTTGTAGATCGCCTTGCGGACGTAGGCGACGGCGTTGTCCGCAGGCACCCGCCGCCACCGCTTCAAGCAGCGCAGCAGGGCCTCCTGGACGACCTCCTCGGCGTCCCACTGCCTGCCGGCGAGCATGACGGCGTAGCGCAGGAGCTGGGGATAGCGCTCCCGCACGAACTCGTCGAACTCCGGCTCCGGACGCAACGGCCGCCCCACCTCCACCCCCTAGACCGGGCCGCCGCGGAAAAGGTTGCCGCGCCGGGGCGCCGTTGCCCAGCCGTTACTGTCCACCCATGCGGCCCGCCTTCCACCTCGCCATCCCCGTCGACGACCTGGCCGCGGCCCGGGAGTTCTACGGCGGCCTCCTCGGCTGCCCGCAGGGCCGCGACAGCGACACGTGGATCGACTGGGACCTGCGCGGCCACCAGCTGGTCACCCACCTCGCCCCGCGGCAGGCCGAGGCGAGCAACCCCGTCGACGGCCACGGCGTGCCGGTCCCGCACTTCGGCCTCGTGCTGGCCGTGCCCGACTTCCACGCGCTGGCCGAGCGGCTGCGCGCCGCGGGCGCGGCGTTCGTCATCGAGCCCTACGTCCGCTTCGCGGGGCAGCCCGGGGAGCAGTGGACGATGTTCCTGCGCGACCCGGCGGGCAACGCGCTGGAGTTCAAGGCGTTCGCCGATGAGTCCCAGCTCTTCGCCCGCTGAGCGGCGCAGGCACCGCACCGCGGCCCAGGGCCTGGCCGGGGACCGCGCGACCAGCGCCGTCGAGGCCGTTCGCCGCGTGCTGGCCCTGCAATCCCAGGACGTGCGCGCCGCCCGCCTGGCCATCCGCGCCCGCTCGACCGGGCTGACCCGCGAGGACGTCGACCGGGCGTGCGACGGCGGTTCCCTGGTCCGGACCTGGGCGATGCGCGGCACCCTGCACGTCATGGCCCGCGAGGACGTCGGCTGGGTGGTCGGCCTCCTCGGCCCCCGCTTCGCGCACGCGGGCCGCGGTCGGCGGGCGGCCCTCGGTCTGACCGAGGAGATCTGCGCCCGCGGGGCCGAGGTCATCACCGCGGCCGCCGCCGAGCCCGCGACCCGTGCCGAGCTGGTCGACGCCCTGCGCGCCGCGGGCATCGAGCTGGACCCGAAGACCCAGGCCCCGATCCACCTCATCGCCTACACCGCCATGACCGGCGCGATCGTCCGCGGCCCCGACCGCAGCGACCGGGAGCCCACCTACGTCCGGTTCCGGCCCGCCCCCGTCGACGAGCAGGTCGCGCTCGCCCGCCTGGCCCAGCGCTACCTCGACGGGCACGCGCACGCGACCGCCGAGGACTTCGCCGCCTGGTCCGGCCTGCCGCTGACCAAGGCCCGCGCCGGGCACGCCGCCGCCGCGCCGCCGGACCCGGTCGACCCCGGCCCGTCGGTGCGCCTGCTCGGCCACTTCGACGACTACCTGCTCGGCCACGCCGACCGCGAGCTGGTCGTCCCGCAGCGGCTCGCCGGGGCGATCACCCGCGGCGGCATGGTCATGCCGGTCGTCCTGGTCGACGGCCTGGTGGCGGGGACCTGGAAGCTGGCAGGCGGCGCCGTCGAGGTCGACGCGCAGGCCGACTGCCGGGCCGAGGTCGCCGACCTCGGCCGGTTCCTCGGCGTCGGGGCGGCGATCAGCCGATAGCGGGCCTGCGCAGCCACATCGTCCACAGCGGCCGGTAGCCGTGGCGGTACCAGAACGGCGTGGACCGCGGGTTCGGCAGGGCGTGGTGCAGCAGCGACACCGGCGTCGCTGCGTCGAGCGCGGCGAAGGCGTGCCCGGCCAGGGCGCTGCCGATGCCCGCGCCGCGCAGGCCCTCGACGACCGACATCGTCTCCAGGTAGCCCGCGGGGGAGAGGGAGCAGTAGCCCTCCACCCACCCGGTGAACGGCGGGAGCTGGATGGAGGCCAGGCCCACGATGGCCCCGTCGCGCTCGGCCACCCACGCCCGGGCCGACGGCGTGGTCAGCGCGTAGCGGAAGTGGTTGGTCAGCCCCTCCTCGGTGTCGGGGCGCAGCGTGACCTTGCCGAACTGGGCGTCGTACTCGACCACGGCCAGGTTGAGCGCCACCATCGCGGGCAGGTCGTCGGGCGTGGCCAGGCGCACCCCCGCGCCCGGGGCGGGGCCCGGCGTGCCCGCCCGCCGCACCGCGGTCACCGACACCGGCGCGAAGCCGCGCCGCAGGAGCGCGGGCACCGCGGCGGTGTCGCGGCTGGCCAGCTCGACCACGGCCGCGCAGTCGAGGTCGCCGGGCTCGGCCGGGGCCAGCCCGGCCAGCCACCGGTCCAGGACCGCGCCGAGGTCGCCGACCGGGTCGTCCCCGGCGAGCCGCACGTCCAGCACGTGCCTGCGCGCCGCGTGCCAGGTGCGGAAGGAGCGGCCCTCCGGCGTCTCCTGGTACGACGCGGCGCACACCGCGCCCCCGTGCTCGATCCGCCCGTCCTCGGCCAGCGGCCCGGGGACGACCAGCAGCGGGTCCAGCGCGGCCAGCCGGGCCGCGTGCTCGGTGATCACATCCATGCGCCCATGTAACCCGGGGCGCTGCGGTGGTCCGAAGGGCGGTACCGGCAGGCGTACGCCGGGTGAACGGTCAGCGCGGTGGTGTCCCGGTGTAACTGCGACAGGTGCCACCGTCGCCTGATCGGGGTACAGTTTCCCCGCCGTCGCCCACACGCCGCCCGAGGAGGTCGCATGTCGGACCGCTCCGGGCAGACAACCACCGAACCGCAGGCCGAGGCCCAGAACTGGCCCACCGACGACGTGCCGAACCGGTCCTTCCTCGCCTTCTCCGTGCTGGTCCTGGTCTCCGCGCTCGTCACCGCGGGCTTGCTCTCCTGGTGGCTGCCGCAGCCGCCGCAGAACCAGACGGTGCTGGTCGGCCTGCTGCTGGCGCTGGGCTTCCTGCTCGCCGAGCAGCTGGCGATCAACGTCGACGTGCGCAGCGGCGTGTCGTGGTCGATCACGTTCTGTGAGATCCCGCTGGTCATCGGGCTATTCGTTGCTCCATTCGAGGTCGTGCTCGCCGCCCACCTGCTCGCGGGCGTGGGCACGCTGCTCATCCGCCGCGTGCAGGACCGCATCCTCTACAACGCGGGCGCGATGATCTTCGAGATCTGCGCCGCGTTCGCGGTGGCCACCTGGCTCAACAACGTGCTCGACGGCATCGCCCCACCGTGGACCGGCGTGGTCGCCGGTGCGCTGGCCGCGCCGCTGTCGTCCACCGCGCTCGCCCTGGTCTGCGTGCGCATCCTCGGCCGCAGGATGCGGGTCGGCGCCGCCGCCCGGCTGTTCCTGCGCACCACAGTCCTGGGCCTGGTCAACGCCTCCGTCGGCGTCGTGGGCTACCAGGTCGCCGTGCACGCCGAGTGGGGCTGGCCGCTGCTGGTCCTGGCGCTGGCCGGGCTCAGCGCGCTCTACATCGCCTACTCCGGCCTGCTGCGCGAGCAGCGCGACCTGGAGGCCCTGTCCGAGGTCAGCCTGATGGTCGCCCGCTCCGGCCACCAGGCGGCCGCCCGCCCGTCGCTGGGCGTCGCCGACCCGACCGAGGGCGCCGACGTCACCGACGCCGACGAGTGGCAGGTCATCGCCGACCGGGTCAAGGACCAGCTCGGCGCGGCCAGGGTGGTGCTGCGGCTGCGGTTCGAGCCGCAGGCCCCGATCCACGTCGTCGTCTCCGGCGACGAGCTGCCGCCGGACACCGTCGACCTCGACGCCACCGGCCCGCGCGCCGACGCCCTGCTGCGCCTGCCCGGCTCGCACGTGCGCCACTTCCGCCGCGCCGACGCGGTGCCCGAGATCCGCCAGGGCCTGCTGCGCCGCGGCGTCGACGAGGCCCTGGTCGCCCCGCTGCGCAGCGCCAACCACCTGCTCGGCGTGGTCGAGGCGCACGACAAGCTCTCCCGCTGGCGCGGCTTCGGCCAGGCCGACGTGCGGATGATCGGCACGATGGCCAGCCACCTGGCCACCGCGCTGGACAACCGGCGGCTGCTGGCCACCCTGCGCCACGACGCCTACCACGACCCGCTGACCGGCCTGCTCAACCGGCCGGGCTTCCGCCGCACCGCGGGCGACCTGCTGCGCGCCAAGGGCGAGGCCGCCGACGACTGCGTGGTCCTGCGCATCGACCTCGACGTGCTGCCCGCCGTCAGCGACGCCCTCGGCTACGCCTGGAGCGACCGGATGATCGTCGCCGCGGGCCGCCGCCTGCGCGACGCGCTGGGCCCCGAGGTCCCGCTGGCCCGGCTGGAGGGCGGCGCGTTCGCCATCCTGCTCGCCGACGTCGACCTCGACCAGGCCCAGGAGGCCGCCGAGCGGCTGCGCCGCGACCTCACCGCGCCGTACCCGGTGGACCGGCTCACCGTCGAGGCGGGTTCGGTCGTGGGCTACGCCAGCCCGCACACCGCCGACGCCGAGGGCTCCGAGCTCGACGTCGACGCCCTGCTCCAGCGCGCCGACGTGGCCCTGCGCGCGGCCCGCTCCTCCGGCGAGGCCGTGCGCGAGTACCTGCCCACGATGGGCCAGATCTTCCTGCGCCGCTTCCAGCTGGTGACCCAGTTCCGCCAGGCGCTGGAGACCGGCCAGGTCAAGGTGCACTACCAGCCCAAGGTCGCCCTGCCCAGCCGCCAGGTGCTCGGCGTGGAGGCGCTGGTCCGCTGGCGGCACCCGGAGTTCGGCAAGCTCGACCCGGACGAGTTCGTCCCGGCCGTCGAGGCGGCGGGCCTGGTCGACGCGCTGACCGGGTTCGTGATGGACCAGGCGCTGTGCCGGGTGCGCAAGTGGCTCGACCGCGGCCTGCGGATCTCCGCGGCGGTCAACCTCTCGGTGCGCAGCCTGGACGACGCCACCTTCCCCGACCGCGTCGCCGAGGCCCTGGCCCGCCACGACGTGCCGCCGGAGCTGCTGACCCTGGAGCTGACCGAGTCCGGCGTCATGGCCGACCCGCAGCGCGCCCTGCCGGTGCTGCGGGCCCTGCACGCGCTGGGCGTCGTGCTGGCCGTGGACGACTTCGGCACCGGCTACTCCTCGCTGGCCTACCTGCGCCAGCTCCCGGTGGACGAGGTGAAGATCGACAAGAGCTTCGTCCTGGGCATGGGCACCGACCTGGGCGACCACGCGGTGGTCCGCTCGATCGTCGAGCTCGGCCACTCGCTGGGCCTGACGGTGGTCGCCGAGGGCGTCGAGGACGACCTCGCCCGCGATCAGCTGACCGCGATGGGCTGCGACGTCGCCCAGGGCTACCTGATCTCCCGGCCGCTGTCGGAGAGCAGGCTGGAGGCGTGGCTGCAGGCCCGGACGACGCAGGCCAAGGGCCTGCGCGACGAGATGGTGCTCACTCTCCTGACCTAGGGGACCCCCCGGTTTTGGCGCTGGGCACCCACCTGTGTAAAGTATCGCTCGTCCCCAGGGACAAGGCCCCTTTAGCTCAGTCGGCAGAGCGTCTCCATGGTAAGGAGAAGGTCTACGGTTCGATTCCGTAAAGGGGCTCGTGGGATCAGGCCGCGATACTGGCAAGCGCGTATCGTGGCCTAGTTCCGTGCCAAGGCGGTGTAGCTCAGTTGGTAGAGCAAGCGGCTCATAATCGCTGTGTCGTCGGTTCAAGTCCGGCCACCGCTACGCGACGGCGGAAGCCCGTCGGCAAATGCGCCGGCGAATCGGTCCGCCACCACTTCCGGGGGACAGGTCCCCGGACCCCAGCCGGGGGCTAGCCCCCGGATCCGGCGGAAGCCGGGGAACCCGGGACGTTAGAAAGGTTTGGCCGTGGCTGCAACTGACGTGCGACCGAAGATCACGCTGGCGTGCGAGGTCTGCAAGCACCGCAACTACATCACCAAGAAGAACCGGCGCAACGACCCGGACCGCCTGGAGATGAAGAAGTTCTGCCCGAACTGCGGCAAGCACCAGGCCCACAAGGAAACGCGCTAGGCGAGGCTCTCCCGCGAAGGCCGTCCCACCACCGGTGGGGCGGCCTTCGCGCGTCCCGTAGCCTTCCGCCGTGGCTTTGGATCCAGCGTTCGTCGGCCGTGAGTACCCGCGCTGCGCGGTGTACGAGGTGAGCCGGGAGAAGATCAGGGAGTTTGCCGCCGCGATCGGCGAGACCGACCCCGTGCACACCGACCGGGAGGCCGCGAAGGCGGCCGGGCACCCGGACGTCGTGGCGCCCCCGACCTTCACCACGATCGTCAACCTCACCGCGATCAACACGATCGTCAGCGACCCGGCGCTCGGCCTCGACTACGCGCGGATGGTGCACGGCGACCAGTCCTTCACCTACCACCGGCCGGTCATCGCGGGCGACGAGCTGGTCGTGAGCACCACCATCGAGTCGATCTCCCGCCGGGCGGGCAACGACTTCATCACCCTGCGGGCGGACATCGCCGACGCGGCCGGGAAGCCCGTCGTCACCGCCCGCGCCCAGCTGGTCGTGCGGGACGCGGAGGAGGCGGCATGAGCGTCGAGGTCGGGGACGAGCTGCCCGCCATCGAGGTCCGGATCACCCGGGCCGACCTGGTCCGGTACGCGGGGGCGTCGCTGGACTTCAACCCCATCCACCTCAGCGAGCGCTTCGCCACCTCCGTCGGGCTGCCCGGGGTCATCGCCCACGGCATGCTGACGATGGCGCTGGCCGGGCGCGTGGTGACCGGGTGGGGCAAGGGCGAGCTGCTCGACTACAGCGCCCGCTTCACCCGCCCGGTGGTCGTCCCCGACGACGACGAAGGCGCAGCCCTGACGCTGGCTGGCAAGGTGACCGCCATCGAGGTCGAGGACGGCGCGCGGATCGCCAAGGTGGCCCTGTCCGCGCACTTCGACGGCCGCGCCGTGCTGGGCAAGCCCATCGCCCGGGTGCGACTGCGGGACTGACCCCGCCGCCGAGCGCCCCGACCGGGGCGCCCGGCCCCGGCAGTCGTACATTCAGCGCCGTGACCTCCGACCTCATCTCCTTCGCCCGCGGCGCCCCGTCCCTCGACATCGTGGACATCGAGGGGCTCAAGGCCGCCGCGGTCGCCGCCCTGACCGCCGACCCCGGTGGCGCGACCGGCTACGGGACCGCCATCGGCTACCCCCCGCTGCGCAAGCTCCTGGCGGAGAAGCACGGCGTCGCCGAGGAGCAGGTGCTGGTCACCAACGGCTCCATGCAGGCCGACGCCTTCCTGTTCGACGAGCTGGTCGAGCCCGGCCGCCCGGTGGTCGTCGAGCGCCCCACCTACGACCGCACCCTGCTCGGCCTGCGCCAGCGCGGCGCGGACGTGCGCCCGGTGACCCTGGCCACCGACGGCATCGACACCGACGAGCTGGCCGAGCTGCTGGCCTCCGGCGTGCGGCCGACCTTCGCCCACGTCATCCCCAACTTCCAGAACCCGGCCGGCTACACGCTCAGCGCCGCCAAGCGCGCCCGGCTGCTGGAGCTGGCGGGCGAGCACGGCTTCATCGTCTTCGAGGACGACCCGTATGTGCAGATCCGCTTCGCAGGCGAGCCGCTGCCCACGATGCTGGAGCTCGACGGCGGCCGCGGCCGGGTCGTCTACGCCAGCTCGTTCTCCAAGACCGTCGCCCCCGGTGTGCGGGTGGGCTACCTGGTCGGCCCGGCCGACCTGATCGCCCGCATCCGCGTGCGCGCGACCAACACCTACATCTCGCCGAACATGCTCGCCCAGGCGATCGTGCACCGGTTCTGCGTCGACGGCGGCCTGGAGCGCTCGGTCGCCACCGTCAACGCCGCCCTGCGCGAGCGCGCCGACGTGCTGTGCGACGCGCTGGCCAAGCACATCCCCGACGCGACCTTCACCAAGCCCGACGGCGGCTACTTCATGTGGGTCGAGCTGCCCGAGGGGGTCAACGTCGGCGAGCTGCTGACCGCGGCCGAGCAGCGCGGGGTCACCTTCGTCAAGGGCACCGACTTCCTGCTCGACGGCGGCGAGTCGACCCTGCGGATGGCCTACTCCGGCGTGCGGACCGACCAGATCGAGGAGGGCGTCAGCCGCATCGCCGACGCCCTGCGGTCACTGCGGGTCAGCGCCAGCTGACCCAGCGGCCACCGCGCGGGCCGGGTCCGGTTTCCGGCCCCGCGGTGGTGTGCCGTAGAGTGGCCGGAGCGACTCGACGAGCCGCGACTGGCCGCCGCGCTTGCGATGCGGCTAGGGTAGGCACGTCGAACCAGGCGCGGTTCGCCAGCCAGCTGGCGGTTCGCGAAGGGGTGTAGCTCAATTGGCAGAGCAGCGGTCTCCAAAACCGCAGGTTGCAGGTTCAAGTCCTGTCGCCCCTGCGTTTGACGTCCGGTGCGGCTGATCGTCGCATCGGGCGCGAGGTCAGCACACCGAGCGGAGGAACTGGCGTGGCCGACGAAGTGGAGCGGGAAGAGGGCGCCGAGCGCCCAGCTCGTCCCGCAGGCGCCGCGTCCCGGCGGGAACGCCGCGGAGCCGCCCGCCCGGCGGGCCGCTCGGCAGGCGACAAGGCCGCCGACAAGCCCACCGCGAAGGCGTCCGCCAAGCCGGTGAGCAAGGCCAGGGCGGGCAAGGCCGACGCCGACGCCGCCGACCGCAAGGGCAGGGCCACCCCGGCCCGGGACCGCAAGGACACCCGGGTGGGCTTCTTCGGCCGCATCGGGCGGTTCCTGCGCGAGGTCGTCGCCGAGCTGAAGAAGGTCATCTGGCCGACGCGCAAGCAGATGATCACCTACACCGCCGTGGTGCTGGTGTTCGTGGCGTTCATGATCGCGGTGATCTCCGGCCTGGACCTGGCGCTCGGCAAGGGCGTGTTCTGGCTCTTCGGCTAGACCGCGGGATGGACGAAAGGAAGCGGGACCAACAGTGACCTCCGAGAACGGCGCCGTCGGCGGCGAGCTGACCAGCCCGCCCGACGACGACCAGGGGTACGCCGACGAGCAGGCCGCGGACACCGAGCCGGAGCAGGCCCAGGAGGCCACGGACGAGACCGCCGAGGCCGCCGACGCGACCGACGAGGAGGTCGACCCGGCCGCCCAGATGCGCGACGCGCTGCGCCGCGCGCCGGGCGAGTGGTACGTCGTGCACTCCTACGCGGGCTACGAGAACAAGGTCAAGACCAACCTCGAGACCCGGATCCAGACCCTGGACATGGAGGAGTACATCTTCCAGGTCGAGGTGCCGACCGAAGAGGTCACCGAGATCAAGAACGGCCAGCGCAAGCAGGTGCAGCGCAAGGTGCTGCCCGGCTACATCCTGGTCCGGATGGACCTCAACGACGGCTCCTGGTCCGCGGTGCGCAACACCCCGGGCGTGACCGGGTTCGTCGGCGCGACCAACAAGCCCTCGCCGCTGACCATCGACGAGGTGCTGAAGTTCCTGCTGCCGCAGGTCGAGCGCGAGAAGCCCGCCGCGGCGGGCAAGGCGGCCGCGGCCACCGCGGCCCGGCCCACCGTCGAGGTCGACTTCGAGGTCGGCGAGTCGGTCACCGTCATGGACGGCCCGTTCGCCACGCTGCCCGCGACGATCTCCGAGGTCAACGCCGACCAGCAGAAGCTCAAGGTCCTGGTGTCGATCTTCGGCCGGGAGACGCCGGTCGAGCTGTCGTTCAACCAGGTCTCCAAGATCTGACGCCCCGCCGGGGCGCCATCCGTGGGAGGGCCAATGCGCGGCCCGCACCACAACTGATCCGCTAGGTAAGGAACAGCAATGGCAAAGCGCAGCAAGGCATACGCCGAGGCGGCCAAGCTCATCGACAAGGCCAAGCTCTACTCGCCGCTGGAGGCGGCGAAGCTGGCCAAGGAGACCTCCAAGGTCAAGCTGGACGCCACCGTCGAGGTCGCGATGCGCCTCGGCGTCGACCCCCGCAAGGCCGACCAGATGGTCCGCGGCACCGTCAACCTGCCGCACGGCACCGGCAAGACCGCCCGCGTCATCGTCTTCGCCGTCGGCGACAAGGCCGCCGAGGCCGAGGCCGCCGGGGCCGACGCCGTGGGCGCCGAGGACCTGATCGAGCGCATCCAGGGCGGCTGGCTGGACTTCGACGCCGCGATCGCCACCCCGGACCAGATGGCCAAGGTCGGCCGCATCGCCCGCATCCTCGGCCCCCGCGGCCTGATGCCGAACCCGAAGACCGGCACCGTCACCCCGGACGTGACCAAGGCCGTCAACGACATCAAGGGCGGCAAGATCAACTTCCGGGTGGACAAGCAGGCCAACCTGCACCTGGTGATCGGCAAGACCTCCTTCGACCACGCGAAGCTGGTCGAGAACTACGCCGCCGCCCTCGACGAGATCCTGCGGGCCAAGCCGTCGGCGGCCAAGGGCCGCTACGTCAAGAAGGTGACCTTCACCACCACCATGGGCCCCGGCATCCCGGTCGACCCGACCCGCACCCGCAACCTGCTCGACGAAGACGCCCAGGGCTGATCCCAGCCCCGACGCGCGGGCCCCGCCGGTTCTCCCGGCGGGGCCCGCGCGTTTCTCACTTCCGGTTCTCCAGCAGCTCCAGCAGCGCGACGGCCACCACGATCACGGCGATCGAGGCGATCCACCAGTAGGGCTCGGGCAGCAGCAGCGGCAGCGCGAGCACCGGCTCCCAGTCGAAGACCCGCGACACCAGCGGCACAACACCCTCATACAGCCCGACGACGAACACCACGGCCTGTAACCCCACGATCCCCCTGCGGTCCATAGCACGAACCTAGCGCCGACCCCGCACGCCCGGACCACTAGTGCGCAAGGATGCCCCGGTTAACGGCAATCGGACGACTCTTTGCGGTGTCCTGAGATAATCCATTGGTCGCCGATGGAACCCGGAATGACCCGCAAGGTGAACTCGCCGAGCCGCGGACCCGACTTGATCTGCAGCTCGCAGGAGGAGATGACGACGGTCCCGTCCGGGCCGGGCGTGAGGGTGACGGCCGCCGGGAAGACGGGCCGGGCGTAGGCGCTGGCGTTGGTGACCTCCTCGTGCAGGCGGCGGATGGCCGTCGGGCAGTCGGGGGCGCCGAAGTGGTCGGCGAAGCGCTCGGCCAGCTCCTCGGTCTCGAAGCGCGTGCAGGCGTCGGGGAGGGTGGCCTGGGCGACGTTGTTGTAGATCATCCGGATCGCCTCGCGCGGGCTCCCGGCGAAGAGCACGGTGCGGGAGGTCTTGCCGCCGCCGGTCTCGGAGGCGGGCAGGTCCTCGTCCGGGTTGCCGAAGTAGTGGTCGACCGCCCAGCTGGCCGCGAGCAGCAGGACGAGCAGCAGCGCCAGGCGGCGCACCCACCGGTTGAAGACGAGCCTGCGCCACAGCGGCTTGCCCGCGCGGCGCTTCCCCGGCTGCTCGCCCTGGGCCTCCTCGAAGCGCTTGAACTCCTGGAATTCCTGGAAGCGGCGCCACTGCTCGGCGTCGAAGGAGTCGCCGGGGACGGTGGGGGGGTGGGGCTGGTGGGCGGGCGGTGGGGTCGCAGACGGGGGTGGAGCAGCGGAGGGGGGTGGGCCGGGGGCGGGGCGGGGGGCCGGGAGGTGCTCCGGGGGCGCGGGCGGGCCCGGCTGGTCGCGGTGGGGCTGCTCGTCGTCGGCCACGGGGATCATCATGCCCTGTCGGTGGGGGTGGTTTGGAGGGCGTGGTGGGGGGCGCGTACGCTACGTGAGGTTTCACCGAAGACCGCTGGTCCCCTCCTTCCGGAGGGGGTAACTGCCCGGAGCGGGCGGCCCGCGCAGGGGGAACGGGTTGGTTCTTGCGACGCCCCGTGCCGCCGTGCGCCGGGGCGTCTGCCGTCTCCAGGGTCGTTCGGCGGTCAGCCCAACGAGAGGAGGCGACACCATGGCGAAGCCCGACAAGGTGGCCGCTGTCGACGAGATCGCGGACCGGTTCCGCAGCAGCTCGGCGGCCGTCGTCACCGAGTACAGCGGCCTCACCGTGTCGCAGCTGACCACGCTGCGTCGCGCTCTCGGCACCGGCGCGTCCTACCGCGTCGCGAAGAACACCCTGGTCAAGCGCGCTGCCGCCGAGGCGGGCGTGGATGGCCTGGACGCCCTGTTCGTCGGTCCCACCGCCATCACCTTCATCGAGGGCGAGCCGGTGGACGCGGCCAAGGCGCTGCGCGATTTCGCCAAGGACAACAAGGGCCTGGTCATCAAGGGCGGCTACATGGACGGCCGCCCGCTCACCGTCGACGAGGTCACGCGCATCGCCGACCTCGACAGCCGTGAGGTGCTGCTCGCCAAGCTGGCGGGCGCGATGAAGGGCAACCTGAGCAAGGCCGCAGGCCTGTTCGCCGCCCCGGCGTCGCGGTTCGCCCGCCTCGCCGCAGCCCTGCGCGACAAGAAGGCCGACGGCGCCCCCGCCGACGAGCCCGCCGAGAGCTGAACCACCACCCGGAATCCCCGCGCCCGGACTGCCGGGTGTGCACGTGAAAGGAACGCCACAATGGCGAAGCTGAGCCACGACGAGCTGCTCGACGTCTTCAAGGAGATGACCCTCCTGGAGCTGTCGGACTTCCTGAAGAAGTTCGAGGAGGCGTTCGACGTCACCGCCGCCGCCCCGGTCGCCGTCGCCGCCGCCCCCGCCGCGGGTGGCGCCGCCGCCCCGGCCGAGGAGGAGAAGGACTCCTTCGACGTCGTCCTGGAGAGCGCTGGCGACAAGAAGATCCAGGTCATCAAGGTCGTGCGCGAGGTCGTGACCGGGCTGGGCCTGAAGGAGGCCAAGGAGCTGGTCGAGGCCGCGCCGAAGCCGATCCTCGAGGGCGTCAAGAAGGACGTCGCCGACGCGGCCAAGGAGAAGCTGGAGGCGGCTGGCGCGAAGATCACCCTCAAGTGATCTTGCGGTAGTTGTTGGCTGGGAGCCCGGTGCCTGTGGTGCCGGGCTTTCGGCGTGTCTGGGGTGGTTGATGTTCGGCTCGCCGCTGCGCGGCGTTGCGTTTGGGTAGAGCGCCCTCGCCGGGCGGGCAGGTCTCCGGGATGGTGGCCGGGCTTGCCTGCCATCCCGTCGACCTCCCGGAGGGTTACCACAGCCAGGGCGGGGGCGCGGAGCTTGCGTTTTCGCGGTCAGGGTCCTTGGGGGACCCTGACCTGCAAGCTGCGGTTTGGTGGTGGGCCGCGCCCCCGCCCTGGCTGTGGTAAGGCTGCGCCAGGTCGACGGGATGGCAGGCAAGCCCTGCTTTGGGGGTGGCCGGTGGGGTGACGGTGGGGCGTCGGTGGTTGGGGTCGCGGTGGGTGGGGTGCTGGTGGGTTGGGGTGGTGGTACTGGGTGGGTGTGGTCCATGTCATAGGGGGGTTGAAGGTGGGTTGGGACTGGCGGGTACGGTTCTGAACTCGGCAGTAGCTTTGGCAGTAACCGGGGTCTCTCGGCGTCGTTGACCTGGTGACGGCGTCGTGTGGGCGGCGGTGGGAGTGGAGGGTGCGATGGGCGCCGAGGTGGTCATCGAGGGGCTGACGAAGTCCTTCGGGAAGCAGGCCATCTGGCGGGACGTCACGCTGACGCTTCCTCCCGGTGAGGTGTCGGTGATGCTGGGGCCGTCGGGGACGGGGAAGTCGGTCTTCCTGAAGTCGATGATCGGGCTGCTCAAGCCCGATCGCGGGTCGTGTCGGATCAATGGGGTCGACATCGTCACCTGTTCGGAGAAGCAGCTCTACGAGACGCGGAAGCTGTTCGGGGTGCTGTTCCAGGACGGGGCGTTGTTCGGGTCGATGAACCTGTTCGACAACGTCGCCTTCCCGCTGCGGGAGCACACGCGCAAGTCCGAGGCCGAGATCAAGCGGATCGTGCTCGAGAAGCTTGAGATGACCGGGTTGCAGGGGGCGGAGAAGAAGCTGCCCGGGGAGATCTCCGGGGGGATGCGCAAGCGGGCGGGGCTGGCGCGGGCGCTGGTGCTCGACCCCGAGATCATCCTGTGCGACGAGCCGGACTCCGGGCTCGACCCGGTGCGCACCGCCTACCTCAGCCAGCTCCTCATCGACCTCAACGCCCAGATCGACGCCACCATCCTCATCGTCACCCACAACATCAACCTCGCCCGGACGGTGCCGGACAACCTGGGCATGCTCTTCCGCAAGGAGCTGGTCATGTTCGGGCCGCGGGAGGTGCTGCTGACCAGCGACGAGCCCGTGGTCGAGCAGTTCCTCAACGGGCGGCGGCTCGGGCCGATCGGGATGTCGGAGGAGAAGGACGCCGCGACGATGGCCGCCGAGCAGGCGCACGCGGCGGCCGGGCACTCCGACGGGTCGCCCGAGGAGGACCTGCGGGGGATCGTGCCGCAGATCGAGCCGACGCCGGGGCTGCCCGAGCGGCAGGCGGTGCGCAGGCGCAAGGACCGGGTGATGCGGATCCTGCACGAGCTGCCGCCCGCGGCGCAGGAGGGGATCATCGCCTCGCTGACCCCCGAGGAGCGCCGCCGCTACGGGGTCCACCCGCAGCACCTGGCGCCCAGCCCGGCGCCGCGGTTCCGCGGCACGCTGACCGAGACCGACATCGCCCAGCTCCCGCGCACCGACTGGGGGGCGCGGTGACGGCCGGGGCGACCCGCCCGCTGCCGGGGGCGGGGGCGCTGCGGGAGACCGGCAGGCTCTTCGCCCTCGGCCTCGACGTCGCGGTCAACATCTTCCGGCGGCCGTTCCAGTTCCGCGAGTTCATCCAGCAGTGCTGGTTCATCGCCAGCGTCACGATCCTGCCCACCGCGCTGGTGGCCATCCCGTTCGGCGCGATCGTCGCGCTGCAGCTCGGGACGCTGATCGTGCAGCTGGGCGCGCAGAGCTTCACCGGCGCGGCGAGCGTGCTGGCGATCATCCAGCAGGCCGCGCCGCTGGTCACCGCGCTGCTCGTGGCGGGCGCGGGCGGCTCGGCGATCTGCGCCGACATCGGCTCGCGCACCATCCGCGAGGAGATCGACGCGATGGAGGTGCTGGGCGTCTCGCCGATCCAGCGCCTGATCGTGCCCAGGGTGCTGGCCGCCATGCTGGTCGCCGTCCTGCTCAACGGGCTGGTCAGCGTGGTCGGCGTGATGGGCGGCTACTTCTTCAACGTCGTGCTGCAAGGTGGCACGCCCGGGGCGTACCTGGCCAGCTTCTCGGCCCTCGCGCAACTGCCCGACCTGTGGATCAGCGAGCTGAAGGCGCTGATCTTCGGGTTCATCGCGGGCGTGGTCGCCGCCTACCGGGGGCTGAACCCGAAGGGCGGGCCGAAGGGCGTGGGGGACGCGGTCAACCAGTCCGTCGTCATCACCTTCCTGCTGCTGTTCTTCGTCAACTTCGTGCTGACCGCGGTGTACCTGCAGGTCGTCCCGGCGAAGGGGAGTTGAGATGCCCCGCATGGACACCGCCCGCAAGATCGCGGGCAAGCCGCTGGGCGCCCTCGACGAGCTCGGCGACCAGCTGTCCTTCTACGTCCGCGCGCTGGCCTGGATCCCCCGGGCGCTGCGCCGGTACCTGCGCGAGACCATGCGCCTGCTCGCCGAGGTCAGCTTCGGCTCCGGGGCGCTGGCCGTCATCGGCGGCACCGTCGGGGTGATGGTCGGGCTGACGGTGTTCACCGGCGTCGTCGTCGGCATGCAGGGCTACGCCGCGCTCGACCAGATCGGCACCGCCGCCTTCTCCGGGTTCGCCTCGGCCTACATCAACACCCGCGAGGTCGCGCCGCTGGTCGCGGGGCTGGCGCTCTCGGCGACCGTCGGCGCGGGCTTCACCGCCCAGCTCGGGGCCATGCGCATCTCCGAGGAGATCGACGCGCTGGAGGTCATGGCCGTCCCCAGCCTGCCGTTCCTGGTGACGACGCGGATCATCGCGGGCTTCATCGCGGTGATCCCGCTCTACATCATCGGCCTGCTGACGTCCTATTTGGCCTCGCGGACGATCGTCGTGCACTTCTACCAGCAGTCGGCGGGCACCTACGACCACTACTTCAACCTGTTCCTACCGCCGGAGGACGTGTTCTGGTCCTTCGGGAAGGTGCTGGTCTTCGCGGTCATCATCATCCTGTCGCACTGCTACTACGGCTACACCGCCAGCGGCGGCCCCGCGGGCGTCGGCGTGGCCGTGGGCCGGGCGGTGCGCATGACGATCGTGACCGTCGCGCTGGTCAACTTCTTCATCGGCTTCGCCATCTGGGGCACCACGACCACGGTGAGGATCGCGGGATGAGCAGCTTCGCCACGACGCTCAAGCGCAGGCTGTGGGGCCTGGCGTTCATCGCCGTCATCGCCGGGCTGATCAGCCTGAGCATTGCGATGTACAACAAGGCGTTCACCCCGGTCGCCGTGGTCACGCTGACCACGGACAAGGTCGGCAACCAGCTCGCCGTGCACTCCGATGTCAAGGTGCGCGGGCTCATCGTCGGCGAGGTCCGCCGGATCACCCCGACGGCCACCGGCGCCGAGCTGGAGCTGGCCATCGACCCGGACAAGATCGAGGTCATCCCGGCCAACGTCGCCGCCCGGTTCCTGCCCAAGACCCTCTTCGGCGAGCGCTACGTCGCCCTGCAGATCCCCGACGCGCCCGCCCCCGCCCGGCTGGCCGCGGGCGACGTGATTGGCCAGGACACCTCGGTGGCGGCCGTCGAGCTGGAGCAGGCGTTCGAGAGCCTGCTGCCGGTGCTGCAGGCGGTCCAGCCGCAGAAGCTCTCCAGCACGCTCACGGCCATCGCCACCGCGCTCGACGGCCGCGGCGAGCAGCTCGGCGAGACGCTCTCGGAGCTGGGGGAGCTGGTCGGCGAGCTGAACCCGCACCTGCCGCAGCTGCGGGAGGACCTGGCCAAGCTGGCGGCGGTCAGCGACACCTACAGCACCGCGGCGCCCGACCTCATCCAGGCGCTGTCGGACCTCACGGTCACCTCGAACACCATTGCGGAGCAGCGCGGCAACCTCGACGCCGTGTTCGCCACCGTCACCACCGCGGGCCGCGACTTCGACGCCTTCCTGCGGGCCAACCGGTCGAACCTGATCATGCTCGCCGACACCGCGCGGCCGACGCTGGAGACGCTGGCCCGGTACTCCCCGGAGTACCCGTGCCTGCTGAAGCTGATGGCCGAGAACGTCGACGCGCTCGACATCGCCTTCGGCAAGGGCACCAACAAGCCCGGCCTGCACGCCACCATCGAGGTCACCGTCAACCGCGGCCCCTACCGCCCGGGCGTCGACGAGCCGCGCTACGCGGAGGACCGCGGCCCGCGCTGCTACGAGTTCGAGGACTTCCCCACGCCGTTCCCGCAGGCCCCGCCGGACGGCCCGCTCAACGACGGCTCGTCGTTCCCGCCGCCCGCGCGGCCCGCGGCCGACGGGCTGATCCCGCCGCAGAACACCGAGAAGACGGTGCCCAGCGCGGCCGGGGGCGGCGGGCTCGGCCTGCCGAACTCGCCGGAGGAGGTCGCCTTCGTGAACCAGCTGCTGGCCCCGGGCATGGGGGTGGAGGCCAACCAGGTGCCGACGTGGAGCACGCTGCTGCTCGGGCCGGTGCTGCGCGGGGCGGAGGTGAGCTTCCGATGAGGGGCCTGGCCGCGCCGCTGGTCAAGCTGGCCCTGTTCATGGCGGTCACCGTCGCGGCCACCGCCGTGCTGGCCATCAGCATCGCCAACGTCGACCTCAGCCGCACCACCACCTACAAGGCCCGGTTCACCGACGCCACGCTGCTGCTGCCCGGCGACGACGTGCGGATCGCGGGCGTGCGGGTGGGGCAGGTCGAAGAGGTGTCCATCGTGGACCGCGACCAGGCGCTGGTGGAGTTCTCGGTGGCCGCCGAGCGCAAGCTGCCCGCCGCCGTCGGCGCGCAGATCAAGTTCCGCAACCTCGTCGGCCAGCGCTACGTCGCGCTGACCCAGGGCGCGGGCGGCGACATCAACGCGGTGCTGGAGCCCGGCGCGGAGATCCCGCTGGAGCGCACCCGGCCCGCGCTGGACCTCACCGAGCTGTTCAACGGGTTCAAGCCGCTGTTCCGGGCGCTCTCGCCCGAGCAGGTCAACCAGCTCAGCTACGAGATCATCCAGGTGCTCCAGGGCGAGGGCGGCACGGTCGAGTCGCTGCTGACCCACACCGCGTCGCTGACCAGCGCCATCGCCGAGAAGGACGAGATCATCGGCCAGGTCATCGCCAACCTCAACGGCGTGCTGGACACGGTCAACGCCCGCGGCGAGCAGCTCTCGGACCTGCTGGTGACCGTGCAGCAGCTGGTGAGCGGGCTGGCCGAGGACCGCGAGCCGATCGGCGAGGCGATCGAGGCCATCGGCGGCCTGGCCGACACCACCGCGGGCCTGCTCACCGAGGCCCGCGCGCCGCTCAAGCAGGACATCGCCCACCTGGGCGCCCTGGTGGACACGCTCAACGAGAACGAGCCGGTCGTCGAGCACTTCATCCAGTTCCTGCCGGAGAAGACCGCGGCGCTGACCCGCACCGCCAGCTACGGCTCCTGGTTCAACTTCTACCTCTGCGAAGCCTCCGGCGACATCGGCGTGCCCGGGCTCATCGAGCAGCCCATCAACCTGCCGCTGCTGCCCGCGAACCAGGCGAGGTGCACCGAATGAGGTCCTTCCGCTCCCGCAACCCCGTCCCCATCGGCGTCGTCAGCCTCCTGGTGATCGGCCTGGTGCTGACGGCGGCGATCTACTCCGACGACCTGCCGGTCATCGGCGGCGGCACCACCTACAGCGCCGAGTTCCGCGAGGCGGCCGGGCTCCAGCCCGACGACGAGGTGCGCATCGCGGGCATCAAGGTCGGCTCGGTGTCCGACGTCGAGCTCGACGGCGACCGGGTGGTGGTCTCGTTCAAGGTCAAGGACGCCTGGGTGGGCGACCGCAGCCGGGCCGACATCAAGATCAAGACCTTGCTCGGCCAGAAGTTCCTCGCCCTGCAGCCCGACGGCGACGCCGTGCTGGACCCGGGCACCCGCATCCCGCTGGAGCGCACGACCGCCCCCTACGACGTGCTGGAGGCCTTCCGCGGGCTGGCCGAGACCGTCAACGAGGTCGACACCGCCCAGCTGGCCAAGAGCTTCGAGGTCATCGCCGAGACCTTCGCCGACACCCCGGACGAGGTGGGCGCCGCGCTCTCGGGCCTGCGGGCGCTGTCGGAGACGATCAGCTCCCGCGACCGCGAGCTGGCCAAGCTGCTGGCCAACACCCGCCAGGTCAGCCAGACCCTCGCCGACCGCGACGCCGAGCTGGTCAAGCTGCTCACCGACGGCAACCTGCTGCTGACCGAGATCAACAACCGGCGCAACGCGATCTCGACCCTGCTCACCGGCACCCGCACCCTCGCCAAGGAGCTGCAGGGCCTGGTCGCCGACAACCAGGAGCAGCTGGGCCCGGTGCTGGAGAGCCTCGACCAGCTCACCACCATGCTCGCCCGCAACCAGGAGGCGCTGGGCGAGGGCATCAAGAAGTTCGCCCCGTTCGTGCGGCAGTTCAACAACGCCGTGGGCAACGGGCGCTGGTTCGACAACTACATCTGCGGGCTGCTGCCGCCCGCGCTCGGCCCGTTCAACCAGCCCGGCTGCCTGGGGAGGCCGTCATGAGCAGGTTCGCCACCAAGGCGGGCCACGACCTGGCCAGGGCCGTCGCCATCGCCTGCGTGCTGGGCCTGGTGCTGGCCACCGCGCTCTGGTTCTTCCTGCGCGAGGCCAACGTGCGCGCCTACACCGCGGTCTTCACCGGCGCGGTCGGCCTCTACGAGGACAACGACGTGCGGGTGCTCGGCGTCAAGGTCGGC
This sequence comes from Actinokineospora sp. NPDC004072, assembly GCF_053604195.1. Classification (NCBI taxonomy): domain Bacteria; kingdom Bacillati; phylum Actinomycetota; class Actinomycetes; order Pseudonocardiales; family Pseudonocardiaceae; genus Actinokineospora; species Actinokineospora sp. NPDC004072. The sequence goes on along the minus strand of NZ_JBSGHB010000011.1, from coordinate 268,706 downwards.
ACGGTCGAGGAGATCACCCCGCGCGGGGACGTGGTCGAGGTGCGGATGAGCGTGGACCGCGCGGTCGACATCCCGGCCGACGCGAAGGCGGTCATCGTGGCCCCCTCGCTGGTCTCCGACCGCTACGTCCAGCTCACCCCGGCCTACACCGGCGGCGCGGTGCTGGCCGCGGGCACGGTCATCCCGCGCGAGCGCACCGCGACCCCGCTGGAGGTCGACGACCTCTACGCCAGCCTCTCCCGGGTCAGCGAGACCCTGGGCCCCAACGGCGCGAACGCCGACGGCGCGCTGTCGGACCTGCTGCGCGCGCTGGCGGCCAACCTGGAGGGCAACGGCCAGGCGCTCAACGACACGATCACCTCGCTCGGGCAGCTCTCCACGACCCTCTCGGGCAACTCCGACGACCTCTTCGCCACCGTGGCCAACCTGCAGGAGCTGACCACCACGCTCGCGGGCAGCGACCAAGCGGTCAACGACTTCAGCGTCCAGCTGGCCCACGCGGCGGACTTCCTGGCCGCCGAGCGCGGCAACCTCGCCGCCGCGGTCGAGCAGCTGGGGGTCGCCCTGGGCGTGGTGCAGAAGTTCATCGACGACAACCGGGGCGCGCTGAAGACCAACGTGGACAAGCTGGCGTCGATCACCGGCGTGCTGGTCGAGCAGCGCGCCGCGCTGGCCGAGACGCTCGACATCGCCCCGCTGGCGCTGAGCAACATCGTCAACTCCTACAACGCCTCCTCCGGCACCCTCGACGCGCGCTCCAACATCAACGAGCTGACCCAGCCGCCGATCGTCACGGTGTGCAAGCTGCTGCGGCAGACCCCGCCGCAGCAGCTGCCCAACCCGCTGGCCGAGGCCTGCGACCAGCTCGCGCCGATCCTGCAGGGCGCGGTGCCGCTGCCCTCGCCCGCGCAGGTCATCGAGGGCATGCGCAGCGGCAAGCTGCCCATGCTGCCGCTGCCGATGGCGGGCGACCCGCTCAGCTCGGGAGGCAACTGATGCGCCGCGCGCTGCTGGCCGTGCTCGGCTCGGCCGCCCTGGTCTCCGGGTGCGGGTTCACCGGCATCTACGACCTGCCCCTGCCCGGCGGCGCCGACCTCGGCGACCGGCCCTACTCGGTGCGGGTGCAGTTCCGCGACGTGCTCGACCTCGTGCCGCAGTCCGCGGTCAAGGTCAACGAGGTGTCCGTCGGGCGGGTGGACAGCGTCGGCCTGGCCGCCGACGGCTGGACCGCCGAGCTGACCCTGCTGGTCAACGGCGACGTCGACCTGCCTGCCAACGCCCTGGCCAAGATCCGCCAGTCCAGCCTGCTCGGGGAGAAGTACGTCGAGCTGAGCCCGCCTGCCGAGCCCGCGGGGCGGCTGGCCGACGGGGCGCTGATCCCGCTGGAGCGGACCAACCGCAACACCGAGGTCGAAGAGGTCCTGGGCGCGCTGTCGATGCTGCTCAACGGCGGCGGCGTTGAGCAGCTGCAGGACATCGCCAAGGAGATGAACGCCGCGCTGGCGGGCAACTCCGCCGACATCAAGGCGCTGCTGCGCAACCTCGACACCGCCGTGGCCACGCTGGACGCGGGCAAGGACGACATCACCCGTGCCCTCGACGGCATCAACCGGCTCGCCGCGTCGCTCAACGCCCAGCGCGACCAGATCGCGGGCGTCATCGAGGACATCGGGCCGGGCCTGGAGGTGCTGCACGACCAGCGCCGCCAGCTCGTCACGATGCTGCAGGCGCTGGAGTCGCTGGGGGCGGTCGCGGTCGACACGCTCAACCGCAGCCAGGCCGACCTGGTCGCCGACCTCAAGGCGCTGGCCCCGACCCTGCAGAAGCTCGGCGAGGCGGGCGCCGACCTGCCCAAGTCGCTGGAGCTGCTGCTGACCTTCCCGTTCACCGACCAGGCGGCCAAGGGCGTCAAGGGCGACTACTTCAACCTCTACGCCAAGATCGACCTCGACCTGTCCAACGTGCTGGACAACCTCGGCCGCAGCAGGCAGAACCCGCTGCAGGACCTGGTGCCCAACGTCGGCGGCCTGGTCGGCGGGCAGGACGGGGTGCCAGCGAACGCCCCCGACCCGCTGCCGCTGCCGCCGGTCACCCCGTCGACCCCGGCCGCCCCGCCCGCCGCCCAGGCCCCCGGCGGCACGCCCAGCGGCAGCATCTTCGACGTCCTGCTGGGAGGCGGCTCCTGATGTTGACCAAGACCGTCCGCCTGCAGCTCGTCGCGTTCTTCGTGATCGCCGTCGTCGCGGTCGTCTACGCGCTGTTCCGGTTCACCGACGTCGGCCGCGTCTTCGGCGCGAACGGCTACCGGGTGACCATGGAGCTGGCCGACTCCGGCGGGATCTTCACCAACGCCGAGGTGACCTACCGCGGCGTCAACGTGGGCCGGGTCGGCGACATCCGGCTGACCGCCGGGGGCATCGAGGTCGACCTGGACATCGAGCCCGCCGCCCCGCCGATCCCCGCCGACCTCGACGCCGTGGTCGCCAACCGCTCGGCCGTCGGCGAGCAGTACGTCGACCTGCGGCCCCGCCAGGGCGGCGGCGAGGTGCTGGCCGAGGGCGCCCGCATCCCGCAGGACCGCACCAGCGTCCCGGTCGGCACCGACAAGGTCATCCGCGACCTCGACGACCTGGCCTCCTCGGTCCCGGTGGAGGACCTGCGGGTCGTGGTGGACGAGCTGCACCAGGCGTTCACCGGCACCGGCGACGACCTGCGCGCCCTGCTCGACAGCACCGGGGAGTTCACCGCCGCGGCCCGCGCCGCGCTGCCGGAGACGGTCAAGCTGATCGAGGACGGCGCCATCGTGCTGGACACCCAGCTGGCGCAGGCGGGCAACATCAAGAGCTTCGCGGCGGACCTGCGGCTGCTCGGCGAGCAACTGCGCGGCTCGGACGCCGACATCCGCGCGCTGATCGCCGCCGCGCCGCCCGCCGCGGCCTCGGTGACCGGGCTGCTGCGCGAGACCGGGCCCGACCTCGGCGTGCTGCTGGCGAACCTGCTCACCACGTCCAACCTGATGGTGACCCGCCAGGACGGCCTCGAACTGGCGCTGGTGGCCTACCCGGTGGTGGCCGTCGGCCCGAAGACCGTCGTGCCCGGCGACGGCACCGCCCACCTCGGCCTGGCGCTGAACCTGTTCGACCCGCCGCCGTGCACCCGCGGCTACGAGGGCACCAAGCAGCGCGCGGGCGACCAGCTGGAGCCGGTGCCGGAGAACGCCCAGGCGTACTGCGCCGAGCCGGTGGGCAGCCCCATCAGCGTCCGCGGGTCGCAGAATGCCCCCTTCGGGGGCAAGCCGGTGCAGCCGACGCCCGACCAGCTCGCCGAGAACGCCGACCGACCCGCCGAGCAGCTGGCCGAGCTGGCAGGCGTGCCCGGGGTGGTCACCCAGCCGGGCATCGGCAGTCCCGTCGGTCTGGCTGGCCTGCTCGGCCTGGGCCGAACTACGTAGTCTGGAGCGCCATGACCGAATCCGTCGACCAGGCGGCCGCGCCCGCCAAGCCGGTGTCGCGCCACCCGCTGGTGCTGGCCGCGCTGGCCCTGCTGGTGCTGTGCGCCGGCGCCGCGGTGTGGTTCGGCGTCGCCTGGCTGCGGGCGGCGACCGACGACACCCTCGACGTCGCCCGCGCCCGCGACGACGCCGTGCGCGCGGGCGAGCAGGCGATCATCACCTTCCACACCATGGACTACCGCGACGTCGACGCCAACCTCGACCGCTGGGTCGCCGCGTCGACCGGCGACATGCTGGCCCAGCTCGAACGCGGCCGGGAGAGCGGCAAGGCGGTCATCGCGCAGAGCAAGCGGGTCTCCACGGCCAGCGTCTACAGCACCGCGGTGATCGACCTCAACGAGACCACCGGCACGGCCACGATCATCAGCGCGGTCCACCAGGAGGTCCGCAACGAGGGCGCGGACGCCCCCGTCGACAAGTACCTGCGCGTCCAGGCCGCCCTGCAGCGCGGGGAGGAGGGCTGGAAGCTCTCCGGCCTGACCTACATTCTGCCCACCCCGGCAGGCTGAGAGGAACGCCCGTGCCCACGCCCCCGCGCCGCCGCCCGTCCGCCGCCCCCACCACCCGCCGCCCCCGCGTGGCAGGCCTGCGCAAGCCGCCCCGCCCCGAGCCCGCGCCCGCGACCGAGCACGAGCAGGCACCGCCCCCCGAGACGAGCACTCCCACCTCCCGCCGCGCGCCGCAGACCCCGGACACCCCCGAGCAGACCCCACCCACCCGCACGGTCGAGCACGAGCAGGCTGAAGCGGTCGCCAGCGAGCAGGCGGCCGAGCCCCCGGCCCCCCGCGCGGTGGAGAGCGAGCAGACGGCCGCCTTCGACGCGGACGTCCCGGCGTCCCACCCCCGGGCCCAGAGCCCGGACACCACCGAGGAGACCCCGACCTCGCGCGCGGTCGAGGACGAGCAGGCTGGATCGGCCGTCGGGAAGCAGGCGGCCGCGCCCGGTGCGGGTGGTCCCCGGTCGCAGGCCGTGGGCGCCGCTGACGAGACCCCGACCGCCCGCGAGGGTGCGCAGGCTGGAGCGGCCGCCAGCGAGCAGGCAGCCGCCTCCGGTGCGCGTGTCCCCCGGTCGCAGGCTGCGGGTGCCACTGAGGAGGCCCCGACCGCCCGCCTGGTCGAGGACGAGCGGCTAGCAGCGATCGCCGGTGGGCGGGCGGACGCCGAGGTGAGCGGGCCCGCGTCCCGCCGCGAGCCGCAGGCGGTCCTTGCCGAGGAGACCGCCGGGGGTGACGACGACGCCACGACGGCCGTCGTCACCGACGGGATTGTCACCGCCACGCCCGCGGCAAACAGTGACGAGGATCACGAAGAATCCGTCGCCAGGCGGCCGTCGCCGACCGGCAAGCGGCGGGCCGGGGGGCGGGCGGCGCCTGCGGACCTCGCGGTCGCCGAGCGGTCGGCGGGCGGTCCGACCAGGGCGAAGACGTCGGTCGACCCCGGCAAGCGAGCCGTCAACACCGCCATCGCCGTGGCCGTGGTCGCCCTCCTGCTGGCCGCCGTCGGCCTCTACGCCAAGGGGCAGGCCGACCGGCTGAGCTCGGGGGCGGACCGGGCGAACGCCGCCTTCACCGACCCGGCGGCCACCGCCGAGGTCAAGACCCGGATCAGCACCGCGCTCGAGCGCGCCCTCTCCTACGACTACCGCGACCTCGACCGCACCGCCGCGGCCGTGCGCGAGGTGCTGGCGGGCCGGGCCGTGTGCGAGTACGAGGCCATGTTCGGCCAGCTCAAGGAGCTGGCCCCGGCCCAGAAGCTGGTGCACACCACGATCGTCCGCGAGCTGGGCGTGCGGTCGCTGTCGGCCGACCGGGCCGAGGCGCTGGTGTTCATCGACCAGACCTCCACCCGCGTGGATGAGGCCAAGACCACAGCCAGCGGGGCGCAGCTGGGGGTCACCGCGGAGCGCGTGGACGGGTCGTGGAAGATCACCTCGTTCGACACGTTCAACCAGCCGCTGCCCAACGGCCAGCCTCTCCCGCAGTGCTGACAGCCCGTCCGGGGCAGTGCCGGGCTTGATCCGGCTACCACGGGTGTTTGGGCAGGTCAAGACGTGATCGGCGAACGGCGGGACACTGCTGCAAAAGTGGTTTCGTTGGCGTGGCATCTTGACTGCCGGGGGTGCTGGGTTCAGGCTGTATCCGAGCAGCGACCTCGATCAGGAGGGCCGATTGAGCGCGGGCCTCGACAGTCGCCCTGTCAGTGGCTAGACTGCCCCTTTGCGCTGCCCATTTTCCGCACGCCCTTTGCCGAGAGCTAGGATGTTGGGCACCACGGCACCCTTGACAGTCGCGTGAGCTGTGCTAATGCGGCTGTCGACCGCTCATAGTCCTGGAAGGACGCATCTTGGCAGTCTCCCGCGCGACCAAGGCCACGCTTGCGACCAACTCCACCCAGTCCGAGATTCCGGGAGCCCCGAAGCGGGTCTCGTTCGCGAAGATCCGTGAGCCCCTGGGCACCCCCGACCTGCTGGACCTGCAGATCCAGTCGTTCGAGTGGTTCACCGGCGCCGAGGCGTGGTTCCAGCGCCGCGTCGACGCAGGCGAGGAGAACCCGATCGGTGGGCTGGAGGAGGTCCTCAACGAGATCTCCCCGATCGAGGACTTCTCCGGGTCGATGTCCCTCTCCTTCTCCGACCCGCGCTTCGACGAGGTCAAGGCCTCGGTCGAGGAGTGCAAGGACCGGGACATGACCTACGCGGCGCCGCTGTTCGTCACCGCGGAGTTCACCAACAACACCACCGGCGAGATCAAGAGCCAGACGGTGTTCATGGGCGACTTCCCGGTGATGACGGACAAGGGCACCTTCATCATCAACGGCACCGAGCGTGTCGTGGTCTCCCAGCTGGTCCGCTCGCCCGGCGTCTACTTCGACACCTCGATCGACAAGACGACGGACAAGGACGTCTTCAGCGTCAAGATCATCCCCAGCCGCGGCGCGTGGCTGGAGTTCGACGTCGACAAGCGCGACACCGTCGGCGTGCGCATCGACCGCAAGCGCCGCCAGCCGGTGACCGTGCTGCTCAAGGCCCTGGGCTGGACGACCGAGGCCATCCGCGAGCGCTTCTCCTTCTCCGAGACGCTGCTGGCCACGCTGGAGAAGGACCACACCGCGGGCACCGACGAGGCGCTGCTGGACATCTACCGCAAGCTGCGCCCGGGCGAGCCGCCGACGAAGGAGAGCGCCCAGACCCTCCTGGAGAACCTGTTCTTCAAGGACAAGCGCTACGACCTGGCCAAGGTCGGCCGCTACAAGGTCAACAAGAAGCTCGGCCTGAACGTGCCGATGAGCACCGGCGTGCTCACCGAGGACGACATCGTCACCACGATCGAGTACCTGGTGCGCCTGCACGCGGGCGAGACGACCATGACCTCCGGCAGCGGCGAGGACGCCGTCGAGGTGCCGGTCGAGATCGACGACATCGACCACTTCGGCAACCGCCGCCTGCGCACCGTCGGCGAGCTGATCCAGAACCAGATCCGGGTCGGCCTCTCCCGCATGGAGCGCGTCGTCCGCGAGCGGATGACCACCCAGGACGTCGAGGCGATCACCCCGCAGACCCTGATCAACATCCGGCCGGTCGTGGCCGCGATCAAGGAGTTCTTCGGCACCTCGCAGCTGTCCCAGTTCATGCAGCAGACCAACCCGGTCGACGGCCTGACCCACAAGCGCCGCCTCTCGGCGCTGGGCCCGGGCGGCCTGTCCCGGGAGCGCGCGGGCATGGAGGTCCGCGACGTCCACCACAGCCACTACGGCCGCATGTGCCCGATCGAGACCCCGGAAGGCCCGAACATCGGCCTGATCGGCTCGCTGTCGAGCTACGCGCGGGTCAACCCGTTCGGCTTCATCGAGACGCCCTACCGCAAGGTCGTCGAGGGCCAGGTCACCGACCAGATCGACTACCTGACCGCCGACGAGGAGGACCGGCACGTCATCGCCCAGGCGAACGCGCCGCTGGACGAGCACGGCCACTTCGTCGAGGACCGCGTCCTGGTCCGCAAGAAGGGCGGCGAGGTCGAGCTGATCGAGCCGTTCGACGTCGACTACATGGACGTCTCGCCGCGGCAGATGGTCTCCGTCGCCACCGCGATGATCCCGTTCCTGGAGCACGACGCCGCCAACCGCGCCCTGATGGGCGCCAACATGCAGCGCCAGGCGGTGCCGCTGCTGCGCAGCGAGTCCCCGCTGGTCGGCACCGGCATGGAGCTGCGCGCCGCGGTCGACGCCGGTGACCTGGTCACCGCGGAGAAGGCCGGTGTGGTCGAGGAGGTCTCCGCCGACTTCATCACGGTCATGGCCGACGACGGCACCCGCCGCACCTACGGCCTGCACAAGTTCCGCCGGTCCAACCAGGGCACCTGCATCAACCAGAAGCCCATCGTCAGCGAGGGCCAGCGGGTCGAGGTCGGCCAGGTCATCGCCGACGGGCCGTGCATCGAGAACGGCGAGATGGCCCTGGGCAAGAACCTGCTCGTGGCGATCATGCCGTGGGAGGGCCACAACTACGAGGACGCGATCATCGTCTCGCAGCGCCTGGTGCAGGACGACGTGCTCACCTCGATCCACATCGACGAGCACGAGATCGACGCCCGCGACACCAAGCTGGGCGCCGAGGAGATCACCCGGGACATCCCGAACGTCTCCGAGGAGGTGCTCGCCGACCTCGACGAGCGCGGCATCGTGCGCATCGGCGCCGAGGTCTCCGCTGGTGACATCCTGGTCGGCAAGGTCACCCCGAAGGGCGAGACCGAGCTGACCCCGGAGGAGCGGCTGCTGCGCGCGATCTTCGGCGAGAAGGCCCGCGAGGTGCGCGACACCTCGCTGAAGGTCCCGCACGGCGAGTCCGGCAAGGTCATCGGCATCCGGGTCTTCTCCCGCGAGGACGAGGACGAGCTGCCCCCGGGCGTCAACGAGCTGGTCCGGGTCTACGTCGCCCAGAAGCGCAAGATCCAGGACGGCGACAAGCTCGCGGGCCGCCACGGCAACAAGGGCGTCATCGGCAAGATCCTGCCCGCCGAGGACATGCCCTTCCTCGCCGACGGCACGCCGGTCGACATCATCCTGAACACCCACGGTGTGCCGCGACGGATGAACATCGGCCAGATCCTGGAGCTGCACCTGGGCTGGTGCGCCAAGCAGGGCTGGTCGATCGATCCGGACGCGGAGTGGGCCAAGCAGCTCCCCGAGGACCTCTACGAGGTCGAGCCGAACACCAACACCGCGACCCCGGTGTTCGACGGCGCCAAGGAGCACGAGCTGATGGGCCTGCTCGGGTCCACCCGCCCGAACCGCGACGGCGAGCGCATGGTGCAGCCCGACGGCAAGGCGCAGCTGTTCGACGGCCGCAGCGGGGAGCCGTTCCCGCACCCGGTCGCCGTGGGCTACATGTACATCCTGAAGCTGCTGCACCTGGTCGACGACAAGATCCACGCGCGCTCGACCGGCCCGTACTCGATGATCACCCAGCAGCCGCTGGGTGGTAAGGCGCAGTTCGGCGGCCAGCGCTTCGGCGAGATGGAGTGCTGGGCCATGCAGGCCTACGGCGCGGCCTACACGCTGCAGGAGCTGCTCACGATCAAGTCCGACGACGTGCTCGGCCGGGTCAAGGTCTACGAGGCGATCGTCAAGGGCGAGAACATCCCGGAGCCGGGCATCCCGGAGTCCTTCAAGGTGCTCCTCAAGGAGCTGCAGTCGCTCTGCCTGAACGTGGAGGTGCTGTCCAGCGACGGCGCCGCCATCGAGATGCGCGACAGCGACGACGAGGACCTCGAGCGCGCCGCGGCCAACCTGGGCATCAACCTCTCCCGCAACGAGTCGCCCTCGGTGGACGACGTCGTCAACTGACCCTCGCCGGTCGGGGGCCGCCACGGCCCCCGACCAGCGCCGATTCCCCAAGCCAGAACCCAAGTAGGGGAGAAGGAACCGCCTTGCTGGACGTCAACTTCTTCGACGAGCTCCGCATCGGCCTGGCCACTGCCGACGACATCCGCCAGTGGTCCTACGGCGAGGTGAAGAAGCCCGAGACCATCAACTACCGGACGCTGAAGCCGGAGAAGGATGGTCTGTTCTGCGAGAAGATCTTCGGTCCCACCCGGGACTGGGAGTGCTACTGCGGCAAGTACAAGCGCGTGCGCTTCAAGGGCATCATCTGCGAGCGCTGCGGCGTCGAGGTCACCCGAGCCAAGGTGCGCCGGGAGCGGATGGGCCACATCGAGCTGGCCGCCCCGGTCACCCACATCTGGTACTTCAAGGGTGTGCCGTCGCGGCTGGGCTACCTGCTCGACCTGGCCCCGAAGGACCTCGAGAAGATCATCTACTTCGCCGCGTACGTGATCACCGGGGTGAACACCGAGCTGCGGCACAACGACCTGCCCACGCTGGAGTCCGAGATGGGCGTCGAGCGCAAGCAGGTCGAGAACAAGCGCGACGCCGACATCGAGGCCCGGGCCCAGAAGCTGGAGGCCGACCTGGCCCAGCTGGAGGCCGAGGGCGCCAAGAGCGACGTGCGCCGCAAGGTCAAGGAGGGCGGCGAGCGCGAGATGCGCCAGCTCCGCGACCGGGCCCAGCGCGAGCTGGACCGGCTCGAGGAGATCTGGAGCACCTTCACCAAGCTGGAGCCCAAGCAGCTCATCGCCGACGAGCTGCTCTACCGCGAGCTGATCGACCGCTACGGCGACTACTTCACCGGCGCGATGGGCGCCGAGGCCATCCAGACGCTGCTGCGCGACTTCGACGTCGACGCCGAGGCGGACAGCCTGCGCGAGGTCATCCGCTCGGGCAAGGGCCAGAAGAAGCTGCGCGCGCTCAAGCGGCTCAAGGTCGTGGCCGCCTTCCAGGCGACCCGCAACTCGCCGATGGGCATGGTGCTGGACTGCGTCCCGGTCATCCCGCCGGACCTGCGCCCGATGGTGCAGCTCGACGGTGGCCGCTTCGCGACCTCCGACCTCAACGACCTGTACCGCCGGGTGATCAACCGCAACAACCGGTTGAAGCGGCTGATCGACCTCGGCGCGCCCGAGATCATCGTCAACAACGAGAAGCGGATGCTGCAGGAGGCCGTCGACGCGCTGTTCGACAACGGCCGCCGCGGCAGGCCGGTGACCGGCCCGGGCAACCGCCCGCTCAAGTCGCTGTCCGACCTGCTCAAGGGCAAGCAGGGCCGGTTCCGCCAGAACCTGCTCGGCAAGCGCGTCGACTACTCCGGCCGCTCGGTCATCATCGTCGGCCCGCAGCTGAAGCTGCACCAGTGCGGCCTGCCCAAGGCGATGGCGCTGGAGCTGTTCAAGCCGTTCGTGATGAAGCGGCTCGTCGACCTCAACCACGCGCAGAACATCAAGTCCGCCAAGCGGATGGTGGAGCGCGCCCGGCCCGCGGTGTGGGACGTGCTGGAAGAGGTCATCAACGAGCACCCGGTGCTGCTCAACCGCGCCCCGACCCTGCACCGCCTGGGCATCCAGGCGTTCGAGCCGCAGCTGGTCGAGGGCAAGGCCATCCAGCTGCACCCGCTGGTGTGCGAGGCGTTCAACGCCGACTTCGACGGTGACCAGATGGCGGTGCACCTGCCGCTGTCGGCCGAGGCGCAGGCCGAGGCCCGCATCCTCATGCTGTCCAGCCACAACATCCTGTCGCCGGGCTCGGGCCGCCCGCTGGCGATGCCGCGGCTGGACATGGTCACCGGCATCTACTACCTGACCCGGCTCAAGGAGGACGGCCCCGGCGCAGGCCTGGCCTTCTCCTCCCCGGCCGAGGCGATCATGGCCTACGACCGCGGCACGATCAGCCTGCAGTCGCCGGTCAAGATCCGCATCACCGACCGCACGCCCGGCCCGGGCATGGTCGGCGAGGACTGGACCCCCGGCACGCCGTGGCTGGCCGAGACCACGCTGGGCCGGGTGCTGTTCAACGACCTGCTCCCGGCGGACTACCCGTTCATCAACGAGCTGCTGCCCAAGAAGCGCCAGGCGGCGATCGTGAACGACCTCGCCGAGCGCTACCCGATGGTGGCGGTGGCGCAGACGCTGGACAAGCTCAAGGACGCGGGCTTCTACTACGCGACCCGCTCCGGCGTCACCATCTCGATCTCCGACGTGCTCGTCCCGGAGGCCAAGCAGGGCATCCTGGACGACTACGAGAACAAGGCGGACACGGTCGAGAAGCGCTACCAGCGCGGCCAGCTGTCCCTGGCCGAGCGCAACAGCGAGCTGGTGCAGGTCTGGGCCAAGGCCACCGACGAGGTCGCCCGGGTCATGGAGGAGAACTTCCCCGACGACAACCCGATCCCGATGATCGTCAAGTCGGGCGCGGCGGGCAACATGACCCAGATCCGCCAGCTCGCGGGCATGAACGGCCTGGTCACCAACCCGCGGGGTGAGTTCATCCCGCGGCCGATCAAGGCCAACTTCCGCGAGGGCCTGTCGGTGCTGGAGTACTTCATCGCCACGCACGGCGCCCGCAAGGGTCTGGCCGACACCGCGCTGCGCACCGCCGACTCGGGCTACCTGACCCGCCGTCTGGTGGACGTCTCGCAGGACGTCATCGTGCGCGAGGTCGACTGCGGCACCACCCGCGGCATCGTGATGCCGCTGGGCGTCGTGGGCGCCGACGGCCGGGTGGTGCGCCACCAGCACGTGGAGACCGGCGTGTACGCGCGCTGCGTCGCCGAGGACGTCACCGACGCCGACGGCAACGTGCTGATGAACCGCGCCGACGACCTCGGCGACCCGGCGATCGAGAAGCTGCTGTCGTCGAACGTGCTCAAGGTCAAGGTCCGCTCCGTGCTGACCTGCGAGGCCGCGGTCGGCGTCTGCGCGACCTGCTACGGCCGCTCGATGGCGACCGGCCAGCTGGTCGACATCGGCGAGGCCGTCGGCATCGTCGCCGCGCAGTCCATCGGCGAGCCCGGCACGCAGCTGACCATGCGCACCTTCCACCAGGGCGGTGTGGCCGGGGACGACATCACCACCGGTCTGCCCCGCGTCCAGGAGCTGTTCGAGGCCCGCGTCCCCAAGGGCAAGGCCCCGATCGCCGACACCGACGGCCGCGTGCGCATCGAGGACGGCGACCGCTACTGGAAGATCACGATCATCCCGGACGACGGCTCCGAGGAGATCGTGATGGACAAGCTGTCCAAGCGCCAGCGCCTGGCGCTGACCCCGGACGGCCCGCTCGCCGACGGCGACCACGTGGCGGTCGGCCAGCAGCTGCTGGAGGGCACGCCCGACCCGCACGAGGTGCTGCGCGTCATGGGTCCGCGCGAGGCCCAGCTGCACCTGGTGGACGAGGTCCAGAAGGTGTACCGCGCGCAGGGCGTGTCGATCCACGACAAGCACATCGAGGTCATCGTCCGCCAGATGCTGCGCCGGGTCACCATCCTGGACAGCGGCGCCACGGAGTTCCTGCCCGGCGCGCTGATCGAGCGTGCCGAGTTCGAGTCCGAGAACCGCCGCGTGGTGGCCGCGGGCGGCGAGCCCGCCTCCGGCCGCCCGGTCCTGATGGGCATCACGAAGGCGTCGCTGGCCACCGACTCGTGGCTGTCGGCCGCCTCATTCCAGGAGACGACCCGCGTGCTGACCGACGCGGCCATCAACGGCCGCAGCGACAAGCTCGTGGGCCTGAAGGAGAACGTGATCATCGGCAAGCTGATCCCGGCGGGCACGGGCATCAACAAGTACCGCAACATCCAGGTGCAGCCGACCGAGGAAGCCCGCGTGGCCGCCTACGCCATCCCGAGCTACGACGACGGGTACTACACCCCCGACGTCTTCGGCACGGGCACCGGCGCAGCCGTCCCGCTGGACGACTACGACTTCGGCCGCGACTACCGCTGAGCCCTGGTCGACGGACAGGCCCGCGAGCGCGTGCGCTCGCGGGCCTGTCCCGTTCCCGGCCCCGCCACTGGGGACGTCCGGTGTGGACGGGTCCGTTCGGCCCTGCAAAGTTCGGCCGAACCGGCGATACAGTCGGTGATTGATTGACGACGGCGCGTGCGATGGGACAACCTCTCTCCCGGTGTCATTGTCCCGATCGGGAGGTTTCGCATGACTCGCCGCATTGCCCGCCTCTTATCCGTGGTGCCGGTGGTCCTGGCCACCGTGTTCGCGACGATGGTCCTCACCCCGGCCACGGCCACCGCCGACGGCTGCTACACCTGGGGTCGCACCCTGTCCCAGGGCATGACGGGGGCTGACGTGCGCCAGCTCCAGATCCGCGTGGCCGGCTACCCGGGCTACGGCGGGGTGCTGGCCATCGACGGCTCCTACGGCCCTGCGACCAAGGCCGCCGTCACCCGCTTCCAGCAGGCCTACGGCCTGGCCGCCGACGGCGTGGCTGGCCCCAACACCTTCAACAAGATCTACGCCCTGCAGGACAACGACTGCACGCCGATCAACTTCTCCTACGCCGAGCTGAACACCTGCAACTCCACCTGGTCCGGCGGCGCGGTGTCGGCGGCGACGGCCAAGGCCAACGCGCTGGTGTCGATGTGGAAGCTGCAGGCGCTGCGGCACGCCCTCGGCGACGCGCCCATCCGGGTCACCAGCGGCTTCCGCAGCTACGCCTGCAACAGCGCCGTCGGCGGCTCGGCCAGCAGCAGGCACCTCTACGGCGACGCCGTGGACCTCGGGGTGAGCCCGCACTCGCTGTGCACGCTGGCCAGGCAGGCCCGCAACCACGGCTTCAACGGCATCCTCGGCCCCGGCTACCCCGACCACAACGACCACACCCACGTCGACCACCGGTCCAGCCGGTTCTGGTCGGCGCCCAGCTGCGGGATCTAGCCGAGGTGGCGGCCGCCGGGAACCGCCGCCCGGTGGCCGCCGTCTCACCCGCACGGTCGACAGGCGAAAGGTGGAAGCGGTGGGTCAGTTCAGAGTCGAACCGGACGAATTGCAGGGCTACAGCGAGCTGATGACGCGCAACGCCCAGCACTTCATGACCATCAAGCAGCACGCGGTCACCAAGGGGGGCGACACCGCGGGCTTCACCGGCCTGCTGACGCTGCTGCACCCGGTCGTCACCGGCATCGCCAACCTCTACGGCGAGACCCTGGACTTCGCCAACCGCGTCATGACCAAGGACGCAGGCAGCCTGGTGCAGGCCGCCGAGGGCTACCGCAGGGCCGACACCAGCAACGGCGAGCGGCTGAACCTCATCGAGCAGGGCCTCAACACCCTGCCCGGGGTGACCGTGGCCGGGGGTGGCCGATGACCGCCTACGCCGACGTCGAGGACCCGAGCGCGGCGCTGGCCGCGGCCGCCGAGGACCGCCCGGGCAGGCAGTCGACCAAGGAGCTGATCGAGAAGGCGGGCTGGAAGATCCAGGGCGTCAACTGGATCTACGAGAAGGTCACCGGCGAGAACCTGCTCGACGCGCTGATCAAGCCGCTGCTCGGCGACTTCGAGAAGATCGACGCCAACGCCCACGCCTGGAACCAGTCGGCAAGGCCCTGGACTCGGTGCGCCGCAACCTCGACGCGGGCGCCGACCAGCTCGGCCAGCACTGGGAGGGCGACGCCGCGGGCAGCTTCCGCCGCCGGATGGACACCATGTGGGCCATCGCGATCGAGGCCGACTCCCAGGTCGCGCGCATCATCGGCGACCGGTTCAAGTCGATGGCCAACACCTGCCGCACCGCGTGCGGCCTGGCGCTGACCCTGCTGGACAAGCTGGTCGGCAAGCTGATGGAAGCCATCATGACCGCGGCCATCCCGGTGGTCGGCTGGGGCCGCGCGGTGTGGATGGTCTACGACGCCATCGAGATCGCCGACAGCATCCGCAAGATCATCATCTCCATCCAGACGCTCATCGAGGGCGTCCAGGGCATGGTCGACGGCATCGTCGCCATGGGCACGGCCCTGATGAAGCTCAAGGACGTCCGCGACGTCAACGACCTGCTCGACGTGGTGGACGGCTACCAGGACGGCCAGGAGAAGTTCAACGACGGCAAGTCCGCGGCCAAGTCCGGCGCGATCGGCGTCGGCCTCGGGGCCTGGGGCCTGCGCGGCAACATCAAGGACGCGGGCGGCCGCTACTCGTCGCCGCCGCCGTCGGCCCCGCCGCCGCCCCCGCCTGCCCCGGCGCCCGCCCCGGTCCCGGCGCCGACCGGGGGCGGACGATGACCTTCCCCTACGACCAGGCCCGCCTCGACGCCCTCGTCGCCGAGGTCGACGCCCGCATCGCCGGTGTCGAGCGCACCGCGGCCGAGGCCAGCCGGGCGGGCAACCACGCGCCCGGCCTGTCCGAGAAGGACATCGCCGAGATCGAGCGCGCGGGCTCCCGCCCGGACGCCCCGAAAGCCATGCAGGACCTGGTGAAGCGCATCCGCGAGGGCGAGCTGTCCTGGTCGGACGTCCTCTCCGGCCGCGCGCTGGACGACGAGGGCGTCAAGGCCGCGATGGCGGCCAACCTCGAGGACCTGCGCCAGGCCCACGACGCGATCCGCGAGGGCCAGGACCCCCAGGACATCATCGACGCCCGCGGCACCATCGGCGCCCCCCGGGACGACGACGACCCCGACGGCGGTGGCGGCGGGATCATGCGCGAAGCCTGGTAAACCCGAGCGATGCGGTAGCCGGTGCGCGGCCGATTTGCCCAGCAGGGCAACGGAAGCCACCGGCTACCGCCATTTCGGGCTGGATGTCCTATTAGGTGCCGATGGTGCCACTGGGTCAGTCGGTGCCGGTGTTGGAGACCACGCCGTAGGCCAAGCCCGCGGCGATGGCCAGGGTGCGCACGGGGCCGGTGGTGTGCGGGTGGGGCCAGAGGGTGTCCCGGCGGACCTTGCGGCCGTCGCGGCGGTCCAGGTCGCCGTGGCGGAAGCCCGCGGCGTCGGCGAACGTGCCGAGCGGGTTGCCGTCCGGGTCGGCGAAGGTGATGGGGCGCATCAGCTTGCGGATCATCGTGCCCACCACGCGGCCGTCGGGCCCGGTGACGGTCACCCGGCCCGCCAGCAGGTGGAAGCCCTTGGCGATGCCCAGCACCTCCCGCCCGTCGGGCAGCGTCACCGCCAGGTCGAACGGGGTGCTGCCGGTCAGCTCGGTGACCCGCAGCAGCCCGAGGGGGCCGGGCCGCCTGCGCTCGCGCACCCTGGCCAGCAGGTTCCCCCGCTGGTCGTACACGTCCGCGGCGTAGGCGGTGTTCACCAGGGCCTTGCGGAACCCGCCCGCCTGCTCCACCAGGAGCACGGGCTCGGAGAACAGATCCACATCCGGCAGGCTACGGGAGGGCGGCCCGCGCGCGCGATTACAGCGTGTTACACTGGCGGCCGATCGCGCGTCCGGAAGGGGTGCGACCTGGGCTGAGCGGCGCGGGAATGGCGTGGTCTTCACCACTCCCACCGGCGGTGCGGCGGGGAATCGGTGGCGAAACCGGTTGTGACGGGCGGGGCCTGCGGCTGGTGGGTAGCCCGGTTGGCGGTACCCCCGTTTTGACCCCGTCGGAGCGGGGCGGGTATCTTTGCTACTCGTGCCCGACCTATGTCGGGTCGGTCCGTGTGCCTGTGCTGTGCGGTCCGTCTGGTGACGGCCCTCCTGCCAGTCGCCGGAGGTGCCTTCCGAACCCGCAGGGATCCGTTCTCCTGCCGGGTGCTCCGGGGAAGGTCGGCGACACGCCCGACCTCGGGGTACGGGCGGACATGCAGGAACCCGCTACGCAAACAGGCGCCCAGCCCGGGCGTCGACAGAAAGAAAGCCGGTCTATGCCCACGATCCAGCAGCTGGTCCGCAAGGGCCGCCAGGACAAGGTCGCCAAGCAGAAGACTGCGGCTCTCAAGGGGAGCCCGCAGCGGCGTGGTGTGTGCACTCGCGTCTACACCACGACCCCGAAGAAGCCGAACTCCGCGCTGCGCAAGGTCGCTCGTGTGAAGCTGACCAGCGGCATCGAGGTCACCGCGTACATCCCGGGCGAGGGCCACAACCTCCAGGAGCACTCGATGGTGCTCGTCCGCGGCGGTCGTGTGAAGGACCTGCCGGGCGTTCGCTACAAGATCATCCGTGGCTCGCTGGACACCCAGGGTGTGAAGAACCGCAAGCAGGCGCGCAGCCGCTACGGCGCGAAGAAGGAGAAGAGCTGACATGCCCCGCAAGGGACCGGCCCCGAAGCGGCCGCTCATCTCTGACCCGGTGTACAGCTCGCCGCTGGTCACCCAGCTGATCAACAAGGTCCTCATCGACGGCAAGCGGTCCGTCGCCGAGCGGATCGTCTACGGCGCCCTCGAGGGCGCGCGCGAGAAGACCGGCACCGACCCCGTGGTCACCCTCAAGCGCGCGCTGGACAACGTCCGGCCGACCATCGAGGTGAAGTCCCGCCGCGTCGGCGGCGCCACCTACCAGGTGCCGATCGAGGTCAAGCCGGGCCGCTCCACCACGCTGGCGCTGCGCTGGCTGGTGACCTTCTCCCGGGCGCGCCGCGAGAAGACGATGATCGAGCGCCTGATGAACGAGCTGCTCGACGCCTCCAACGGCCTCGGCGCCAGCGTCAAGCGCCGCGAGGACACGCACAAGATGGCCGAGTCGAACAAGGCCTTCGCTCACTACCGCTGGTAATCACCAGTAGCTGATCTCAGATAGGACAGGGGAACACCCGTGGCACTCGACGTGCTGACCGACCTGGCCAAGGTCCGCAACATCGGGATCATGGCCCACATCGACGCGGGCAAGACGACCACGACCGAGCGGATCCTGTTCTACACCGGGATCAGCTACAAGATGGGCGAGACCCACGACGGCGCCTCGGTCATGGACTGGATGGAGCAGGAGCAGGAGCGGGGGATCACCATCACCTCCGCGGCCACCACCTGCTTCTGGAAAGACCACCAGATCAACATCATCGACACGCCCGGCCACGTCGACTTCACCGTCGAGGTGGAGCGCTCGCTGCGCGTGCTCGACGGCGCCGTCGCGGTGTTCGACGGCAAGGAGGGCGTCGAGCCCCAGTCCGAGCAGGTCTGGCGCCAGGCCACCAAGTACGACGTCCCGCGCATCTGCTTCGTCAACAAGATGGACAAGCTCGGCGCGGACTTCTACTTCACGGTGAAGACCATCTCCGAGCGCCTGGGCGCCAAGCCGCTGCCCATCCAGATCCCGATCGGCTCCGAGTCCGACTTCATCGGCGTCGTCGACCTGGTGCAGATGCGCGCGCTGACCTGGCGCGGCGAGGTCCAGAAGGGCGAGGACTACGCGGTCGAGGAGATCCCGGCCGACCTCGTCGAGAAGGCCCAGGAGTACCGCGAGGCGCTGCTGGAGGCCGTCGCCGAGACCGACGACGAGCTGATGGAGCGCTACCTCGGCGGCGAGGAGCTGACCGTCGACGAGATCAAGGCGGGCATCCGCAAGATCGTCAACGAGGGTGCGGCCTACCCGGTGCTGTGCGGCTCGGCGTTCAAGAACAAGGGCGTGCAGCCCATGCTCGACGCCGTGGTCGACTACCTGCCGTCGCCGCTGGACGTCCCGCCGGTCGAGGGCACGCTGCAGGACGGGGAGACCCCCGCCACCCGCGCCGCCTCCGCCGACGAGCCGTTCTCCGGCCTGGCCTTCAAGATCGCGGTCCACCCCTTCTTCGGCAAGCTGACCTACGTCCGGGTGTACTCGGGCAAGGTCGACTCCGGCGCCCAGGTCATCAACTCGACCAAGGACCGCAAGGAGCGCATCGGGAAGATGTTCCAGATGCACGCCAACAAGGAGAACCCGGTCACCGAGGCGCGCGCGGGCCACATCTACGCGGTCATCGGCCTGAAGGACACGACCACCGGCGACACGCTCTGCGACCCGCAGAACCCGATCGTGCTGGAGTCGATGACCTTCCCCGACCCGGTCATCCAGGTCGCCATCGAGCCCAAGACCAAGGCCGACCAGGAGAAGCTGTCCCTGGCGATCCAGAAGCTGGCCGAGGAGGACCCCACCTTCAAGGTCAACCTCGACGAGGAGACCGGCCAGACGATCATCGCGGGCATGGGCGAGCTCCACCTGGACATCCTGGTGGACCGCATGCGCCGGGAGTTCAAGGTCGAGGCCAACATCGGCCGCCCGCAGGTCGCCTACCGCGAGACGATCCGCCGCACGGTGGAGAAGCTCGAGTACACCCACAAGAAGCAGACGGGTGGCTCGGGCCAGTTCGCCAAGGTGATCATCTCGCTGGAGCCGCTGAACACCCAGGACGGCGCGCTCTACGAGTTCGAGAACAAGGTCACCGGCGGTCGCGTCCCGCGCGAGTACATCCCGTCGGTCGACGCGGGCGCCCAGGACGCCATGCAGTACGGCGTGCTGGCGGGCTACCCGCTCGTCGGGCTCAAGCTGACCCTGCTGGACGGCGCCTACCACGAGGTCGACTCGTCCGAGATGGCCTTCAAGGTCGCGGGCTCGATGGCGCTGAAGGAAGCCGCCCGCAAGGCGGACCCGGCGCTGCTGGAGCCGATGATGGCGGTCGAGGTGACCACGCCCGACGAGTACATGGGCACCGTCACCGGCGACCTGAACTCCCGCCGCGGCCAGATCCAGGCCATGGAGGAGCGCGGCGGCGCCCGCATCGTGAAGGCCCTGGTTCCGCTGTCGGAGATGTTCGGCTACGTCGGCGACCTGCGGTCGAAGACCCAGGGCCGGGCGAACTACTCGATGGTGTTCGACTCCTACGCCGAGGTTCCCACGAACGTGGCGAAGGAGATCATCGCAAAGGCTACGGGGGAGTGACCCACCGGAGCTCCGCACAGTAGTGCGGGCTCTCCGGGGAGCTCCCCGGGGTCCGCACATCGACCCTGATGGACCGCTGGGGGGCGCAGGCGGATAGCGTCTGCGCCCACAGCGGACAAGCAAACCCAGTCCAGGAGGACAGTCCAGTGGCTAAGGCCAAGTTCGAGCGGACCAAGCCGCACGTCAACATCGGCACCATTGGTCACATCGACCATGGCAAGACCACGCTGACCGCGGCGATCTCCAAGGTCCTGCACGACAAGTACCCGGACCTCAACCCCTTCACGCCGTTCGACGAGATCGACAAGGCGCCGGAGGAGAAGCAGCGCGGCATCACCATCTCGATCGCCCACATCGAGTACCAGACCGAGAAGCGCCACTACGCGCACGTCGACTGCCCGGGTCACGCCGACTACGTCAAGAACATGATCACCGGTGCGGCCCAGATGGACGGCGCGATCCTCGTGGTCGCCGCCACCGACGGCCCGATGCCGCAGACCCGCGAGCACGTGCTGCTGGCCCGCCAGGTCGGCGTGCCCTACATCGTCGTCGCCCTGAACAAGGCCGACATGGTCGACGACGAGGAGATCCTGGAGCTCGTCGAGCTCGAGGTGCGCGAGCTGCTGTCCGCCCAGGACTTCCCGGGCGACGACCTGCCGGTCGTGCGCGTCTCCGCGCTCAAGGCCCTGGAGGGCGACGCCGAGTGGGGCGCCCGCCTGCTGGAGCTGATGGACGCGGTCGACGAGAACATCCCGCAGCCCGAGCGCGAGACCGACAAGCCCTTCCTCATGCCCGTCGAGGACGTCTTCACGATCACCGGCCGCGGCACCGTCGCAACCGGCCGCATCGAGCGCGGCGTCATCAACGTCAACGAGGAGGTGGAGATCGTCGGCATCAAGGACAAGGCGCAGAAGACCACCGTCACCGGTGTCGAGATGTTCCGCAAGCTCCTCGACCAGGGCCAGGCGGGCGACAACGTCGGCCTCCTGCTGCGCGGCATCAAGCGCGAGGACATCGAGCGCGGCCAGGTCATCGTGAAGCCGGGCACCACGACCCCGCACACCGAGTTCGAGGCCCAGGTCGTCATCCTGAGCAAGGACGAGGGCGGTCGCCACACCCCGTTCTTCAACAACTACCGCCCGCAGTTCTACTTCCGCACCACCGACGTGACCGGCGTCGTGACCCTCCCCGAGGGCACCGAGATGGTCATGCCGGGCGACAACACCGCGATGTCGGTCAAGCTGATCCAGCCCATCGCGATGGACGAGGGTCTGC
Source organism: Actinokineospora sp. NPDC004072 (assembly GCF_053604195.1). NCBI lineage: Bacteria > Bacillati > Actinomycetota > Actinomycetes > Pseudonocardiales > Pseudonocardiaceae > Actinokineospora > Actinokineospora sp. NPDC004072. Next base: position 247,245 of record NZ_JBSGHB010000011.1, on the reverse strand, counting down.
GCTTCGCCATCCGCGAGGGTGGCCGGACCGTCGGCGCGGGCCGCGTCACCAAGATCGTCAAGTGACCTGAACCGGGGTGGCCGTCAACACGGCCACCCCGGTTTGGTCTGCCGCACCGCGGTGTGGCATCCTTTATGGGTTGCTCGTTGCGGGGCGGCCGGTAATGCAAGACCACCGGCCGCCCCGGTGCGAGAAGCCGGGGCCGCACGGCCCTTCGAGACCGAATACCCGTCCTGCGGTTCTGCCAAGGGACGCTTCTGTGGAGCCGCCGCGACACGCCCGACCGCGTGGACCGGGGTGAGCAGGGCAGACGGTCTCGGCACCATTGACTTGTGAACAGGGAAGCGGCGCGGCATCGGCCTGGAAGGTGCGGGCCCCCGCCGAGGATCGCAACGAAGAGGAACGGCAAGCCACCATGGCGGGACAAAAGATCCGCATCCGGCTCAAGGCGTACGACCACGAGGCCATCGACGCTTCCGCGCGAAAGATCGTGGAGACCGTGACGCGCACCGGCGCTCGGGTCGTCGGCCCCGTGCCGCTGCCCACCGAGAAGAACGTCTACTGCGTCATCCGCTCGCCGCACAAGTACAAGGACTCGCGCGAGCACTTCGAGATGCGCACGCACAAGCGGCTGATCGACATCCTCGACCCGACGCCCAAGACGGTGGACGCGCTCATGCGCATCGACCTGCCTGCCAGCGTCGACGTCAACATCCAGTAAGCGCGCGCGGCGAGGCGGAGAGTAACGAGAGCCATGTCTGACAGGCAGATGAAGGGAATCCTGGGCACCAAGCTCGGGATGACCCAGGTCTTCGACGAGAACAACCGGATCGTCCCGGTGACCGTCGTGAAGGCCGGACCCAACGTGGTCACCCAGGTCCGCAGCCAGGAGAAGGACGGCTACGCCGCGGTTCAGCTCGCGTTCGGCGCCATCGCGCCGCGCAAGGTGAACAAGCCCGAGCGGGGCCACTTCGACAAGGCCGGGGTCACCCCGCGCCGCTTCCTGGCCGAGCTGCGCACCGCCGACGCGGCCGAGTACACCATCGGCCAGGAGATCACCGCCGAGGTGTTCGAGGCGGGCGCCGTCATCGACGTCACCGGCACCACCAAGGGCAAGGGCACCGCGGGTGTCATGAAGCGCCACGGCTTCAAGGGCCTCGGCGCCTCGCACGGCACCCAGCGCAAGCACCGCTCGCCCGGCTCGATCGGCGGCTGCGCCACCCCGGGCCGCGTGTTCAAGGGCCTGCGCATGGCGGGCCGCATGGGCAACGCCCGGGTGACCACCCAGAACCTGACCGTGCACCAGGTCGACGCCGAGTCCGGCCTGATCCTGCTCAAGGGCGCCGTCCCCGGCCCCAAGGGCGGCCTGGTGTTCCTCAAGACCGCTGCGAAGGGCGGTGCCTGAGATGACCAGCGTCGACATCAAGACGCCGGAAGGCAAGACCGACGGCAGCGTGGAGCTGCCCGCTGAGATCTTCGACGTGACCGCGAACGTCGCGCTGATGCACCAGGTCGTCGTGGCCCAGCAGGCCGCGGCCCGCCAGGGCACCCACGCCACCAAGACCCGCGGCGAGGTCTCCGGCGGCGGCAAGAAGCCGTACCGCCAGAAGGGCACCGGCCGCGCCCGCCAGGGCTCGACCCGGGCGCCGCAGTTCGTCGGCGGTGGCGTCGTGCACGGCCCCCAGCCGCGCGACTACGCCCAGCGGACCCCGAAGAAGATGAAGGCCGCCGCGCTGCGCGGGGCCCTGTCCGACCGGGCCCGCGCAGGCCAGCTGCACATCGTCTCGGCCCTGGTCGACGGGGACACCCCGTCCACCAAGACCGCGCGCAAGCTGCTGGAGTCGGTGACCTCGGCGCGCCGCGTGCTGGTCGTGCTGACCCGCGACGAGGACGTCGCCTGGGTGTCGGTGCGCAACCTGCCGCACGTGCACGTCATCGCGCCCGACCAGCTGAACACCCTGGACGTCCTGGTGAACGACGACATCGTCTTCACCAAGACCGCCTATGACGCATTCCTCGCCGGTCCGGTCAAGGTCGCCAAGGCCAAGGCTTCCTCCGCTGAGGTGAAGTCGGAGGAGGACAAGTGATCCCCGACCCCCGCGACATCGTGCTCGCGCCGGTGATCTCCGAGAAGTCGTACGGTCTCCTGGAGGAGAACAAGTACACCTTCCTGGTGAGCCCGGGCGCCAACAAGACCGAGATCAAGATCGCGATCGAGAAGATCTTCGCGGTCAAGGTGCTGAGCGTGAACACGCTCAACCGCAACGGCAAGCGCAAGCGCACCCGGACCGGTTACGGCAAGCGCAAGGACACCAAGCGCGCGATCGTCACCCTGTCCCCGGAGAGCAAGCCGATCGAGATCTTCGGCGGCCCGGCCGCGTAAGGACTGAGTAGACAATGGGTATTCGCAAGTACAAGCCGACGACCCCGGGTCGTCGCGGCGCGAGCGTCTCGGACTTCGCCGAGATCACCCGCTCCACCCCGGAGAAGTCGCTGCTCCGCCCGCTGCACGGCCGCGGCGGCCGCAACGCGCACGGCAAGATCACCACCCGGCACAAGGGCGGTGGCCACAAGCGCGCGTACCGGCTGATCGACTTCCGCCGCCACGACAAGGACGGCGTGCCCGCCAAGGTCGCGCACATCGAGTACGACCCGAACCGCACGGCCCGGATCGCGCTGCTGCACTACGCCGACGGCGAGAAGCGCTACATCATCGCGCCGAGCAAGCTGCGCCAGGGCGACCCGATCGAGTCCGGCCCGCGCGCCGACATCAAGCCGGGCAACAACCTGCCGCTGCGCAACATCCCCGTCGGCACCGTGGTGCACGCCATCGAGCTGCGCCCGGGCGGCGGCGCCAAGATCGCCCGCTCGGCCGGTTCCAGCGTGCAGCTCGTCGCCAAGGACGGCCCCTACGCCCAGCTGCGGATGCCCTCGGGCGAGATCCGCAACGTGGACGTCCGCTGCCGCGCCACCGTCGGCGAGGTCGGCAACTCCGAGCACTCCAACATCAACTGGGGCAAGGCGGGCCGCATGCGGTGGAAGGGCAAGCGCCCGACCGTCCGCGGTGTCGCCATGAACCCGGTCGACCACCCGCACGGTGGTGGTGAGGGCAAGACCTCCGGTGGTCGCCACCCGGTCAACCCGGCTGGCAAGCCCGAGGGCCGCACCCGCCGCCGCAAGCCGAGCGACAAGCTGATCGTCCGCCGCCGCCGCACCGGCAAGAAGCGCTGAGCAGGGAGGTAGAAGCACATGCCACGCAGCCTGAAGAAGGGCCCGTTCGTGGACGACCACCTGCTCAAGAAGGTGGACGCGCTGAACGAGACGGGCAAGAAGACCGTCATCAAGACCTGGTCCCGCCGGTCGACGATCATCCCGGACATGCTGGGCCACACCATCGCGGTGCACGACGGCCGCAAGCACGTCCCGGTGTTCATCTCCGAGGCGATGGTGGGTCACAAGCTGGGCGAGTTCGCCCCGACCCGCACGTTCAAGGGCCACATCAAGGACGACCGCAAGTCGCGGCGCCGCTAGGCACGAGTGAAGAGCAAGGGGAACAGCGATGAACGCCCGTAACGACGCCGTGGCGACGGAAGAGCTTCCGCGCGCCGTGGCTCGGGCTCGCTACGTGCGGATGACGCCCATGAAGGTGCGCCGCGTCGTCGAGCTCATCAGGGGTCGCAGCGCCGGTGACGCCCTGGCCGTGCTGAGGTTCGCGCCGCAGGCCGCTTCCGAGCCGGTCGCCAAGGTCCTGGCCAGCGCGGTCGCCAACGCCGAGAACAACCTCGGCCTCGACCCGGACACCCTGTGGGTGTCCACCGTGTACGTGGACGAGGGCCCGACGCTGAAGCGGTTCCGGCCGCGTGCGCAGGGTCGTGCGTACCGCATCCGCAAGCGGACCAGCCACATCACCATCGAGGTCGAGTCGCGTCCGGCGGTTGCCAAGCCCGCCAAGGGCAAGAAGGGCGGTGCCCGCTAATGGGGCAGAAGATCAACCCGCACGGCTTCCGGCTGGGGATCACCACCGACTGGCGGTCCCGCTGGTACGCCGACAAGCAGTACGCGGAGTACGTCTCCGAGGACGTGAAGATCCGCCGCCTGCTGTCCAAGGGCATGGAGCGCGCGGGCATCTCGCGCGTGGAGATCGAGCGCACCCGCGACCGGGTCCGCGTCGACATCCACACCGCCCGGCCGGGCATCGTCATCGGCCGCCGCGGCGCCGAGGCCGACCGCATCCGCGGTGAGCTGGAGAAGCTGACCGGCAAGCAGGTGCAGCTGAACATCCTCGAGGTCAAGAACCCCGAGTCGGACGCCCAGCTGGTCGCCCAGGTGACCGCCGAGCAGCTGTCCAACCGCGTGTCCTTCCGGCGCGCGATGCGCAAGGCCATCCAGTCGGCCATGCGCTCGCCGCAGGTCAAGGGCATCCGCGTGCAGTGCTCGGGCCGCCTCGGCGGCGCGGAGATGTCCCGCTCGGAGCACTACCGCGAGGGCCGGGTGCCGCTGCACACGCTGCGCGCCGACATCGACTACGGCTTCTTCGAGGCCCGCACCACCTTCGGCCGCATCGGCGTCAAGGTGTGGATCTACAAGGGCGAGGTCGTCGGCGGCCGCCGCGAGGCGGACGCCCGGCAGGCGCAGGACACCCGGCGCGAGCCGCGCCGCGAGCGGCCCAGCCGCCCGCGCCGCTCCGGCTCCGCGGGCACCACGCCCACCAGCACCGAGGCGGGTCGCGCCGCCGCGTCCGACACCCCCGCGGCTCCGGCCGCCGAGGGCACTGGCAACGGGGAGGGCTGAGCAGTGCTCATCCCACGCAAGGTCAAGCACCGCAAGCAGCACCGGCCGGACCGGTCCGGCGCGGCCAAGGGCGGCACCCGCGTCGTCTTCGGCGAGTACGGGATCCAGGCCCTGGAGCCCGCCTACGTGACGAACCGGCAGATCGAGTCCGCGCGTATCGCCATCAACCGGCACATCCGCCGCGGTGGCAAGGTGTGGATCAACATCTTCCCGGACCGCCCGCTGACCAAGAAGCCCGCCGAGACCCGCATGGGCTCCGGCAAGGGCTCGCCCGAGCACTGGGTGGCCAACGTCAAGCCCGGCCGCGTGCTGTTCGAGATGACCTTCCCCAACGAGACGGTGGCGCGTGAGGCACTGCGCCGCGCGATCCACAAGCTGCCGATGAAGTGCCGCATCGTGACCCGTGAGGGTGGTGACTTCTAATGGCCGCCGGGACCACCGCGACGGACCTGCGCGAGCTGACCGACGACGAGCTGGTGCTGCGCCTGCGGGAGGCGAAGGAGGAGCTGTTCAACCTCCGCTTCCAGATGGCCACCGGCCAGCTGGACAACAACCGGCGGCTGCGCCTGGTCAAGCAGGACATCGCCCGGATCTACACCGTGATGCGCGAGCGCGAGCTCGGGCTGTCGGTGTCGCCCGACGAGACCACCGGTGAAGGTGCCGCATGAGCGAGAACGTCGAGAGCACTGAGAACGTGAACCAGCAGAAGCGCACCAGCACCCGCAAGGTCCGCGAGGGCCTGGTCGTGTCCGACAAGATGGACAAGACCATCGTCGTGGCGCTGGAGGACCGCAAGAAGCACGCGCGGTACGCGAAGGTCATGCGCTCCACCACCAAGGTGAAGGCGCACGACGAGGAGAACACCGCCGGTGTCGGCGACCGCGTGCTGCTGATGGAGACCCGGCCGCTGTCGGCCACCAAGCGGTGGCGGCTGGTCGAGGTCGTCGAGCGCGCCAAGTAGGAGCAGCTAGGCCGAGCCTGCCAGGTCGGAAATCTGGCAGGCCAGGAATGGTCAAGGAGTTGACGTGATCCAGCAGGAGTCGCGACTGCGCGTCGCCGACAACACCGGGGCGAAGGAGATCCTTTGCATCCGGGTTCTCGGCGGCTCCGGTCGGCGCTACGCGGGCATCGGCGACATCATCGTCGCCACCGTGAAGGACGCCATCCCGGGCGCGGGCGTGAAGAAGGGCGATGTCGTCAAGGCGGTCATCGTGCGCACCGCCAAGGAGCGCCGCCGCCCGGACGGCAGCTACATCCGGTTCGACGAGAACGCCGCCGTGCTCATCAAGAACGAGGGCGAGCCCCGCGGCACGCGCATCTTCGGCCCCGTGGGCCGCGAGCTGCGCGACAAGAAGTTCATGAAGATCATCTCGTTGGCGCCGGAGGTGCTCTGACATGAAGATCAAGAAGGGCGACACGGTCGTCGTGATCTCCGGCAAGGACAAGGGCGCCAAGGGCAAGGTCATCCAGGCCTACCCGGCGACCAACAAGGTCCTGGTGGAGGGCGTCAACCGCATCAAGAAGCACACCCGCGTGACGCAGAACCAGCGCGGCGCGCAGTCCGGGGGCATCGTGACCCAGGAAGCGCCGATCCACGTCAGCAACGTGATGCTGGTGGCCGACGGCAAGGCCGTGCGCGTGGGCTACAAGATCGCCGAGGACGGCCGCAAGGTCCGGATCGCCCGCGGCAAGGGCAACGGGAAGGAGATCTGATCATGACTACTGCCGAGAAGATCACCCCCCGGCTCAAGACCCGCTACCGCTCGGAGATCGCCCCGGCGATGAAGCAGGAGTTCGAGTACTCGAACCCCATGCTGGTCCCCGGCGTGGTGAAGGTCGTCGTGAACATGGGCGTCGGCGACGCCGCCCGCGACGGCAAGCTGATCGAGGGCGCGGTCCGCGACCTGGCCACCATCACCGGCCAGAAGCCCGAGGTGCGCAAGGCCCGCAAGTCCATCGCGCAGTTCAAGCTGCGCGAGGGCATGCCGATCGGCGCCCGGGTCACCCTGCGCGGCGACCGGATGTGGGAGTTCCTCGACCGGCTGCTGACCATCGCGCTGCCCCGGATCCGCGACTTCCGCGGCCTGTCGGGCAAGCAGTTCGACGGCAACGGCAACTACACCTTCGGTCTCAACGAGCAGTCGATGTTCCACGAGATCGACCCTGACTCCATCGACCGCCAGCGCGGGATGGACATCACCGTGGTCACCACGGCGAGGACCGACGAGGAGGGCCGGGCGCTGCTCAAGCACCTGGGCTTCCCCTTCAAGGAGAACTGAGATGGCCAAGAAGGCGCTGGTTCACAAGGCCGCCAAGAAGCCGAAGTTCAAGGTCCGGGCGTACACCCGCTGCAACCGGTGCGGGCGCCCGCACTCGGTGTTCCGCAAGTTCGGCCTCTGCCGGATCTGCCTGCGGGAGATGGCGCACCGGGGCGAGCTGCCCGGCGTGAGCAAGTCCAGCTGGTAGGACGCGAGTCCCCCCAGACCTCTAGATCGCCGAAGGCCCGGTCCGGGAACCACGGCGAGAAAGGTTGACAGGTCACCATGACGATGACCGACCCGATCGCAGACTTCTTGACCCGTCTGCGCAATGCCAACTCGGCATACCACGACGAGGTCGTGCTGCCGCACTCCAAGCTCAAGGCGAGCATCGCCGAGATCCTCAAGCGCGAGGGCTACATCTCCGGCTACCGCGACCAGGACGGCGAGAAGGGCAAGGACCTCGTCGTCGAGCTGAAGTACGGCCCGAACCGCGAGCGCAGCATCGCCGGTCTGCGCCGGGTGTCCAAGCCCGGTCTGCGGGTCTACGCGAAGTCGACCAACCTGCCGAAGGTGCTCGGCGGCCTGGGCGTGGCGATCATCTCCACCTCCGGCGGCCTGATGACCGACCGGCAGGCGACCAAGCAGGGTGTGGGCGGGGAAGTCCTCGCCTACGTCTGGTAAGGGGACTGACACATGTCTCGCATCGGAAGGCTTCCGATCCCCGTCCCGTCCGGCGTGGACGTGACCATCAACGGCCGCGACGTCAGCGTCAAGGGCCCCAAGGGCACCCTGGCGCTCACCGTCAGCGAGCCGATCAGCGTCGAGCGCGCCGAGGACGGCACGCTGACGGTGACCCGGCCCAACGACGAGCGGCAGAACCGCGCGCTGCACGGCCTGACCCGCTCGCTGGTCAACAACATGGTCGTCGGCGTCACCGAGGGCTACGAGAAGAAGCTCGAGATCCACGGCGTCGGCTACCGCGTGCTGGCCAAGGGCTCGGACCTGGAGTTCGCGCTCGGCTACAGCCACCCGGTCAAGGTCTCCCCGCCGGAGGGCATCACCTTCAAGGTGGAGAGCGCCACCAAGTTCTCCGTCTCGGGCATCGACAAGCAGCAGGTGGGCGAGGTCGCCGCGAACATCCGCAAGCTGCGCAAGCCCGACCCGTACAAGGGCAAGGGCGTCCGGTACGCGGGCGAGAAGATCCGCCGCAAGGTCGGAAAGACGGGTAAGTGATATGACCACAACCGCTACCAAGCGCAAGCCGGTCGGCACCGACATCTCGACCCGCCGCCGCATCGCCAAGACCCGCAGGCACTTCCGCCTCCGCAAGAAGATCAGCGGCACCGCGGAGCGCCCCCGCCTGGTCGTGACCCGCTCGTCGCGCCACATGTTCGCCCAGATCATCGACGACCTGAAGGGCCACACGCTGGTCTCGGCGTCGACGATGGAGGCCGACGTGCGCGCCGTCGACGGCGACAAGAAGGCCCGCTCGGCCAAGGTCGGCGAGCTGCTCGCCGCCCGGGCCAAGGACGCCGGGATCGCCAAGGTCGTCTTCGACCGCGGCGGCAACAAGTACACCGGCCGTATCGCCGCGCTGGCCGACTCGGCCCGCGAGGCGGGGCTGGAGTTCTGATCATGAAGTGCACTATCAAGGGAAGGAACGCCTGATGCCGGGACGTACGCGGCAGTTCGGCGGCGGCCAGGGCGGTCAGGGCGGCGAGCGTGGCGAGCGCCGGGACCGCCGGGACCGCCGCGACGGCGGCGGCCGTGGCGGGGCGGCCCAGGAGAAGACCCCGCACCTCGAGCGCGTGGTGGCCATCAACCGCGTCGCCAAGGTCGTGAAGGGCGGTCGGCGCTTCAGCTTCACCGCGCTGGTCGTCGTCGGCGACGGCGACGGCATGGTGGGCGTGGGCTACGGCAAGGCCAAGGAGGTCCCGGCCGCGATCGCCAAGGGCGTCGAGGAGGCGAAGAAGAACTTCTTCCGCGTCCCGCGCATCGGCGGCACCATCCCGCACCCGGTGCAGGGTGAGAAGGCCGCGGGCGTCGTGCTGCTGCGCCCGGCCAGCGCCGGTACCGGTGTCATCGCCGGTGGCCCGGTCCGCGCCGTGCTGGAGTGCGCGGGCGTCCACGACGTGCTGTCGAAGTCGCTGGGCTCCGACAACGCCATCAACATCGTGCACGCCACCGTGCAGGCGCTGAAGAACCTGCAGCGGCCGGAAGAGGTCGCGGCCCGCCGCGGCCTGCCGCTGGAGGACGTGGCGCCCGCGGGCATGCTCCGCGCCCGCGCGGCGGCGGCCACCGCTGGGACGGGGGTCTGATATGGCCAAGCTCAAGGTGACCCAGGTGCGCAGCACCATCGGCACCAAGCGCAACCACCGTGAGTCCCTGCGCACCCTGGGCCTGCGCAAGATCCGGCAGTCCACCGTGCGCGAGGACAGCCCCGAGGTGCGCGGCCTCATCCACACCGTCCGCCACCTCGTGACCGTCGAGGAGGTCGACTGATGGCCATCAAGCTGCACCACCTGCGCCCGGCCCCCGGCGCCAAGACCGAGAAGACCCGCGTGGGTCGCGGTGAGGGCTCCAAGGGCAAGACCGCCGGTCGAGGCACCAAGGGCACCAAGGCCCGCAAGAACGTCTCGCCCGCCTTCGAGGGCGGCCAGATGCCGATCCACATGCGGCTGCCGAAGCTCAAGGGCTTCAAGAACCGCTTCCGGGTCGAGTACCAGGTCGTCAACGTCGGCGACATCGCGGTGCGCTTCCCCGAGGGCGGGGAGGTCGACAAGGCGGCCCTGGTCGACGCAGGCATGGTCCGCAAGAACGAGCTGGTGAAGGTCCTGGGCAACGGCGACGTCAACGGCGTCAAGCTCCAGGTCACCGCCGACAAGTTCTCCGCGAGCGCGGTCGAGAAGCTCCAGTCCGCCGGTGGCAGCGCCACCACGCTCTGAGGCTCTCGCGGTTCGCTTTCCGATGGGCCCGCACCCCTGCCCGGGGTGCGGGCCCATCGGCGTTCCAGGCCGGGAGGGAATGCCGCGATGGCCCAGATAATCGTCCAGATGGGCGAATTCGGTGTGAGCCGAAATGTGGGCCCTCACCAGTCCTTTACGCGCGCCTTCCCGAGGGCCCGGCGCCACCGGGCTCGAACGGCGTATGCGCAGGTCAGCGACCCTGTGGGGTCGTGCGGCCTGCTCCGGACGCGCACGGGCGGTGATCGCTCTCACACGGTTCGCCCAATGCGGGTGTGGTCTGGTGGAGTCCTCCTGTTAGAGTCGCGGTGACGTCTTGGCGGCAGCCGTCGGCAAGACCGTCCTGCCCTGCTGTGAACCCGGCGGGCAGACCACCCTGTTCCCTGCCGGCCAACCGCGCCGGTGACCGCAGTATCGCCTGCAGCGAAGTGCAGGCGACGCCGAGGAGGTTCCTGCGTGCTCAGCGCCTTCCGCTCGGCTCTCGCGACGCCAGACTTGCGCAAGAAGATCCTCTTCACCCTGGGGATCGTCGCGGTCTATCGTGTCGGAGCCGCCCTCCCGTCGCCTGGCGTCTCGTATCCGAACGTGCAGGAATGCATCGAGCTGAGCAAGGACGACAACCAGGGCGTCTTCCAGCTGCTCAACCTGTTCAGCGGCGGTGCGCTGCTGCAGCTGTCGGTGTTCGCGCTGGGCATCATGCCCTACATCACCGCGAGCATCATCATCCAGCTGCTGACGGTGGTCATCCCGCGCTTCGAGCAGTTGAAGAAGGAAGGCCAGGCGGGCCAGGGCAAGCTGACCCAGTACACCCGCTACCTGACGATCGCCCTCGCGGTGCTGCAGTCCACCGGCATCGTGGCGATGGCCGACCGCGGCGGCCTGCTGGGCAACTGCCCGAACCCGATCATCCCGAACAGCAACATCTTCACCCTGACGGTCATCGTCATCACGATGACGGCAGGCACCGCGGTGATCATGTGGCTGGGCGAGCTGGTGACCGAGCGGGGCATCGGCAACGGCATGTCCCTGCTGATCTTCGTCAACATCGCCGCCCGCATCCCGATCGAGGGCAAGGCGATCTACGACAACCCCGACGGCGGCCCGCTGGTCTTCACCATCGTCTGCGCCTTCGGCCTGCTCATCATCGCCTCGGTCGTGTTCATCGAGCAGGGCCAGCGCCGCATCCCGGTGCAGTACGCCAAGCGCATGATCGGCCGCCGGATGTACGGCGGGACCTCGACCTACCTGCCGCTGAAGGTCAACCAGGCGGGCGTCATCCCGATCATCTTCGCCTCGTCGCTGCTGTACCTGCCGGACCTGATCGTCAACCTGATCGGCACCGACGACTCCTGGTTCCAGCGCTTCGTGCAGACCTACCTGACCGACCAGTCCAGCTGGGTGCACATCTCGGTCTACTTCGCGCTGATCATCTTCTTCACGTACTTCTACATCACCATCACGTTCAACGTGACCGAGCGCGCTGACGAGATGAAGAAGTACGGCGGGTTCATCCCGGGCATCCGCCCCGGCCGCCCGACGGCCGAGTACCTGAACTTCGTGTTGAGCCGCATCACGTTGCCGGGCTCCATCTACCTTGGCATCGTGGCGGTGTTGCCGAACTTCTTCCTGGACCTGACCGGTGAGGGCCAGAACCAGAACTTCCCGTTCGGCGGCACCGCGGTGCTGATCATGGTCGGCGTCGGTCTGGACACCGTGAAGCAGATCGAGAGCCAGCTCATGCAGCGCAACTACGAAGGGTTCCTCAAGTGACGCGAGTTGTTCTCGTCGGTCCGCCCGGAGCGGGCAAGGGCACCCAGGCCGCTGCGCTGAGCCAGGAGCTCGGCGTGCCGCACATCTCCACGGGTGACCTGTTCCGGGCGCACATCGCGGACAACACCGAGCTGGGCCAGGACGTCAAGCGCTACCTCGACGCAGGCCAGCTGGTGCCGGACGCGGTGACCAACGAGATGGTCCGCGAGCGCCTGGCCCAGCCGGACGCCGAGCACGGTTTCCTGCTCGACGGCTTCCCCCGCAACGTCGGCCAGGCCGAGGTGCTCGGCAAGCTGCTGGCCGACGCGGACACCCGGCTGGACGCGGTCGTGGAGTTCCGGGTCGACGAGGACGTCGTGGTGCGGCGGCTGCTCGCCCGCGGCCGGGCGGACGACACCGAGGAGGTCATCCGCCACCGCCAGCAGGTCTACCGGGACGAGACCGCCCCGCTGCTGGAGTACTACGCCAACGTGCTGATCACCGTGGACGCGGTGGGCGAGGTCGAGGAGATCACCGGCCGCGTCCTGGCCGCCCTGCGCTCCCGGACGTGAGCGGTGGCGGGCTGTTCAGCGGCTTGGCGAAGTGGCGCGGCCGGATGATCGAGATCAAGTCGCCTGCCGAGCTGCAGGCGATGCGGGCGGCGGGTCTGGTGGTCAACCGGACCCTCACCGCGCTGGCCGCCGCCGCCAAGCCCGGCGTCAGCACCCAGGAGCTCGACGAGCTGGCCGAGCAGACCATCCGCGACGCCGGGGCCATCCCCAGCTTCAAGGGCTACCACGGCTTCCCGGCCAGCATCTGCGCCTCGGTCAACGACCAGATCGTGCACGGCATCCCCAGCCGCACCCAGGTCCTGGCCGAGGGCGACCTCATCTCCATCGACTGCGGAGCCATCCTCGACGGCTGGCACGGCGACTCGGCGGTCACCCTGTTCATCGGCGACCCGTCGCCCGAGGACGAGCAGCTCTCCGCGGCGACCAGGGACGCCATGCTGGCGGGCATCGCCGCGGTCGCCCCCGGCGCCCGGCTGACCGACATCTCCCACGCCATCGAGCAGTCGGCCATCGCCTCCGGCGAGGCCCACGGGCGCACCTACGGCATCGTCCGCGAGTACGGCGGCCACGGCATCGGCAGCGCCATGCACATGGACCCGTTCCTGCCCAACCACGGCAAACCCGGCAAGGGCCCCCGCCTGCGCACCGGCATGGCCATCGCCATCGAGCCCATGCTGACCCTGGGCACCGAGGAGACCGTCGAGCTGGAGGACGGCTGGACCGTCATCACCGCCGACGGCTCCCGAGCCGCCCACTGGGAGCACTCCGTCGCCATCACCGACGACGGCCCCTGGGTCCTCACCGCCGCCGAGTGACCCGACTTCCTTGATCAACTTGCGGTCCGCCGCTACCGTGCGGGTCGTCACTGATCGCGCGCTGGGGGGCCGGTGACCCGCCTCCGCTAGCGGTGGAGGTGCTGGCTAGGTGATCTGCGTGCGGGCGGCGGTCAAGCGCTACCAGGTCGGGGTCGAGACCGTCACCGCGGTCGACGGGGTGGACCTCGACGTGCAGGAGGGCGCGTTCGCCTGCCTCTACGGCGCGAGCGGGTCGGGCAAGTCCACCCTGCTCAACCTGGTCGCCGGTCTGGACACCCCCGATTCCGGCCAGGTCACCGTCGCGGGCCTGGACGTGGCCCACGCCGCCGAGCGCCACCGCGCCCAGATCCGGCTGACGACCGTCGGCGTCGTGTTCCAAGACCACAACCTCGTCGCCGAGTTCACCGCGGGGGAGAACGTCTACCTGTCGCTGCTGGCCCGCGGGATGGCGAAGACCGCGGCGGTCGCGGCGGCGGAGGAGGCCCTCGCCCGCGTCGGCATCGCCGAGCTGTTCGGGCGCAGGCCCCTGGAGATGTCCGGCGGGCAGCGCCAGCGGGTGGGATCGCCCGCGCGCTCGTCGGGGGCAGGCGGGTGCTCCTCGCGGATGAGCCGACCGGCGCCCTCGATTCCGCGAACTCGAAAGCGCTGTTCGAGACGATCTCGCGGCTGTGCGCCGATCTGGGCGTGACGGCGCTCGTGGCGACCCACGATCCCCTCGCCGCGGACTACGCGGACGACGTGCACACGATCGTCGACGGGCGGATCGGCGCGTGACCCTGCGCTACGTCGCCACCCTGCTGCGGCTGGCGCTGCGCAGCAGGCGGCAGCTGGCCAGCGCGGCCGCGGTGCTGGTCGCCTTGGCGTTGACGACCTGCACCTTCGTCGTCGTCAACGCCATCGCCCTCTCCGGGGACCAACTGGCCGATCGGAATCTCGGCGTCCACGACCAGGCGTTGACCGTCGGCGTCCCGTTCGGCGACGACCTCGCCGACGAGCACGTGGCCGATCTGGTCCACGCGGTGCGCCGCGCGGGTGGGCAGGACCCGTGGCCGAGCATCCGGAGCTTCAGCGTGGTGCCCGACGACCTCGCCGCCCAGCACAGCGCCGGGCGGACGAAGACGGTTTCCTATGTCGAAGGGGATGCGGTCGAGGCGCGCTTTCCCGGGAGCTACCCACTTGAGGCCGGTCGATGGCCTGCGGAGCCGGGTGAGGTGGTCCTCTCGACCGCGCTGGCGGGCGAGATCGGTCGGCCTGCCAGCGTTCCCGTGTTCGCCGGACACGTGGAGCTGCGGGTCGTCGGTTCGGTGACGCCGGTGTTCGGTGAGGAGTCGTGGTGGATCATCGCGGCGCCCGGGACCTGGCGGACGTTTCCCGCGGAGTTGATCGCGCCCGGCTTCGCGCAGGCGGCAGGCCAGGCGCGGGTGTTCTGGTCCGGCGACGCCGACCCCGGTGCCGTGGCCGCCGCCCTGGCCGCGGTGGGCGCGTCGGAGGACGTCGCCGAGAGCATCCTGACCTCGCACGAGTCCCGGGTCCAGTTCTCCGCCCAAGCGCCGCTCACCGAGCGCCTGCCGCTGCTGCACACCTACCCGGCCATCCTCCTGGCGGCACTGGCATCGCTGTTCGTCGTCAGCATCAACGGGTCGCGGCAGGCGGGGATCCTCGCGCGGCTCTCCGGGGTCGGCCTGGCGCGGGGGACCGTGCGGGCGGCGCTGGTCGGGGCGTTGGCGCTGGTGGCCGCGGCGGCAGTGGGCCTGGGCCCGCTGGCGGGGCTGGTGCTGGGCCTGATCGGCAGGCTGGCGGTGGTCCCCGCCCTGTCGGACCACCCGCTGTCGCCGATGCCCTCCCCGGTGCCGAGCAGCCTGCTCGCCGGGGTGGTCGCGGTGGCGGTGTGCGTCGCGGGCGCCTGGCTGCGCCTGCGCGACGCCCGGGGCTGGGGCGCGCGGGTGCGGCGGGTCGCCGCGGCGGTGCCGTGGGCCTGGCTGCGCCGGGTGCTGGCCGCCCTGCTCGTCGCCCGGGGGTGCTTCGCCGCGTCCGGCGTCCCCACCCTGGACCGGATGAGCGCGGCGGCCATCCAGTTCCTCGCGGGGCTCCTGCTGCTCACCCCGGACCTGCTCGCCCTGGCGACCCGGCTGTTGTCGACGGCCAAGAGCACCACGCTGACCGCCAGGCGGCTGATCGAGGGCGACCGCGCCCGCCACGCGCTGGCGGCCACCGCGCTGGCCTGCTGCATCGCCGTGCCGACGGCCGTGGCCACCCTGCAGGCCACCCAGCAGCGGACGGACGAGTCGCGCAACCACGCCCGGGTCGCGCCGGGGCAGATCTGGGTGAGCTCCGGCAACAGCTCCCCCGAGACCGCGGCCCGGGTCGCCGAGTTGGTCGGCGCCGCGGCGGGGGTCGGGGCGCCCGCGGTCCTCGGCGGCGTGGACGGCCGGTTCAGCACGCCGCGCAAGGGCGGCGGCTCGTTCGGGATCCTCGTCCTCGCCTCGGTGGACGATCTCAAGGTGTTCACCGACCATCCGACGGCGGAGGCGGCCGAGGTGCTGCGGAACGGCGGGGTGGTCGACTGGACGGACGCGGGGGTCCAGCAGAGCATCGGCAACCACGTCGCGGGGCAGTGGACCAGCACCCCGCAGTTGCCGACGACCTCGCTGCAAGTCGACCCGGCCTACCAGGCCGCCTTCGCGGGCGTGATCCTCCAGTCCACCGCCGAGCGGCTCGGCCTGCGGACCGACCCGGCCCGGCAGTACGTCTTCGACGGCCTGGACGACGCGGCGATCCAGCGCGCCGTCGACCGGGTGGCGGCCGAGGGGATCAACCCGAAGTACGTCGAGCACCACGTCGTCCCGCTGCCCACCGAGCTGCCCGGCGAGTGGTACCTCGGGACCGCGGGGCTGGCGCTCACCGGCTTCGGCCTGCTCTGGGCCGTGCAGCGCGGCCAGGCCCGGCTCCTGCGCGACTACGCGGCCCGCTTCCTGGCGATCGGGCTGCCGCGGCGCTGGTCGTTGCGGGTCCTGCTCACCCAGGCGCTGCACGCGCTGGTGGTGGCGCTGCTCGTCGCGGTCCCCGGCGGGGCGATCCCGCTCCTCCTCATCACCGTCAACGCGCCGGTCGGGCTCGTGCTGGACATCCCGACCGGGTTCATCCTGGCCACGGTCGCCCTCAGCGCCGCCGCTGCCGTCGCGGCGGCCGGGCTGTCGCTGCGCGCGCTGCGGCCGGCCCAGGTCGAGGGCTAGCTGTAGCCCGCGATGGGGTGGGGGACGTACGGCGCGGCCAGGCGGTCGAGTTCGTCCTGGGTGAGGGTGACGTCCAAGGCCGCTACCGCGTCGGTGAGGTGGTGGGGTTTGGTCGCGCCGATGATGGGGGCGGTGACGCCCGGCTGGTGCAGGAGCCAGGCGAGGGCGATCTGGGCCCGGGGCAGGCCGCGTTCGGCGGCGATGTCGGCGACGACCTGGGCGACCTCGCGGTCGGCCTGGTCGGTGGCGGCGTAGAGCCCGGCCTGGATGGGGTCGCCGTCGGTGCGGGGGGAGGTCTCGTCCCAGTCGCGGGTGAGCTTGCCCCTGGCCAGGGGGCTCCACGGGGTCACGCCGATGCCCTCGGCGCGGCAGTACGGCAGCATCTCCCGCTCTTCCTCGCGGTTGATGAGGTTGTAGTGGTTCTGCATGCTGACGAACCGCGTCCACCCGTGCAGGTCGGCGGTGTACTGCGCGGTGACGAACTGCCAGGTGTGCATCGACGAGGCGCCGAGGTAGCGGACCTTGCCCGCCCGCACGACGTCGTGCAGGGCCTGCATCGTCTCCTCGATCGGGGTCTCGTAGTCCCACCGGTGGACGATGTAGAGGTCGACGTAGTCCGTGCCGAGCCGGGCCAGCGAGCGGTCCAGCTCGCGCAGGATCGCCTTGCGGGACAGGCCGCCGGTCAGCGGGTCACCCATCGGGAAGTACACCTTCGTGGCGAGCACCACCTCGTCGCGCACGCCCAGCCTGCGGATGGCCGAGCCGACGATCTCCTCGCTCGACCCCAGCGAGTACATGTTCGCCGTGTCCAGGAAGTTGATGCCCAGGTCCAGCGCCTGGGTGAGGAAGGGCAGCGCCTCGGCCTCCGGCAGCGTCCACGGGTGGGTCCCGCGCCCCGGCTCGCCGTAGCTCATGCAGCCGAGCGCGATCCGCGACACCTTCAGCCCCGACGATCCCAGCCGTGCGTACTGCACGTGACCTCCCCGGTGCGACCCAGACTGCCAGGTGATGACCCTACTGGGTGAACGGCGGACCGCTCCGACACGCTTGCGACGCGGCCGGCCGTGGGGTATTGGACCCGATTTGGGTGACGCTGCGCGGGTGCGTACACTGGGCAGGTGGCGCTGTGCAAGCGCCGTCTCTGTCGTGCGTGTCGTCCGGGACAAGGGTAGCTGTTGCCCTGGCGCGCGGCTCGGCAGTGTCACCCGACACCGTCACGAAACGCGGAGGACATGGGCAAGAAGGACGGGGCCATCGAGGTCGAAGGCCGCGTGGTCGAGCCACTCCCCAACGCGATGTTCCGCGTCGAGTTGGAGAACGGCCACAAGGTGCTGGCACACATCAGCGGCAAGATGCGGCAGCACTACATCCGCATCCTGCCCGAGGACCGGGTCGTCGTAGAGCTCTCGCCCTACGACCTGTCCCGCGGCCGCATCGTCTACCGCTACAAGTGACCCCCGGTCCGCCGCGGACCGGGCCACTACTGCTGCCCCCGCCCTGGCGGGGGCACGCGGCCGAAGCAGGAGAAACAAGGACGTGAAGGTCCAGCCGAGCGTCAAGAAGATCTGCGACAAGTGCAAGGTGATCCGCCGTCACGGGCGGGTCATGGTGATCTGCGAGAACCTGCGCCACAAGCAGCGCCAGGGCTGATCACGCCGCACCCGAGGACCTCCCTCGACCTGCCGGGTCACACGGACCCGGTTCACGCCCGGTCTCCAGGCCGGGTCCCCGACCTTGAGTCGGCCGGGGGTGGCGGGGGAGCAGACCTGGAGATACCGACAGGAGACAGAAGCCGCCATGGCACGACTCGTTGGCGTCGACCTCCCCCGCGACAAGCGGATGGAGATCGCGCTCACCTACATCTTCGGCATCGGCCGCACGCGCTCCAAGGAGCTGCTTGCCGCCACCGAGATCTCGCCCGACCTGCGCGTGAAGGATCTCTCCGACGAGGAGCTGACCCGCCTGCGCGACTACATCGAGAACAACTACAAGGTCGAGGGTGACCTCCGCCGCGAGGTGCAGGCCGACATCCGACGCAAGATCGAGATCGGCTGCTACGAGGGCCTGCGCTGGCGTCGCGGGCTGCCGGTCCGCGGTCAGCGGACCAAGACCAACGCCCGCACCCGCAAGGGCCCGAAGAAGACGGTCGCCGGCAAGAAGAAGGCCGGCAAGAAGTGAGCACGGGCCGCCAGACCGTGGTCGTCGCCCCGCAGCGGCGACGCAACCGGGCCTTCATGGCTCTTGCCGTCGCGCCCCGGAGCAGCCGCCCGGCTGCCCTGCGCGAGCTGTACACGGACGCCGGGACAGTCATCCGGCACGCGGCCCCCACCGTCACCACCTCGAAGCGTTCCAAGTAGGAGAACACCCAAGACATGCCCCCCAAGTCGCGCACCGGCGCCGGAGTCAAGAAGGTCCGGCGCAAGGAAAAGAAGAACGTCTCGCACGGGCACGCCCACATCAAGAGCACGTTCAACAACACGATCGTCTCCATCACCGACCCGACCGGCGCCGTGATCTCGTGGGCGTCCTCCGGGCACGTCGGCTTCAAGGGCTCGCGCAAGTCGACCCCGTTCGCCGCGCAGATGGCCGCCGAGAACGCCGCCCGCAAGGCGGCCGAGCACGGCATGAAGAAGGTCGACGTCTTCGTCAAGGGCCCCGGCTCCGGCCGGGAGACCGCGATCCGGTCGCTGCAGGCGGCGGGCCTCGAGGTCGGCACGATCCAGGATGTGACCCCGCAGCCCCACAACGGCTGCCGCCCGCCCAAGCGGCGCCGGGTCTGAGGAACGGGGAGGAGTAGAAACCATGGCACGCTACACCGGCCCCGCCACGCGCATCTCGCGTCGCCTCAAGGTCGACCTCGTCGGCGGCGACCAGGCCTTCGAGCGCCGCCCCTACCCGCCCGGCCAGCACGGCCGCGGCCGGGTCAAGGAGAGCGAGTACCTGCTGCAGCTGCAGGAGAAGCAGAAGGCGCGCTACACCTACGGCGTCCTGGAGCGGCAGTTCCGCCGCTACTACGAGGAGGCCGTGCGCCGCCAGGGCAAGACCGGCGAGGTCCTGCTCCAGCTGCTGGAGTCCCGCCTGGACAACGTGGTCTACCGCGCAGGCCTGGCCCGCACCCGCCGCCAGGCGCGGCAGCTGGTCAGCCACGGGCACTTCCTGGTCAACGGCAAGAAGGTCAACATCCCCAGCTTCCAGGTGTCGAAGTTCGACATCATCGACGTGAAGCCGAAGTCGCTGCCCACGCTGCCGTTCGTGATCGCCAAGGAGTCCGTCGGCGACCGGCCGATCCCGGGCTGGCTGCAGCTGGTCCCGTCGACCCTGCGCATCCTCGTGCACCAGCTGCCCGAGCGCGCCCAGATCGACGTGCCGGTCCAGGAGCAGCTCATCGTCGAGTTCTACTCGAAGTAGCCGTCATGGGCGGCGGCCGACCCGGCCG
The DNA here is from genome assembly GCF_053604195.1 of Actinokineospora sp. NPDC004072. NCBI lineage: Bacteria > Bacillati > Actinomycetota > Actinomycetes > Pseudonocardiales > Pseudonocardiaceae > Actinokineospora > Actinokineospora sp. NPDC004072. The sequence goes on along the minus strand of NZ_JBSGHB010000011.1, from coordinate 227,425 downwards.
CCGCCCGGCTTTCGACTGGCGTCATATAGCGGGCGCCTTCGGAAAGGAAATCCCAGAAGTGCTCATCTCACAGCGTCCCACCCTGACCGAGGAGCCGGTCAACGAGACCCGCTCCCGCTTCGTCATCGAGCCGCTTGAGCCCGGCTTCGGCTACACGCTCGGCAACTCGCTGCGGCGCACGCTGCTGTCCTCGATCCCCGGCGCGTCCGTGACCAGCATCCGCATCGACGGCGTGCTGCACGAGTTCACGACCGTGCCGGGCGTCAAGGAGGACGTCACCGACATCATCCTCAACCTCAAGGAGCTGGTGATCTCCTCGGAGGAGGACGAGCCGGTGACGATGTACCTGCGCAAGCAGGGCCCCGGTGAGGTCACCGCGGGCGACATCGTGCCGCCCGCGGGCGTCACGGTGCACAACCCGGATCTGCACATCGCCACGCTCAACGGCAAGGGCAAGCTGGAGATCGAGCTCGTCGTCGAGCGCGGTCGCGGCTACGTCCCGGCGATGCAGAACAAGCAGGCGGGCGCCGAGATCGGCCGCATCCCGGTCGACTCGATCTACTCGCCGGTGCTCAAGGTGACCTACAAGGTCGAGGCCACCCGCGTCGAGCAGCGCACCGACTTCGACAAGCTGGTGCTCGACGTGGAGACCAAGCCGTCGATCACGCCGCGCGACGCCGTCGCGTCGGCGGGCAAGACGCTGGTGGAGCTCTTCGGCCTGGCCCGCGAGCTGAACGTCGACGCCGAGGGCATCGAGATCGGCCCCTCGCCGCAGGAGGCGGACACCATCGCCGCCTACGCGATGCCGATCGAGGACCTCGACCTCACCGTGCGCTCGTACAACTGCCTCAAGCGCGAGGGCATCCACACCGTGGGCGAGCTGGTCTCGCGCAGCGAGGCGGACCTGCTGGACATCCGCAACTTCGGCGCGAAGTCCATCGACGAGGTCAAGATGAAGCTGGTCGGCCTCGGCCTCGCGCTCAAGGACAGCCCGCCCGGGTTCGACCCGTCGGCGGCGGCCACCGACTACTCCGCGGACGCGGGCTGGTCGACCGGCGCGGACACGGGCAACGACGACGGCCAGGACTACGCGGAGACCGAGCAGCTCTAGGTCCTCGCGGGCCTCGCTGATCTTAATCAAGGAGCATCCAATGCCCACCCCAACCAAGGGCGCCCGGCTGGGCGCGGGCCCGGCCCACGAGCGGCTGCTGCTGGCCAACCTGGCCACCTCGCTGTTCCAGAACGGCCGCATCACCACCACCGAGGCCAAGGCCAAGCGCCTGCGGCCGTACGCGGAGCGGCTGATCACCAAGGCCAAGCGCGGCGACCTGCACAACCGCCGCGAGATCATGAAGGTCATCCGGGACAAGGACGTCGTCCAGCGCCTGATGACCGAGATCGGCCCGTTCTTCAGCGACCGCAACGGCGGCTACCTGCGCATCGTCAAGACGATGCCGCGCCGGGGCGACAACGCCGCGATGGCCGTCATCGAGCTCATCCAGGAGAAGACGGTCACCGCGGAGGCCGAGGCCGCCCGCAAGACCAAGTTCGCCGCGGACGAGAAGAAGGCCGACGCCGCCAAGGCCGAGGAGACCCCGGCCGAGGACGCGGAGACCACCGCGGCCGCCGACGTGGCGGACCAGGACGCCGAGGCGCCCGAGTCGGCCACCAAGGACGCCGCCGAGGAGCCCGCGGAGGGCGCCGACGACGCCGCGGACAAGGACAAGACGTCCTGACCGAGCACGTCCAGGGCGAGCCCGTCACCCCAGCCGGGGGTGGCGGGCTCGCCCGCTTCCGCATGGACATCGCCTACGACGGGGCGGGCTTCTCCGGCTGGGCCCGCCAGCCGTCGCGGCGCACCGTGTGCGGGGTGCTGGAGGAGGCGCTGGAGCGGGTGCTGCGCCGCCCGGTGCGGCTGACCGTGGCGGGCCGCACGGACGCGGGCGTGCACGCCAGCGGCCAGGTGGCGCACGCCGACCTGCCCGCCGGCACCGACCCCGGGCACCTGGTGTTCCGCCTGTCCCGGGCGCTGCCCGCCGACGTGCGCGTGCTGGCCGCCCGGGTGGTCCCGCCCGCCTTCGACGCCCGCTTCGGCGCGCTGCGCAGGCACTACGCCTACCGGATCACCGACACCCCGTGGCAGGCGGACCCGCTGCGGCGCGGCTTCGTGGTGGCCTGGCCGCGGCCGCTGTCCCTGGACGCGCTGAACGCGGCCTCGGCGCTGCTGCTGGGCGAGCACGACTTCGTCGCCTTCTGCAAGCGCCGCGAGGGCGCGACGACCATCCGCGAGCTCCAGCGCCTGGAGTGGGTGCGCGAGGGGGACGAGCTGGTCGCGCTGGTCTCCGCGGACGCCTTCTGCCACTCGATGGTCCGCAGCCTCATGGGCGCGCTGCTGGCCGTCGGCGAGGGCCGCAAGCCCGCCGACTGGCCCGCGTCGATGCTGACCGCGACGAGCCGCCCCTCGGAGATCACCGTCGCCCCGGCCCACGGCCTGGCGCTCATCGGCGTGGACTACCCGCCGGACGACGAGCTGGCCGCCCGCGCCGACCTCACCCGCAACGTGCGCACCCGCTGACGCGCGCAGGCCCGCCGAGTCCGGGGGAACTCGGCGGGCCCCGCCGCTCATGCCGTCATGCCGAGCAGGCTCGGATCACAGGTCGAGCGTCCAGCTGTTGATCGTGCCGGTGTCGGAGCGGTACACGTCGCGGACCGACAGGCGCCAGGTGCCGTTCGGGGACTCCCCGGCCAGGTTGACGGTGAAGGTCGCGATGACGTTGTCCGCGCTGTCCGAGCCGCTGGAGTTCTTCAGCCGGTACGACGAGCCGTCCGGGGCGATCAGGTCGACGACCAGGTCACCGCGGTAGGTGTGGCGGATGTCGACGGCCACCTTGGACGTCGAGGACGCCGCGTCGCAGTTGGCGATGGTGATGGAGCTGGTCACGGCCGAGCCCGCGTCCGGGATGGCGACGTCGGTGTCGTTGGTGACCGGGTCGCAGCCCGTCGGCGGCTCCTCGCCGCCGCCCTGGCCGGTGTAGAGCAGGCGGTTCGGCGAGCCGGTGCCCGGGTTGCTGATCTTGCCGGTGGACGCCGCGCCGATGATCGCCGCGTTCACCTGCGCCGGGGTGGCCGACGGGTTGGCCGCCAGGTACAGCGCCGCGGCGCCCGCGACGTGCGGGGAGGCCATCGACGTGCCGCTGATCGAGTTGGTGGCGGTGTTGCCGGTGTACCACGCCGAGGTGATGTTCACGCCGGGCGCGTACAGGTCGGTGCAGGTGCCGTAGTTGGAGAAGCTGGCCCTGGCGTCGTTGCTGTCGCTGGCGTTGACCGTCAGCGCCTCGGCCACCCGCGCGGGCGAGGAGTTGCAGGCGCTGGTGTTGGAGTTGCCCGACGCCAGCGCGTAGGTCACGCCCGCGGAGATCGAGCGGCGCACCGCGTCGTCCAGCGCGGTGGAGGCGCCGCCGCCGAGGCTCATGTTCGCCACGGCGGGCTTGACGTGGTTCTGGGTCACCCAGTCCACGCCCGCGATGACCCCGGCGTTGGTGCCCGAGCCCGAGCAGTTGAGCACCCGGACCGCGTAGAGCTTGACGCCCTTGGCCACGCCGTACGTGCCGCCGCCGACGGTGCCCGCCACGTGGGTGCCGTGGCCGTTGCAGTCGGTGGCGTTGTTGTCGTTGTCGACGGTGTCGCGGCCGTGGACCGCGCGCCCGCCGAAGTCGTTGTGCGTGGTCAGGATGCCGGTGTCGATGATGTAGGCGTTGACGTTGGCCGCCCGCGTCGTGAACGAGTACTTGTTGTCCAGCGGCCGGTCGGTCTGGTCGATGCGGTCCAGGCCCCAGGTCGGGTTGAGCTGGTCCTCGGCGATGGACACCACCTGGTCGGCCTCGACGTAGGCGACGGCGGGGTCGGCCGCCAGCCGCTTGGCCTGGCGCTCGGACATGGTCGCCGAGAAGCCCTTGATGGTGGCGCTGAACCGGTGCTTGATCTTGCCGCCGTGCCGCGCGGCCAGCGCGTCGGCGGTGGCGCCCTGTGCCTGGACGCCGTCCTTCATGACGACGATGTAGCTGCCCTCGATGGCCGTCGCGTTGCCGGCGCCCAGGATCTGGCCCTCGGCGGCAGCAGCTGGTGCGACCAGGCCGACGCCCGCGGCGGCGGTGGCCGCCGCGGCGATGCCCACCCCGGCGAGCCGACGCAGCGACTCGGCGCGAGACTTACCCATCAGTCGATCTCCTTGGTGCAGGGAGCATGCGGCGCCAGACCCTCGTGGTCAGGGCCGCGTGCTGGTTGGGGAGATGTGATGTTGCAGGGTGTCCGCGCGGACTTCCTCACAGTGGTTTATCGCCGTTAACCGCCGCAAGGGGTATTCCGTGTATGAGGGCGTCCACTTATGAACAGATGGGCCTTCCCTGGGAAGCGTTTGCCCCCCGGGGAGCACCTGGCTGGTCCGGATGGCTCAGTCGCCTCGGCGGACCGGCCCCAGGATCTGCTGTTCCTTCTGGGTGGTGACCAGCCGCATGCGCTCCCACATGTTGCGACCGAGGGCCACGACCTGGTCGTCGGCCAGCGAGCTGAGCTCCTGCACCATCGGCGGGGGCAGCCGCCAGATCCGGGCCGCGAGCTGGGCCTGGCCGACCGGCAGGCGCTGCATCAGCACCAGGTCGGCGGTGTTCGCGGTGGCCCCGGCCTGCGGGTGCATGTACGGCAGCACGTAGACGGTGGTCTGCCACGGCGAGCGCGGCGGGAACAGCTCCTGCGGCGTCGGGCCGCCGTCGTGCACGACCAGCAGCGGGCCGTCCTCGGAGGGGCGGGGCAGCTCGACCGGGCTCAGCCGCCGGATCTGCACCAGCGGCGCAGGCCGCCCGTCCGGGCCGGTCCCGGCGGCCTTCTGCAGCACCTGCCAGGCCGCGGGCCGACCGGTGGCCACGACCACCCACGCGCCGACGGCCATCGCCCGCAGCGCCACCTGCCGCGCCAGGTACAGCCCGCCCACCAGCACGATCCGGGTGGGGGCGGGCCGCAGCGCCGAGACCAGCAGCGGCTCGCCGCGCGGGCTGGATCCCAGCACCATGCCGCCGCGGTCGCCCGACGGGCTGACCGCGCTCAGCATCTCCGGCGGCACCAGGAACTCCGGCGCGACGCCCGCGCCGCCCTTGGTGTCCATCAGCCTGCTGCTCATACCTGGCCTCCCAGCGGCAGCGACGCGGCCAGGCCCGCGGCCTGCAGCCCGCGCAGCGGGGTGAGGGTGATCCCGATGCGGTCGGCGATGGCGGTCAGCCGCTCGTCCGCGTGCCCGAGCTCGTCGGGGTTGCGGGCGCTGACGCGCACCAGCCCGCGCAGGCCGACCAGGCCCTCGTCCGCGCCGGGGGAGATCGACATGGTGACCGTGGCCGAGAGCGCGCGCACGCTGGTGAGCGTGTTGAGGCTCTGCGCGGCCTTGCCCTGCGGCCAGCCGGTGATGGCGTAGCTGGCGTGGCCGATGCCCGCCGCGGTCACGCCGGTCCAGCGCTCGCGCAGCGACACCCGCGCCTGCGAGCCCGCGACGCCGGTCAGCTCGGCGGCGGAGATGCCCGCCTTGAGCAGCTCGTCGGGGTCCAGCGGCCGGGTCGGCACGCCGCGCGACTCCAGCGCGTTGCGCACCCGCGAGAGCGCGCCGATCAGCGCGCGGTGGGCGCCGACGACGCCGCCGCCGCGCTCGCGCACCGCGGCCGGGCAGCGCCGCGGGTCCAGCCGCACCGCGACCCAGGTGCTGCGCCGCGCCGCGGCCGACAGTCCACCCAGGACCTCCAAATAGGACGCCAGCGCCGGGGAGTTCGGCGGCAGCGCCGCGCTTCCCGGGTAGCAGTGCCAGATCACCTGGATCGCGTCGAGCACCACGCCGCGGTCCTCCAGGCACGGGGCGAGCGCGGCCAGCGGCAGGCTGGGCGTCGCGCCGACCTTGGTGATCAGCCCGGGGGCCGGGTCGACCAGCAGCACCGCCGTCCAGGTGCCCTCGTGCCAGGCCAGGCCGACCGGCTTGCGCTCGTGGTCGATGCCGTGGGCCACGACGAGGTCGGGCACGGCCAGCCGCAGCAGCGCCACGCGCGGGTCGTCGGGGCCGGTGACCTCGGCCTCGCTGCCCGGGGCCATCTGCTCCATGGTCACCACGCCGGTCGGCTTGGTGACGCGGGTGTGCGAGCGGGCGAGGTAGCGCGCGGTGACCGTGACCCACTGGGTGAACCAGCGGCCGCGCCAGCGCAGGAACGCCACCACCAGCGCGACGACCGCGATGCCGATGGCGACGTAGACCAGCTTGAGGTTGATCGCCAGCAGGATGAGCCCGATCGCCAGGCCGACCTCCAGCACGACCAGGTTGGCCACCGGCAGCGGGCCCAGGCTCGCGCCGCGGGCCCGCCTGCGCGCCGAGACCCGGGTCGGCGGCGGTCCGGCGGGCACCGCGCCCGCAGGCCCCGGCCTGCCCGGACCACCCGGCCCCCCGGGGCCGCCCGGCCCACCGGGACCACCCGGGCCGCCGGGTCCGCCCGGCCCACCGGGTCCGCCAGGACCACCCGGGCCGCCGGGCCTGCCGGGACCACCTGGTCCCCCCGGGCCACCCGGTCTGCCCGGCCCCCCGGGTCCGCCCGGCCCGGGGTGCGGCGGCTGCCCCGGCGGTGGTGTCCTGCCCTGGCGCGGCGGAGTGGTCACGGACATCCGATCGATCATTCCCCTAGTGTCGGTGCCGGTTCTGGCCGAACCGGCATACGGCGCACGTCCGTACGACTATCCTGCGGAACCGTACCGCGACGGGGAGAGCTGCAGGCCGAGAATGCCATCAACACCGACGACGAAGTCCCAGGTTCAGGCATACCGCTTCGTGCTGCGCAGGATGCAGTCGGCGCTGGTCCGCAAGGACGCGGTGATGCTGCACGATCCGATGCGCACCCACACCAGAGCCACCGTCGTCGGCATCTGCCTCGGCGCGATCGGCCTGATCGGGTTCCTCATCTTCGGGCTGCTGAGCCCGTCGCCGAAGCCGCCGGACAAGGACGGCATCGTCATCGCCCAGCCGTCGGGCTCGGTGTACGTGCTGCTGAACGGCACGCCCAAGGGCAAGGTGCTGATCCCCACGTTCAACCTCGCCTCGGCGCGGCTGCTGCTGCTGGCCCGCAGCAGCCCGGAGGCCCAGGGGGTGGGCACCCAGGTCGAGGGCAGCGAGCCGATCGGCGCGGTGGCCCAGCCGACCTTCGTCGACGACAAGAAGCTCGAAGGCATCCCGCGCGAGCGGATGACCGGCCTGCCCGACGCCCCGCAGCTGCTGCCGGAGAAGGCCGAGCAGCGGGTGACCGACCACTGGGCGGTCTGCGACGAGTACCAGCTCGACCGCAGCCTCAACGACCCGGCCAGCCAGGACAAGATCGAGACCACGGTGCTCGGCGGGGTGGCCGACCTCGGCCCCGAGCTCGGCGAGCAGGCCGCCCTGCTGGTCGAGGCCCCCACCAAGAAGGTGTACCTCGTCTACCGCACGCCCGGGTCGGCCAACCGCCCGAACACCAGCACGGTGCGCGCCGAGGTCGACATGTCCAACGACCGCGTGGTCGACGCGCTGAACCTCGACCGCAACAACGCCCGCAAGATCACCGTCGGCCTGCTCAACGCGATCCCCGAGGCCGCGGCGCTGCGCTCGCCGGAGATCCCCGGCCGCGGCGCGCCGAGCAACGTCGACATCGACGGCCTCAAGGTCGGCGACGTGATGGAGGTCGAGCGCGCGGGCCAGCTGGTGTACTACGTGCTCCTGCGCGACGGCGTGCAGCAGATCAAGAAGACCACCGCCGACCTCATCCGGTTCACCCAGTCCGACCAGGTCGACATCCCGCGCGTGGCCCCCGAGCAGGTCACCAGCCGGGTCGTGCGCGACGTGGTGGAGGAGAAGGACTTCCCCGAGGTCGTGCCCGAGGTGCTGACCCCGACCAACTTCCCGGTGGTGTGCCTGGGCTGGGGCATCGTCGGCGAGGGCGCCAACGCCCAGGGCCAGACCAAGGTGCACATCGGCCAGGACGTGCCGCTGCCGATGAAGACCAGCGCTGGCGGGTCGCCGGTCGTCGACATCACCTCGCCCAACGCCGACGGCGGCAAGATCGACCACTTCTTCCTGCAGCCGGGCAAGGCCGCCGTGGTGCGCGGCTCGGTGTCCCCGGCCGACTTCACCACCGGCCCGATCTACCTGATCTCCGACCGCGGCGTGAAGTACGGCATCCCCGACGCCCGCACGGCCGGTGCGCTCGGCCTGGCCAACCAGACCCCCGCGCCGGACGCGATCGTGCGGCTGCTGCCCAACGGCGCGTCCCTCAACGCCCGCGACGTCCTGCAGACCTACGACTCGGTCCCGGTCGGCGACGGCGTGTTCACCGAGCAGCCGCAGCCCGCGGGCCAGCCCGCCCCCTAGGGGAACCGGACAGTTCGGCCTACCGTCGGAACCGGTACCCCGTCCGGCGAAGGAGGACCAGCGGATGGCCGTGATCAAGGTCGACCCCGACTGGGTCGGCGGCTACGCGAAGAAGGTCGCGGCCGCCGCCGCCGAGCTGTCCGAGGGCGCAGCCGTGCTCAGCACCGCCCCGCTGGGGCCGGAGGCGTTCGGCGAGCTGGGCCGCACGGTGCGCATCGCGGACGCCTACCAGCGAGCGTCCGCCGCGCTGCGCGGGCAGCTCGACCGCGGCGTGGAGTCGCTGTCGGCGGCGGCGGAGAGCCTGGGCAAGGTGGCCGAGCAGTACCAGACGTCCGACGACGACGGCGCGGTCTCGCTGCGCCGCAGCGGGGGTGAGTGAGGTGGTCGTCGTCGGCGCGGTGGCCAAGGGCGGTCCCGACGGGGCCGACGTCGAGGCGGGCATCGGCCCGTACCTGGACTTCCTGTCCCGGCTGTGCGCGGAGCTGGGCGTGCCCGACCCGGTGGAGGACTACTTCGCCCCGGTCGTGGGCCGCTGGAGCGACCTGCACGCCGAAGCCGAGCGCTACCGCGCGGTGGGCGCGGTGGCCGAGCAGGTGTCGAGCGACCTGACCGGACCCCTGGGCGGCCTGGACGCCGCGTGGCAGGGCGCCGACGCGGATTCGTTCATCGACTACATGAACAAGGTCGGCCTGGCGGGCAACGACATGGCCGACGCGATGACGACGATGGCCGACGTGCTGGACGAGACCGCCGACGGCCTGCGGGAGATCGTGGTCACGCTGGCGGACATGCTGGTCGACACGGCCGAGACCGCGGGCGGCGGGCGCGGCCTCGGCGACGACCGCACCCGCTTCTACCTCGACCAGATGCGCAGGCCCGGCCAGGAGCTGTTCGAGTCGGTGCGCCAGGTGCTCGACGCGCTGGTCCAGCTGTGCGAGGGCATCGACGGCTCGGCCGCGTTCAAGGACGTGGCGATGGCGCACACCTTCCCGGAGACCGACTGGACCATGACGGCCCCGCAGGTCAAGCCGGTGGAGACCGAGACGCCCTCGGTGCCGTCGGCGGGCGGCGCCGGTGGTGGCGGGGGCTTCGGCGGCGGTGGGTTCGGCGGTGGCGGCGCGGGCGGCGTCGGCAGCGCCACGAGCCCGCCCGCCCCGGGCGACTGGGTGGCCGCGGGCGAGGCGGCCCAGGGCAAGCAGGCCCCAGCCGCGGGCGCTGCCGCGGCGGCCGCAGGCGGTGGGGCGGCCGCGGGCCGCGGCATGGGCATGGGCGGCATGGGCATGATGCCGATGGGCGGCGGGATGATGGGCCAGCAGGGCGGCGGCACCGAGCACAAGCCGCGCAACCGGGTCCAGGGCAAGCCAGAGGACATCTTCGGCAAGCCCGCCAAGGCTTCCCCCTCCGTCATCGGCGACGACTGACCCCCCGACGGCCGAGCAGCCCCCGCCGAACACCGGGCGGGGGCTGCTCGTGTTCAGTGACCCGCGGCGACGGTCTGGTTGACCGCCTAGGCGAGGGTCGCCAGTGTGCCCGCCCTGCGCTTAGCCGTTCTGCCGTCCTGGCCGGGGATCTCGCCCTCGCAACTCGCGCTGGATTGGCGGATGCTCAGGACATCGGCGGGCGGTTGGCCGCGATGATCCCGGCGGCGAGCGCGCGGTTCAGGCCTGGCCCCTCACCTCGGCGGGTGATCCCGGCCGGTTGCGGCGGATGGTGTGGACGACGAACAGGGTGACCAGCAGCAGGAGCAGCCCGCCGCCCGCGCCGATCAGGGCGACGTGCATGGGCGTCCAGTCCTTGCGGATCTCCGGTGGCATCTGCATCTGGACGTCGACCGCCTCGGCGGGCGCGATGCCCTGCTCGGCCGGGATCATCGCCGTCAGCGCGCCGATCGGGTTGATCATGCCGTAGCCGACGAGGTTGTCGTGGCCGCCGGGGGCCGCGGGGTGCGAGGCGGTCAGCTTGATGCGCTCCATCACCTCGCGGGCGTCCAGGTGGTCGAAGCGCTCGCGGATCAGCGCGGCCAGGCCTGCGACGTAGGGCGCGGCGAAGCTGGTGCCCTGGATGGTGCTCTTCTCGCCGCTGTTCTTGATGTGCAGGTTGGCCAGGCCGTCGCCGGAGGGGTCCAGCGAGATGATGTCGGTGCCGGGGGCGGACACGCCGACCCACGGGCCCTGCACGGTGAACGGCGCGGGGTCGCCGTCGCGGTTCACCGCGGCCACCGACAGCACGTCGTCGCGGAACCACGGCGGGGTGACGATGTGGCTGGGGTTGTTGGGGTCGAAGCCGTTCTGCGAGTCCGGGCACAGGTCGTCGTCGGTGTTGCCCGCGGAGGTGACCAGCACGGCGTCCTTCTGGTCCACCGCGTACCGCACGGCCGCCTGCAGGGCCAGCTCGCCGCTGTCGATGACGTACGAGGAGGCCAGCCTGCACCGGTTCACCGACATGTTGATCACGTCGGCGCCTGCGTCGGCGGCCAGCACGACCGCCTTGGCCAGGGTTTCCAGGTTGCCCGCCCGGACCTCCTCGCGCCTGCCGTTCTTCTCGATCTCGGCGGTGTAGTTGGCGCTGGACTGGCGGATGCTCAGGATCGTCGCGTCCGGGGCGATGCCCTTGAAGCCGATGTCGGAGTCCGCGGGCGGCTTCGCGGCGATGATCCCCGCGACCATCGTGCCGTGGCCGTCGCAGTCCTCCAGGCCGCGGTGCTCCTTCTTGACGAAGTCGCCGATGCCCTGCAGGTCCTTCAGGTACGGGTGCGGCGACACCCCGGTGTCGATCACCGCGACCTTGATGCCCTTGCCGGTTGCGAACTTGTGCAGGGTGTCGAACTGCAGCTTCGACTGGCCCCACGGCTTGTTCTTGATGTCGATGTTGTCCTTGTGCCCGCGGATGCACTGGGTCTTCAGCCCGTAGGTCAGGTTCGGGTCGGTCCCGCGCGGCACCGGCGTGCCCGGGGGCAGCGGCGGCGGGAAGGCCCCTGCGGTGCTCGGCGGCGGCTGCTGCTGGGCGAGCGCGGGCTGGACGGGCACGGCCACGGCCAGCCCGGCGGCGAGGATGGCGGCGGGGACGCGGAGGCGGCGCATCAGAGCTTGAAGTTCACTTGCCGCAGGACCGAGTACAGCTCCATCACCGCGAGCGCCAGCGGCAGGACCACGGCGATGCAGATGGCCTCGAACACCTCGACGCTGCGCCGCAGCGGCGGGGAGAAGCGCTGGCGCGGGAAGATCACGCCGAGCACCAGGGCGGCGGCGGCGACGAGCACCAGCGCGCCGAAGACCCACAGCAGCCGCTCGAACGGCGGCATCGACAGCAGCCAGCCGACCAGGATGCCCGCCGCAGCCAGCATGCCGGTCGCCAGCAGGGCGATGGCCTGGCTGCCGTTGGCGTAGGTCCGCCCGCGCAGCAGCAGCACCAGCGTGGCCACCACGCCCAGGATGATCCCCCACGGCCCGGGCGCGGACGCCGCCACGATCGCGCCGATCGCGGTGACCGCGCCGCAGCCGATGATCATGCCCGTCATGTACTCGTGGGCCAGGCCCGCGCGCCGCTCGATCGAGCGGTAGTCCGGGAAGCCGGTGTCCTCCTTGAGGTCCTCGGCGCTGCCCGGCACGTTCGGCAGCGGCAGCCGGGCCAGCTGGATGGTCAGCCGCGGCAGCAGCGACAGCGCGGCCAGCGCGACCGCGACCGCGCCTGCGGCGATGCCCGGGGCCGGGTGGGCGATCAGCGTGGCCACGCCGAAGGCGAGCACGCCGAGCCCGGCCGCCGTGCCCGCGGCCACGAACGTGGTCACGCCCGCGCCGATCAGCATGATCGAGGCCGACGCGACGATCAGCACCAGCGCCGAGGCCAGCAGCAGCGACGCCCGCCCGGTCGCGCCCGGCACGATCGCCAGGCCGCTGACGAAGGCCATCGGCAGCGCGCCCGCCGCGGCGATCAGCACGCCGGTGGTGCGCTCCTGGTAGCCGCGGGCGATCACCGCGCCGAGCGCGACGAACACCACGGCGGCCACGCCCGCGGTGATGGCGGGGCCGAGGTGCCCGCCGCCGAACATCGGCCCGCCCATCCACACCGCGACCGCGCCGGTGATCAGGGCGAGCGCGCCCGCGATGTGCCCGATGCGGCGGGCGGTGTCCTTGGTCCACGGCCGGTAGCTGTCCGGGGCGGACTCGGCGATCGCGTCGACCACGTCGTCGTACAGCGGCGGCGGCGGGTTCTCGGCGCGCTTGCGCAGCTGGAGCATGTCGCCGTCGACGATGCCCAGCGAGCCGAGCGTGCGGCTGGGGTCGAGCGGGGCGTCGCCGAGCTTGGCCAGGCACCAGCCGCCGTGCCGCGCGCCGCCGTCCGGGGTGGCCTCCTTGGCCATCTCCAGCAGCATCGACATCAGGTCGGCCACCGGAACGTCCGCCGGCAGCGCCACGTCGATGCGCGTTCTCGGGGCGAGCACCGTCACCCGGCTGAACACGGTCGTCCCCGTTGCCACCTAGCTGCCCCCTAACCCTGGCCGATCACGCCCCGGCTGCCCCGAGACGGCCCTTAGTATGGCCGCACCGCCCCGCGCGGGTGAGCCGGTTGGCGCAGAAACCGGACGCGGGGGACCAACGGGGAGATGACGATGGCCGTTCCGCCTGCCCGCCGCGGCGTCGCGGGCGCGCTGCTGCCACCGGCGACCGCCCTGGCCGCCGTCGGCATGGCCGTGCTGATGGCCACCGCGACCGGCCACCCGGCCGCCGTCCTGCCCGCCGCCGCGGTCGCCGCCGCGGCGCTCGCCGTCGGCTACACCCCCGCGGGCGCGACCTTCCCCGGGCGCGTGGCCTTGGGCGTGGTGCTGGTCGCCGCGGCGGTGGCGATCATGGGCGTGATGTTCCTCGTGGACGGCCGCGACCCGGCGGGGCTGGCCTACGGCGCGGCCTTCCTGGTCGCGTCGGTGGCGCTGCTGTTCTCCGGGCGCGTCGACACCTCGCCGCGCCCGGTGACCGCGTACGCGCCCGCGGTGGCGGCGGTGGCGGGCGCGCTGCTGCTGGCGATCCAGTACCTCGGCGCGTCCGGCGCGGTGGCCGCGTTATGGCACGGTGGCCTCGCCCTGCTGCTCGCGGTCCTGCTCGCGGTCGCGTCCGCCGCAGGCGGGCCTGCCCGGTTCGCCCTGGGCGCACTGGGCGTGGCGCTGTCGGCCGCGCTGCTGTACTTCCTGGCGATCACCGGCCCCGGCGCCGCGGCGGTCGCGGTGGCCGCGGTGGTCACCGTCGCCGCCGTGGCCGGGATCGGCCCGCTGGACAAGAGCCGTTCGGCCGAATCGTCGGACGGCGGTCCCCGGGTTCGGTAGGTTCCCGGTCAAGTCCTGCCCACGAGAGAGGTGTCCTCCCGGTGAGCACGCTGCAGTTCAAGCGATCGCCGCGCATGGCCGCGCCCCGCCAGCCCGGCGGCGAGGTGCACCTGGAGCCGCCGCCGGAGGTGCCCCGGGTCATCCCGGGCAACATCGTCATGAAGCTGCTGCCAGCGGTCATGATCGTGGCCTCCATCGGGATGATGGTCTTCATGTTCATGGTCGGCGGCCGCAACCCGATGTCGCTGATGTTCGGCGGCATGTTCCTGATGTCGACGGTGGGCATGATGGCCGGCGGCATGGGCGGGCGCGGCGGCGGCCAGAAGAAGGCCGAGATGAACGAGGACCGCAAGGACTACCTGCGCTACCTCGGCCAGATGCGCGACCGGGCCCGCGAGGCCGCGCTCGACCAGCGCGCCGCCCTGGAGTGGACCCACCCCGACCCGCAGGCGCTGTGGTCGATCGCCACCAGCCGCCGGATGTGGGAGCGCCGCCAGGCCGACGCCGACTTCTGCCACCTGCGCGCCGGGCGCGGCTCGCAGCGGCTGGCCACCCGCCTGGTCCCGCCGCAGACCGGCCCGGTCGACGAGCTGGAGCCGATCGCCACGCTGGCCCTGCGCCGGTTCGTCCGGGCCCACTCGATCGTGCCGGACCTGCCGATCCAGGTCGCCATCCGCGGGTTCGCCGCGGTCGGCATCTCCGGCGAGCGGGACCGCACCCGCGCCCTGGCCCGGGCGCTGCTGGCCCAGCTGGTCACCTTCCACAGCCCCGACGACGTGCTGATCGCCGTGGTCACCTCGGGCAAGGCCAAGCAGGAGTGGGAGTGGGCCAAGTGGCTGCCCCACGTCCAGCACCCGACGATGGTCGACGGCATCGGCCAGCTGCGGATGATGGCCGGGTCGCTGGCCCAGATCGAGCACTGGCTCGACGACGAGCTGCGCGACCGGCAGCGGTTCACCCGCAACGCCCCGCCGCAGCCGGACCAGCCGCACATCGTGATCGTCATCGACGACGGCGAGGTGACCCGCGAGGAGAACATCATCCTGGAGGAGGGCCAGGTCGGCGTCACGCTGATCGACCTGTCCGACTCCCTGGGCGCGCTGACCGCCCGCCGCGGCCTGCGCCTGGTGATCGAGGGCGACAAGCTCGGCGCGCGCAGCGCCAGCGGGGTGGAGTGGTTCGCCGCGCCGGACTCGCTGACCGTGGCCGAGGCCGAGGCGCTGGCCCGCAAGCTCTCCCCGTACCGGCTGGGCCAGGGCCAGGCCGACTCCGGCGAGGAGGACGCGCTCGCGGCCAACCCGACGCTGCTGGAGCTGCTGGGCATCCCCGGCGACCCGATGACCTTCGACGTGCAGCAGGCGTGGCGGCCGCGGCCGGTCCGCGACCGCTACCGGGTGCCCTTCGGCATCGGCGAGTACGGCCAGGCCGTCGAGCTGGACATCAAGGAAGCGGCGATGGAGGGCATGGGCCCGCACGGCCTGTGCATCGGCGCGACCGGTTCCGGCAAGTCCGAGTTCCTGCGCACGCTCGTGCTGGGCATGCTGGCCACGCACTCGTCCACCACGCTGAACTTCGTCCTGGTCGACTTCAAGGGTGGTGCGACGTTCCTCGGCTTGGACGGCGCGCCGCACGTCTCCGCGGTCATCACCAACCTGGCAGGCGAGATCACGCTGGTCGACCGCATGAAGGACGCGCTGGCGGGGGAGATGAACCGCCGCCAGGAGGCGCTGAAGAACGGCGGCAACTTCAAGAACGTCTGGGAGTACGAGAAGGCCAGGGAGAACGGCGCCGACCTCGACCCGCTGCCCGCGCTGTTCATCGTCGTCGACGAGTTCTCCGAGCTGCTGTCGGCCAAGCCGGACTTCATCGACCTGTTCGTCATGATCGGCCGCCTCGGCCGGTCGCTGCAGATGCACATGCTGCTGGCCTCGCAGCGCCTGGAGGAGGGCAAGCTGCGCGGCCTGGACTCGCACCTGTCCTACCGCATCGGCCTGAAGACCTTCTCCGCGGCCGAGTCCCGCGCCGCCATCGGCGTGCCGGACGCCTTCGAGCTGCCGTCGATCCCGGGTTCGGGCTACCTGAAGTACGACACCAGCACGATGGTGCGCTTCAAGGCCGCCTACGTCTCCGGCCCCTACCGCCCCGCGGGCATGCAGGCCGCTGGCCCGGTGGCCGCGGTGTCCGGCGACCGGCGCGCGAAGCTGTTCGTGCCGGACTACGTCGAGATCCCCAAGGAGCCGGAGAAGCCGGTCGTCCCGGTCAAGGAGGAGCCCAAGCCCGAGGGCGGCCACGAGCCCAGCGAGCTCGACGTGATCGTCGGCCGCCTGGTCGGCCAGGGCCCGCCCGCCCACGAGGTGTGGCTGCCGCCGCTGAACGAGCCCAACTCCCTGGACACGCTGTTCCCGCCGCTCCAGCCCACCGAGGACCGGGGGCTGTCCCCGGTCGGCTTCTACGGCAACGGCAGGCTCCAGATCCCGCTGGGCATCATCGACAAGCCCTACGAGCAGCGCCGCGACCTGCTGTGGGCGGACTTCTCCGGCGCCGCTGGCCACGCCGCGGTCGCGGGCGGCCCGCAGACCGGCAAGTCGATGCTGCTGCGCACGATGATCATGTCGATGGCGCTGACCCACACCCCGCAGGAGGTGCAGTTCTACTGCGTCGACCTCGGCGGTGGCACGCTGGCGTCGCTGGAGGGCCTGCCGCACGTCGGCGGGGTCGCCGGGCGCCTGGACCCGGACAAGGTCCGCCGGATGGTGGCCGAGGTCACCGGCCTGGTCGCCGAGCGCGAGGCCCGCTTCCGCGACCTGGGCATCGACTCGATGACCGACTACCGCAACCGCAAGCGCCGCGGCGAGCTGGCCGACGACCCCTTCGGCGATGTCTTCCTGGTCGTCGACGGCTGGCTGAACTTCCGCCAGGAGTTCGAGAACCTGGAGATGCAGGTCGTCAACCTGGCCGCGCAGGGCCTGTCCTACGGCATCCACGTCGTGGTGGCCGCCAACCGCTGGGCCGAGATCCGGCCCGCGCTCAAGGACCTGCTCGGCACCCGCTTCGAGCTGCGCCTCGGCGACCCGTCGGAGTCCGATGTGGACCGGCGGGTGGCGGTGAACGTGCCTGCCGGGCGGCCCGGCCGCGGCCTGTCCCGGGACAAGCTGCACTTCCTCGTCGGCCTGCCCAGGGTGGACGGTTCGAGCAACGCCGAGGACGTGGCGGTGGGCGTGCAGGACGCCGTCGCCAAGATCGCCGGGTCCTGGCGCGGCCGGACCGCGCCGAAGGTGCGCCTGCTGCCGGAGCTGCTGCCCTACGAGGACCTGCTGGCGATGGACAACCGCCGCGACACGCACATGGTCCCCATCGGCGTGGACGAGGAGGACCTCGCGCCGGTCTACCTCGACTTCGACAACGAGCCGCACTTCATGGCCTTCGCCGACGGCGAGTCGGGCAAGACCAACCTGCTGCGCACGATCGTGCGCGGCATCATGGACCGCTACACGCCCAAGGAAGCGGTCATCATCCTGGTCGACTACCGCCGCACGATGCTCGGCTTCATCAACACCGACCACCTGCTGTCCTACGCGGTGTCGTCCAACCAGCTCGGCGACATCGTCAAGGACGTGCGCGGCTCGATGCTCAAGCGCCTGCCCGGCCCGGACGTGACGCAGGAGCAGCTGAAGAACCGGTCCTGGTGGAAGGGCCCGGAGCTGTTCATCGTCGTCGACGACTACGACCTGGTCGCCCCGCAGGGCAACAACCCGCTGCAGCCGCTGGCGGAGTTCCTGCCCCAGGCCAAGGACGTGGGTCTGCACATCGTCACCGCGCGGCGCACCGGCGGCGCGTCCCGGGCGATGTTCGACCCGATCCTGGGCAAGCTGCGCGAGATCGCCAGCCCCGGCCTGGTCATGTCCGGGTCGAAGGACGAGGGCGCGCTGCTGGGCACGGTCAAGCCGTCGGCGCTGCCGCCGGGCCGCGGCACGCTGGTCAGCCGCAAGGCGGGCCAGGCGCTGATGCACGTGGCCTGGATCCAGCCGGACTGAGCCGGGCGGGAAGTAGGGTCGCCCCATGAACCCCGACTTCGCCGAAGCCGTCGCCCGGTTCCGCGCGGAACTCGCCTCGGCCGTCACCCGCTCGCGGCGGGCGGCGGCCGAGGCGCGGTCGCATTCGGCCGCGCTGCGCCGCGAGGTCGAGCAGGCCGACGCCGAGCCGCAGCGGCAGCCGCCACCGTCCGATCCGGACGACGAGGACTTCTCCGACGAGCCCATCCTGTTCCGCCCCTGACGGTGCATTTGCACACGCTTTGCGGCGCTGACCTGCGGGTTCCCCGATCCGGCGTTTACGGGAGCAACTACCTGGGGCCAACCGCAACCGGGGTGGAACCGAACCTGGCAGGGTCTCCGTCGTAAGGGGCGTACGGACGAAGAACGCCAAACAGATCTAATAGGGGGTCATTCCCATGGCCGGTGGATACGGTGTTTCCCAGGACGAGATGGCCAAGGCCGCTGTTGACGTCGACAACGTCAACCAGCAGAGCCAGGACGCTCTCAAGAGCCTGTACAACGCGCTGACCCCGCTGCAGGACAACTGGCGCGGCCAGGCGTCGGTCGCCTTCCAGACGCTGCTGCAGCGCTACCAGGACGACTCGAACAAGCTGCACCAGGCCCTGGCCGACATCTCCGACCAGCTCAAGCAGTCGAACGAGGCCTACGCCCGCCAGGAGGAGGAGTCCTCCCAGGCGCTCAGCAACATCACCAACGTCCTCGGCGGCTGAGTCCGCTCCCGCCATAGCGATACCCACAACCGGCTTATATCCACAGGGAGAGAACAATGGGCGAGATCAAGGTCAACTTCGAAGAGGTGGCCGCCGCCTCGCAGTCGCTCAACAGCACCGCGGGCCAGCTCGAGGGCCTGCTGCAGGACCTCAAGTCCCGCCTGGCCCCGATCGGCGCCAGCTACACCGGTGCGGCGTCCGAGGCCTGGCAGCAGAAGCAGGCCGAGTGGGACCGCGCCTACGACGACCTGAAGCAGGTCCTGTCCTCCATCGGCGCGGCCGTCGGCCAGGCTGGCGAGAACTACCAGGCCACCGAGCAGGCGAACGCCTCGCGCTGGGGCTAGACCGCCCTTCGCGCCGAGCCCCGCGGGTCCGCGCCCGCGGGGCTCGCGGCGTGTCCGGGATCACTCGGCGGCGGGTGGGGGACCCCCGTTTTGACCCCCGCCGATGCCACCCGGTATCTTCTTTCTTTGTTGTGCGGCGCGGGGCGTGAGGCTCGACCGGCTGGAGCTATGGTCGGGTGGCGTTGCGCGCTCCTGGCCGGTTCGCCGGCCAGGGGTGATGCCCGCACAGGTACCCATGACGCAAGTTGACAATGAGGTAGACCCGTGCCCACGTACACCCCGAAGCCCGGCGAGATCGACCGCGCTTGGCACGTTGTCGACGCCGAGGACGTGGTGCTTGGCAGGCTCGCCACGCACGTCGCGAACCTGCTGCGCGGCAAGCACAAGCCCACCTACGCCCCGCACGTCGACACCGGCGACTTCGTCGTCATCGTCAACGCCGAGAAGGTGGCCCTGACCGGCAACAAGCGCGACACCGCGTTCGTCTACCGGCACAGCGGCTACCCCGGCGGTCTGCGCAAGCGCTCCTTCGGCGAGATGCTCGACACCCGGCCGGAGCGGCTGCTGGAGAAGGTCGTCAAGGGCATGCTGCCCAAGAACAAGCTGGGTCGCGCCCAGGCCAAGAAGCTGAAGGTCTACGCGGGCCCGAACCACCCGCACGAGGCGCAGCAGCCCAAGCCGTTCGAGATTGCGAAGGTCGCCAAGTGAGTGAAGACGCCGTGACCCCCGAGGTCGAGGAGACCCCGGAGACCCCGGAGACCGCGGAGGAGGCCGTTGAGGCCCCGGTCGCCGACGCCGAGCCGCAGGCCGACTCGTTCGAGGCCATCGAGGCCGCCGACGACGAGCCCGCCGCGCCCGCGCTGCCCCGGCTGACCGCCGAGAGCGCCCAGACCGTCGGCCGCCGCAAGGAGGCCGTGGTGCGGGTGCGCATCACCCCCGGCTCGGGCAAGTTCCTGCTCAACGGCCGCTCCCTGGAGGAGTACTTCCCGAACAAGGTGCACCAGCAGCTCATCCGCGAGCCCCTGGTGACCGTCGAGAAGAACGAGTCCTTCGACATCCGCGCCAACCTGCGCGGCGGCGGCATCACCGGGCAGGCGGGCGCGCTGCGCCTGGCCATCGCCCGGGCGCTGATCGAGCTGGACAGCGAGGACCGGCCGCCGCTGAAGAAGGCGGGCTTCCTCACCCGTGACGCGCGGGTCAAGGAGCGCAAGAAGTACGGCCTCAAGAAGGCCCGCAAGGCGCCGCAGTACAGCAAGCGCTGACGCGACATCACGCTACCGTTCGGGAGCAGCACGCACCGTGCTGCTCCCGTTCTGGTTTCGCACTAGTGGAGGTTTCCCGGTCCATGGCCCGCCTGTTCGGCACCGACGGGGTGCGCGGTCTCGCCAACGCCGACCTGTCCCCGGAGCTGGCCCTGTCGGTCGCCGCGTCGGCGGCCCGCGTGCTGGCCGCGCACGACCGCACGCACCGGCCGGTCGCCGTGGTCGGGCGCGACCCGCGGGCCAGCGGCGAGATGCTGCAGGCCGCGGTGTGCGCCGGGCTGGCCGCGGCGGGGGCCGACGTCATGCAGGTGGGCGTGCTGCCCACGCCGGGGGTGGCCCACCTGGTCGGCGACCTCGGCGCCGACCTGGGCGTGATGATCTCCGCCTCGCACAACCCGATGCCGGACAACGGCATCAAGCTCTTCGCCGCGGGCGGGCACAAGCTGCCCGACGCCATCGAGGACGAGATCGAGGCGGGCATCGGGACCACCGACGGCCGCCCGACCGGCGCGGGCGTCGGCCGGGTCTACGACATCCCCGACGCCGAGGACCGCTACGTCGAGCACCTGCTCAAGGCGGTGCCCAACCGGCTCGACGGGCTGCGCGTCGTGGTCGACTGCGCCAACGGCGCGGCCTGGTCGGTCGCCCCGCGCGCCTACCGGGAGGCCGGGGCCGAGGTCATCGCCCTGCACGCGCTGCCGGACGGGGCCAACATCAACGACGGCTGCGGCTCGACCCACCTCGACGACCTGCGCGCGGCCGTGGTGGCCGAGGGCGCGGACCTGGGCATCGCCCACGACGGCGACGCCGACCGCTGCCTGGCCGTGGACGCCGCGGGCGAGGTGGTCGACGGCGACCAGATCATGGCGGTGCTGGCGCTGGCCATGAAGGACGCGGGCGAGCTGGTGGACGACACCCTCGTGATCACCGTGATGAGCAACCTCGGCCTGCACCTGGCCATGCGGGAGGCGGGCGTCGCGCTGCGCACCACCGCGGTCGGCGACCGGTACGTGCTGGAGGAGCTGCGCGCCTCCGGGCTGGCGCTGGGCGGCGAGCAGTCCGGGCACGTGATCATCCCCGGGTTCGCCACCACTGGCGACGGCCTGCTGACCGCGATGCGGCTGATGGCCCGCGTGGCCGCCACCGGGCGGCCGCTGGCCGAGCTGGCGGGCGTGATGACCAAGCTGCCCCAGGTGCTGATCAACGTCAAGGTGGCCGACAAGGCCGTCGTCGCCGCCTCCGAGCAGGTCAGCGCGGCCGTGGCCGCGGTGGAGGCCGAGCTGGGCGACACCGGGCGGGTGCTGCTGCGGCCCTCGGGCACCGAGCAGCTCGTCCGGGTCATGGTCGAGGCCGCGACCCAGGAGCTGGCCCAGGCCGCCGCCGACCGGCTCGCCGCCGCGGTGGCCGCCGCGGGCTGAGCGGGCTTCGCGTCCGCAACCGCCTGGGAACCCGCCGCTCCCCGTCGCCATCCCATCCCCGGCAAGCAGGTGTGATCACCCGTTTGGACCGTCCCGGTCGGAACAGGCGAGTACGCTGCGCAGCACGGGCCGGGAGACCGGAAGGGGAGTTTCGTGAGCGGCTTTGAGTACGACGCCGACGCGGTGCGGGGGTTCGCCGCGGTGTTCGCCGAGGCGCAGTCGCAGGTGTCGATGATCCAGTCGGACCTGGCCACCAGCACGGCGAAGGCGGCCGACTTCGGCAAGCCGTGGGCCGGGCTGCAGGGCGCGGAGTTCGAGTCCTACTGGCAGGCGCTGGCCAACGACCTGAAGAACCTGGCCACCCACCTCGGGGAGATCAGCGCGAGCCTCAACCAGGGCACCGACCTCGTCGTGGAGTCCGACACCTCCGGGTACGGCAACCTCAAGTCCATCGAAGATCGCATGGGCGGCGACCCGGCCGGCGGCCCCGCCGTCGCCGTGTAGCGGGCGCCGGGCGCGTAGGGGGAAGCAGTGGAATTCGAGAAGCCGGACGCCTACCAGGCGTTGGTGAACAAGTCCGCGGCGGTGGGCACCCGCGGCGAGGCGTGGGACGTGATCGGCGAGCCGATGAACTACGGCGTCGACCAGCTCCTGCCCGCCTACGACACCGCCATCGAGCTCAACCTCAACCCGAAGCCGCCGGAGAAGCGGCAGGAGGTCAACGAGCTGCGCTGGGGGAAGATCAAGAAGGACGCGGTGCGGCTGGAGGGCCTGGCCGCGGCGATGGAGAACATCGCCCAGGTCGTCAAGAGCGGCCGGGACAAGCTTGCCCACGACTGGAAGGGCGAGTCGTTCGAGGCGTTCAAGACCGCCGTCGAGCGGGTGGAGAAGACCCTCACCGACTACGCGGGGGCGTGCAAGACGACCGCGGGCGGGCTCACCGCCGCGATGGAGAGCGCCGAGCAGCTCTACCAGAGCTACTCCGACAACTGCGTCAGCATCTTCGACTTCAGCTGCTTCACCAAGCCCGAGGACTGGAAGAAGGTCCAGCAGAGCGACCTCGACCAGTTCGCCGAGACCTGCGGCGACTGGCACGAGTGGACGTTCAACTGCGACAAGGACGACGACGACGCCGCCGCGATGATCGGCAAGTTCGCCACCAAGGGCTGGTTGGAGTGGTTCGACTCCAACGAGTGCGACGAGAGCGGCGACAAGGTCCGCGGCATGGCCTCGGATGTGGCGACCAAGTCCGAGGAGGAGCGCCAGTCGATCCGGGAGAAGATCCACGGCTTCTACACCGCGACCGACGACCTCAAGGAGCAGGTCACCGAGCTGCACGACGCGGCGCTGGAGAACATGCGGATCATGGCGGAGCTGAAGGTCTTCGCCCTGATGAAGGTCCCCGGCGCGCCCTCGGGCAACGGCAATGACAACGGCGGCAACGACAACGGTGGCGGCGGCAACGACAACGGGGGTGGCGGCGGCACCGGCGGCGGTTCGGGCAGCGGCGGCGGCTCCGGCTCCGGCGGTGGTTCCGGCTCCGGTGGCGGCGGCGAGCAGGCCCAGATGCCGACCCCGCCGACCCCGCCGCCGCTGCCCGAGCCCGACCAGGGCTCGCTGGAGAAGGACGGCAAGCCCGACCCCAACAACCCGCTCGACCCCGACAACCTCGACCCGAACGACCCGAGCAACCCCGGCCCGGACGGCTCCGCTGGCAACAACGGCGCGCCCGAGACGGTGAAGATCGAGGAGGACGGGCGCACGATCGAGGTCACCAGCCCGGACAGCCAGGGCCAGGTCAAGGTGACCGTCGACGACGGCACGGGCAAGCCCAAGACCTACACCGTGGACTTCGGCGCGGGCGGCACGCCGCTGCCCGGCGGCGTCACCACGATGCCCGCGCCCGCCCAGGGCTCCGGCCCGGAGGGCCCCGGGGCGGGCGGCGGCGGGCTGCCGGGCGCGGACGGCGAGCTGGTCCAGCCCGGCGCCGACGGCAAGGCCGTGATCTCCGACCCGCCGATGACGATCACCGCGGAGCGCCCGGGCGGCGGCGACACGGTGGTGGTCACCGTCGACGACGGCAGCGGCGGCGAGCCCACGACCTACACCCTCGACTACTCCGACCCCGACCAGTCGCCGACCCCGCAGCCGGACGGCCTCGTCGAGGTCAAGCCGATGCCCGCGCCCGCGTTCACCGAGCCGCAGGCCGCCGTGTGGTCCGAGCCCGGCTCGACGCCCGGCGCCGCGCCGGTCGGGTCGCCCATCAGCGCCCCCGGCGAGCCGGTCGCGGCGTTCGCGGGCGGCTCCGGCGAGGCGGGCCAGTCCTTCGGCGGCGGCTCGGGCGGCGCCTACGGCGAGCCCGCGGGCGTCGTGGCGGGCGCGGGGGCCGAGCCGGTCGCGGTGGCCGACTACCAGGGCACGACGCCCTCCGGCGACGGCGGCGCGTGGGGCGCGGCGGGCAGCGCGTTCGCCGACCCGCTGCCGCAGGCCGCGGAGAACGCGATGGCCCAGGCCGCGACGGCCACCAGCGAGGCCGCGCTGAGCGCGGTCAGCGGCACCCCCGGCGGGGCGGCCGACGGCCAGCCGGGCGGCTCGGCAGGCATGGGCGCGATGGGCGGCGGCATGGGCGGCATGGGCGGTGCGGGAGCCGGTGGCGGCCAGGGCGGCGACTCGGAGCGGTCGAGCGGTCAGTGGCGCACCAGCGGCAACCTCTTCGACGACGACTTCGCCGAGTCCCGCATCGGCGGCTTCCTCGGCGACTTCCGCTGACGACGGGGGCGGTCATGAGCACGTACCTGATGGACCAGATGGACCCGGCGGCCACCCAGCGCCGCATCGACCAGGCGACCGAGGCCGGTCGCCGGGCGATGGACCGGGCGCTGGAGCGCTCGCAGGAGCTGGACAAGTCCGCGGCCGAGGCGAACAAGCAGCGCGAGCAGCTGGTGCGCGAGGCCAAGGAGGAGCACGAGCGCAAGGAGGCCGCGCGCATCGCCGCGCGGGAGGCGGCCAAAGCGGAGAAGAAGCCGCAGAACCCCTGGGGCGACCGCCCGCAGCGGCAGACGGTGCTCTCCTTCGGCGAGGAGGAGCCCGCCCCCGCGCCGCGGCCGGGCCCGCCGCCCCTGCCGCCGCGCCCGGTTCCGCCCGCGGCCCAGCCGCAGGCCGCGCCGCCCCAGCGCTACCTGAGCTTCGGCGGCGAAGCCGATGACGCGCAGGCCCAGCCTGCGCCCCCGCCCGTCCGCGCGCCCGAGCCGCCGCGTCGTCCCGCGCCCCAGCGCAGGCCCGTCGAGAGCCACGACGACGATGACGACGACTGGTCGGGCCGGAGCTGGATGCGGCGGTAGCCGATGACCGCCGGGGAGGTGCGGGTCGACCCCGAGGCCGTCGAGCGCGCGGTCCGGGGGCTGGCCGAGATCAAGTCCGCGGTGGACGACGTGGCCGCGTTCGCCGCGCGGGAGGCGCTCGCCGCGCAGCAGTTCGGGCCGCTGGCCGCCCGGTTCGGGGCGGGGGAGGCGGTCGTCGGCGCGGTGGCGGCGCTGCGCGAGTCCTTCGCGCGGTCGGTGCCGGTGCTGGCCGAGCTGGCCGACGGCCTGGCCGAGCAGGCCAAGCGGGTGGTCGAGGTCGACGCGGAGGCCGCAGCGGCGATCCGCAGGGCCGGAGGGGGGTGAGCGTGTCCGCAGACGCGATCTTGTCCGCCCTGGTCGAGCCCGCGGGGGCCGACACCGGCGACACCAGCACCGTGCTGCTCGACACCGAGATCGCCCGGCGCTGCCAGGCGCTGTCCACCCGGGAGGCGGGCGGGCTGTACGCGCGGTGGCGCACCCACCCGGCGGCCCGGCAGGGCTGGTCCGAGCCCGCCTGGGGCACCCCCGACGACGAGCGGCTGCTGGCCGAGCTGCGCGCGATCGAGTTCTGGGCGCTGGACGCCTGCGCCGCCCGGCTCGCCGCGCTGGTCGAGGCCGCCGACGCCCTGCGCGACGCGGTCGACGCCGTGGGCGGCGGCCTGCACGACGCCTGGGCCGACGCCGTGGCCACCGCGGCCGCAGGCCGCTTCGGCCGCTACGCCGCGGGCGTGCGCGGCTGGCAGGACGGGCTGACCCAGCTGGCCGTGGGCATCGACGGTGGCCGCGACGTGGTCTCCGGCGTGCTGCGCGGCTGGGCCGACGACGCCCGCGACCTCGACATCCGGGTGGACGACCCGGCGCTGCGGCAGGCCCAGATCGACCGCGTGGACGACGCGCTGGGCCGGGGCGCGCTGTGGGGCCGGACGTTCCGCCCCGACGAGCTGCGCGCCGAGGGCGCCTGCGACCTCAACCTGCGCGGCGTCCCCGCCTGGCCCAGCCACGACGTGCTGGCCTGGCTGGACGAGTTCTGCGGGCGCTACGACGCCGTCGTCGGCCGCTTCCGCG
The DNA here is from genome assembly GCF_053604195.1 of Actinokineospora sp. NPDC004072. Classification (NCBI taxonomy): domain Bacteria; kingdom Bacillati; phylum Actinomycetota; class Actinomycetes; order Pseudonocardiales; family Pseudonocardiaceae; genus Actinokineospora; species Actinokineospora sp. NPDC004072. The sequence continues at coordinate 201,497 of NZ_JBSGHB010000011.1, read as the reverse complement.
CCGGGCTGCGCGCCGTGCACGACGCGGTGGGCCAGACCTGGCAGGCGGTGGCCGAGCTGGCCAAGGCCGTCGACCCCGACCCGTTCGCCGCCGCGCTGGCGGGCGCCGCGCCCGCCGACCCGGTGACCGGCGGCGACCGCGTGGTCATCCGCGACGGCGGCCGCGCGATGACCCTGGTCGGCCCGGACGAGCGGGGCCGCTACGGGCTGACCGTCGACGGCCGCGCCCACGTGCTGGAGCTGGCGGGCGGCAGCGCCGTGGTGCAGGACGGCAGCACGACGATCACCGCCGAGCAGATCGGCCCCGGGCGGGTCCGGCTGACGGTGGACGACGGCTCCGGGCCGCCGCAGCAGTACACGATCGAGTCGAGCGACGCCCCGCAGGCCAAGCCCGCCGAGGCCGCGGACGGCGGCCAGTCCGGCGCGTCGGCCACCGGCGGCGGACCGGGCAGCGGCGGCGGGCCGGGTGGCGGCGGGCCTGCCGGGGGCGACCCGGGTGGGGCCAGCGGTTCGGGCGGTTCCAGCGGGGCAGGCGCCGGGACCGGGGCGACCGCGCCGGGCGAGGGCGCGATGTCCGGAGCCCAGGAGCTGGAGGGCGAGCGCAAGCCCGCCCCCGCCGCGGCCGCCGCAGGCGGCGGCGCCGCAGCGGGTGGCGCGGCGGGCGGCGGTGGCATGCCGATGGGCGGCGGCGGCATGGGCGCCGGGGCGGGCGCGGGCGGCCAGGGCGGCGACAACGAGCGCAAGTCCAGCCAGTGGCGCGTCCAGGGCAGCCTCTTCGACGAGACCGACCCCGCGGTGAACTTCGACGGCGTCATCGGCGCCGTGGCCCCGAAGGGGTGATGGCAGTGCTGGACGAGAGCGACCCCGCCGTCCGGGCCGCCCGGGCGCGCTTCGCGGCGATCAGCGCCGACTTCGGCGACCGGCTCGACGCGGCCAAGAAGGTGTGCCGGGAGAAGCTGGCCGAGGCGCAGCGGCCCCTGCCGCCCCCGCCGCCACCACCCCCGCCGCCGCCGGTCCGGCGGCGCAGGCCGCAGCCCGACGACCCGTCCGACACCGGGTTCTTCGAGGTCAGCTGGATGACCAAGGGCCACTAGGCCGCCGTGGTCAGCGTCCCCTTGACCGGCTCGTCCAGCAGGGCGGCGTAGTCGGCGACCCCGGCGAGGTGGTGCAGGAAGAACGCCGTCAGCAGGCCGCGGGCCAGCTTGCGCGCCCCCGAGTCGCCCTTGCCGTGCACGAGCAGCTCGCTCCAGTGGCGGCCCTCGGTGAAGGCCAGGTGGCTGGCCTTGGGCAGCACGCACAGCCGCGACGGACCCGCCCAGGTCCGCGCGATCAGCTCGGCGTGGGCCACCGGCGGGGCGACGACGTCGCGCGCCCCGGCCAGGTGCAGGCCGGGCATCGCGCACGCGCGGGCGGCCTCGGAGGCGAACGGGCGGGTCTGCGCCGCCGCCAGCGTGGCCACCGCCCGCACCCGGGTGTCCTCGGCCGCGGCCAGCACCGCGCAGCCCGCGCCCGTGGAGTGCCCGGCCAGGCCGAGCCTGCCCGGGTCGACGCTGATCTCGCCGTCCCCGAGCCGCACGCCGACGCAGATGTCCAGCGCCGTGCGCAGGTCGGCGGCGAACAGCCGGTTCGAGCCGAAGGGCCCCGATTGGGTGGCGGGCGCGGCCACCACGACGCCCCAGGACGCCAGGTGCCGCAGCAGCCCGCGGTAGCGCTCGACGGGTTGCAGCCAGCCGTGGCCGAAGGCGACGGCAGGCAGGTTGCGCCCGGTGCTCGGGGTGAACACCGCCCCCGGCAGGCCGACGAGGGCCAGGTCGCCGCGCAGCACTGCGTGCGGGCCCGGGCGGGACAGCTCGTCGAGCAGGCGTGCCATGCGGGAAGCCTATCCGGGTCCGCGCGGCGCACGTGGTTACCCTGGTCGCCGTGTGTGGAATCGTGGGTTACGTAGGACACCGGCAGGCGCTGGACGTCGTCCTCAACGGGCTGCGCAGGCTGGAGTACCGCGGGTACGACTCGGCGGGCGTCGCCGTCCTGACCGGCTCGGGCCTGACCGTCGAGCGCAAGGCGGGCAGGCTGGCCAACCTGGAGGCGCGGCTGGCCGAGGTCGGGGTGGGCAGCTTCGCGGGCACCGCGGGCATGGGCCACACCCGCTGGGCGACCCACGGCGCCCCGGTCGACCGCAACTCCCACCCGCACCGCGACGCCACCGGGCGCGTCGCCGTCGTGCACAACGGCATCATCGAGAACTTCGCCGCGCTGCGCGCCGAGCTCGAAGCCGAGGGCGTCGAGCTGACCAGCGACACCGACACCGAGACCGCGGCCCACCTCGTCGCCCGCGCCTACGCAGGCGACCTCGCCGAGGCCGTGCGCGCGGTCTGCCGCAGGCTCGAAGGCGCGTTCACCCTCGTCGTCTCGCACGCCGACGAGCCCGACCGCATCGTCGCCGCGCGCCGCTCGTCGCCGCTGGTGGTCGGCCTCGGCGAGGGGGAGACCTTCGTCGCCTCCGACGTCGCCGCGTTCATCGAGCACACCCGCGAGGCCGTCGAGCTGGGCCAGGACCAGCTGGTGGAGATCACCCGCGACGGCTACCGGGTCACCGACTTCCACGGCAGCCCGGCCGAGGTCAAGCCCTTCACCGTGGACTGGGACCTCTCCGCCGCCGAGAAGGGCGGCCACGAGTACTTCATGCTCAAGGAGATCGAGGAGCAGCCCGAGGCGCTGGCCAACACGCTGCGCGGGCACTTCGCCGACGGGCGCATCGTCCTCGACGAGCAGCGGCTGTCCGACCAGGACCTGCGCGAGGTCGACAAGGTCTTCGTCGTGGCCTGCGGCTCGGCCTACCACTCCGGCCTGGTCGCCAAGTACGCCATCGAGCACTGGACGCGGCTGCCCGTCGAGGTCGAGCTGGCCTCGGAGTTCCGCTACCGCGACCCGGTGCTCGACCGCGACACCCTCGTCGTCGCGGTGTCGCAGTCCGGGGAGACCGCCGACACGCTGGAGGCCGTGCGGCACGCCCGCGAGCAGAAGGCCCGCGTGCTGGCGGTGTGCAACACCAACGGCGCGCAGATCCCGCGCGAGTCCGACGCGGTGCTCTACACCCACGCCGGGCCCGAGATCGGCGTCGCGTCCACCAAGGCGTTCCTCGCCCAGATCGCGGCGAACTACCTGGTCGGCCTGGCCCTGGCGCAGGCCCGCGGCACCAAGTACGCCGACGAGGTGGCCCGGGAGTTCCACGAGCTGGCGGCCATGCCCGCCGCCGTCACCCGGGTGCTGTCCACTGTGGACCAGGTGCGGGCGCTGGGCCGGGAGCTGGCCGACTCCAAGGCGGTGCTGTTCCTCGGCCGCCACGTCGGCTACCCGGTGGCGCTGGAGGGCGCGCTCAAGCTCAAGGAGCTGGCCTACATGCACGCCGAGGGCTTCGCCGCAGGCGAGCTGAAGCACGGCCCGATCGCGCTGATCGAGGAGGGCCTGCCGGTCGTCGTGGTGATGCCGTCGCCCAAGGGGCGCGCGGTGCTGCACGCCAAGCTGGTGTCCAACATCAGCGAGATCCAGGCCCGCGGCGCGCGCACCATCGTCATCGCCGAGGAGGGCGACGAGACCGTGCGGCCCTTCGCCGACGAGCTGATCGAGGTGCCCGCGGTGCCGACGCTGCTGCAGCCCCTGGTGTCGACCGTCCCGCTGCAGGTGCTGGCCGCCGAGATCGCCCGCTCGCGCGGGTACGACGTGGACAAGCCCCGCAACCTGGCCAAGTCCGTCACGGTCGAATAGTGCGCGGCGTCTGGGTCACCGACCGGGTGCGCGAGGCCGAGCGCCTGGTGCTGGCCAGGACGGCCCCCGGCGCGCTCATGCGCCGCGCCGCGCACGCCGTCGCGCTGCGCACGGCCGAGCTGCTGCGCCAGCGGACCGGCGGGGTGGCCGGGCGGCACGTCGCGCTGCTGGTCGGCACCGGCGACAACGGCGGCGACGCGCTGTGGGCCGGGGCGTTCCTGCGGCGCCGGTCGGTCGGGGTGACCGCGGTGCTGCTCGACCCGGAGCGCGCGCACGCCGAGGGGCTGGCCGCGCTGCTGCGGGCGGGCGGCCGGGTCGGATCGGCGGTCGAGCCCGCGGACGCGGTGGTCGACGGGATCGTCGGGCTCTCCGCCCGCGGGCCGCTGCGGCCCGCCGCGGCCGAGCTGGTCTCGCGGGTGCGCGCGCCGATCGTGGCCGTGGACCTGCCGAGCGGGGTCGACCCGGACACCGGCGCGGTCGAGGGGCCCGCGGTGACCGCCGCGGTGACGGTGACGTTCGGGGCGTACAAGCCCGCGCACTTCCTGGCCGCCGAGCGGTGCGGCGAGGTGCACCTGGTGGACCTCGGGCTGGCGCTGTCCGACCCGGACTTCGCGGTGCTCGACGCCGACGACGTGGTCCGGGCCTGGCGCCTGCCGGGTCCGACCGACGACAAGTACTCCCAGGGCGTGGTGGGGATCGCCGCGGGTTCGGCGACCTACCCGGGCGCCGCGGTGCTGAGCGTGGGCGCGGCGGTCGCGGCGACGTCCGGGCTGACCCGGTACGCGGGCACCGCGGCCGACGAGGTGCGGGCGCGCTGGCCGGAGGTCGTGGCCACCGGGTCGGTGGGCGACGCCGGGCGGGTGCAGGCGTGGGTCGTCGGGCCGGGGATGGGCACCGGGGCCGCGGCGAAGGCCGTGCTGCGCGACGTGCTCGCCGACGGCGTGACCACCTGCGTCGACGCCGACGGGATCACCCTGCTGGGCGCGCACCCGGACCTGTGGGACGCCCGCGACCCGGACGCCGCGGTGGTCCTGACCCCGCACGACCGGGAGTTCGCCCGGGTGGCCGAGCCGCTGGGGATCCGGCTGGGCGCCGACCGGGTGGCCGCCGCGCAAGCAGTTGCGACCCGTCTGGGCGCGACCGTCCTGCTCAAGGGGCACGCGACGGTGGTGGCGGGGCCGGACGGGCGGACGCTGGTCAACCCGGCGCGCTCGCACTGGCTGGCGACGGCGGGCACCGGCGACATCCTGTCCGGCCTGCTCGGCGCCCTCCTGGCGACCGGGGCGGACCCGGTGGTGGCGGCGGGCGCCGCGGCCCGGGTGCACGTGCGGGCCGCTGAGCTGGCCGCGCGCGGCGCGCCGGTCTCGGCCTCGCCGATCCTGGCAGCTGTGCCCCAAGCGGTGCGAGAGGTGGTGGCCCATGACTAGGCCGCGGGCCGAGGTGCTGGTGCACCTCGACCACATCCGGTCCAACGTCGAGCTCCTGGCCGAGAAGGCCCGGGGGGCTGCGGTGATGGGCGTGGTCAAGGCCGACGGCTACGGCCACGGCGCGGTGCGCGTCGGCAAGGCGGCGCTGTCGGCCGGGGCGAGCTGGCTGGGGACGGTGTCCCTGGCCGAGGCGCTGGAGCTGCGCGAGTCCGGGATCGACGCGCCGATCCTGTGCTGGCTGGACCCGGTGGGGACCGACTACCGGCCCGCCGCCGCGGCGGGCATCGACGTCTCGGTGTCCAGTGTGGAGCAGCTGCGCGCGCTGTCCGGGGTCCGGATCCACCTGAAGATCGACACCGGGCTGAGCCGGGGCGGGTGCCCGCCCGAGCGCTGGCCGGAGCTGGTCGCCGCCGCGGCGGCGTCGGACAACGAGGTCTACGCGATCTGGTCGCACCTGGCCTGCGCCGACGACCCCGGCCACCCGTCGGTCGACGCGCAGGCCAAGCGGTTCGACGAGGCGTACGGGCTGGCGCTGGCCGCGGGGCTGCGCCCCCGGCGGCACCTGGCCAACTCGGCGGCCACGCTGACCCGGCCGGACCTGCACTTCGACATGGTGCGCGTCGGCATCGCCATGTACGGCTACAACCCCATCCCCGGCGGGGAGGCGCTGCGGCCCGCCATGACGTTCCGGTCGTCGGTGGTGTCGGTCAAGGAGGTCGCCGCGGGCGAGTCCGTCTCCTACGGGCACCTGTGGACCGCCGAGCGCGACACCCGGCTGGCGCTGGTGCCCGTCGGCTACGGCGACGGCGTGCCGCGGCTGCTGACCGGGCGGATGTCGGTGCTGGTCGACGGCGTGCTGAGCCCGGTGCGCGGGCGGGTGTGCATGGACCAGATCGTGGTCGAGGCCGACGCGCGCCCGGGCGACGAGGTGGTGCTGTTCGGGCCGGGCACGCGCGGCGAGCCGACCGCGACCGACTGGGCCGAGGCCATCGGCACGATCGACTACGAGATCATCACCGGGATGTACCGGCCGCGGGTGACCCGCACCTACGTGGGGGACCGGTGAGGGGTGGCCGCGCGCTCGCCGCGGTCGGGGGCGCGGTGGGGCTGGCCGCGGCCGCCGTCGCGCTGGCCGCGCGGCGCGGGTCCGAGGACCCGTACGCCGAGGAGCCCTTCGGCGACCTGCCGCCCGACCGGTCGCGCACGGTCGTGACCGACGACGGCGTGGCGCTGTCGGTCGAGGAGATCGATCCGGCCGACGGCGGCGCGCCGGAGCTGACCGCCGTCCTCGTGCACGGGTTCGCGGTCAGCAGGCTGTGCTGGCACTTCCAGCGCCGCGACCTGGCGGCGCTGACCGCGCCGAGGGTGGCCCAGGTGCTCTACGACCTGCGCAGCCACGGCCGCTCCGGCCGCACCGACGCGGCGGGCAGCACGATCGAGCGGCTGGCGCGCGACCTGGCCCAGGTGATCGACGCGGTGGCGCCCACCGGCCCGCTGGTCCTCATCGGGCACTCGATGGGCGGGATGGTGGTCATCGGGCTGGCCGAGTCGCACCCGGAGCTGTTCGCCGAGCGGGTGCGCGGGGTGGCGCTGATCGGCACGTCGGCGGGGGAGGTGGGCAAGCGGGGGCTGCCGCGCCCGCTGCTGTCGAAGCACAACCCGCTGACCCGCTGGCTGGGCCGCTTCGCCGACTGGCAGCCGGGCCTGGTCGAGCTGATCCGGGCCGCGGGCGGCCAGCTGACCCGCGCCGGGGTGCGCGCGATCGGGTTCGGCTCCCGGGAGGTGAGCCCCCGGCTGGTCGACTTCATGGTGGCGATGCTGGACGTGACCCCGGTGCGCGTCCTGGCCGACTTCATCGAGACCTTGGGCAGCCACAACCGCTACGCCGCCCTCGCGGGCCTGCGCACCTGCCGCGTCCTGGTGCTCAGCGGCGACGAGGACATGATGACCCCCTGGTCGCACGCGGAGCGCATCGCCGCCGAGCTGCCCGACGCCACCCTGGTCCGCGTGCGCGGCGCGGGCCACCTGGTCATGCTGGAGCGCCCCGACGAGGTGACCGGCCACCTCGCGGTCCTGCTCGGGGAATGCGCTGAACGCGGAGGAGTTGGTGATGGTTGACCTGCCCACCCACGAGGACACCCTGGCCTTCGGCCGCAGGCTGGGCGCCCTCCTGCAGCCGGGCGACCTCGTCCTGCTGTCCGGCCCCCTCGGCGCGGGCAAGACGGTCCTGGCCAAGGGCATCGGGGAGGGCCTGGGCGTCAAGGGCCGCATCAGCAGCCCGACCTTCATCATCGCCCGCGAACACCCCGCGGGCCCCCGAGGCATCCCCATGATCCACGTGGACGCCTACCGCCTCAACGGCGACCTGGCCCAACTGGACGACCTCGACCTCGACACCGAGCTGGTGGAAGCCGCGGTGATCATCGAATGGGGCGAAGGCGCCGCCGAACGCCTCTCCACCGACCACCTCCTCATCCACCTCACCCGCCACCCCGACGACACCCGAGCAGCAACCCTCCACCCCTCCGGCACCTGGACCACCCGAATCACCGCCCTACTGGAAACCCCCAACCACGCCTGAGGGCCCGACTGAGCAGAAGACGAACCAGCCCCGCGTGCGCAGGGACGACGAGTTCCCGCAACTTCCTACCGAGCGCTACCCGGGACCAGCCCCGCTGCGCGGGGACGACGCCAGCGACAGCACCATCGGCCACAGGGCGGGGGGACCAGCCCTGCGTGCGCGGGGACGACGGGGTGCGCACCGTGCTGGCGGGCATCTGCGACGGACCAGCCCCGCGTGCGCGGGGACGACTCTCCTGTGGAGCCCCGCCCGGTCCGGCCAAGACGGACCAGCCCCGCGTGCGCGGGGACGACCGACCCGGCCAAGGGCCGCCAAACCGTCGGAGGGGACCAGCCCCGCGTGCGCGGGGACGACACTTCGTGAGCTGGGGCGATAGTAAGCGGTTGGCCCGTTCTCATTCACTTCCCTGCCGGAGTCGGGGCGTAGTGGTGCCAACCGAGGCGCGTCCTGGCAAGCAAACCAGCTACGGCCCCACGATCCCCCGAACCACTCCCAGCTCCACCAGATCCTGCGGCCGCAGCTTCAACTGCTCCGCCGTCGCCCGCACCTCCCCAGCCCCCCGCTTCAGAATCGCCGCGCTCAACTCCGGCGCGATCACCGAGAAGTACGCATCCGGCGTGATCCACGTCCGATCCGGCGCCGCCAGCGCCAGCGCTCCGCCTGAGCCGCCCTCGCCGATCACCAACGTCGTCACCGGAACCCGGCAAGCCGCGATCGCCATGAACAGCGACGCGATCGCCGGGCCGACCCCGGCTCGCTCGGCCGCCGGGTCGTTGGCCGCGCCCGGGGTGTCGACCAGCGTCAGCACCGGCAGCCCGAGGCGTTCGGCCAGGTGGATCAGGCGGACGGCGGTGCGGAAGCCTGCGGGGGTGGTCGGGGTGCCGGTCTGGGCCGCGTAGGCGATGGAGCGGCGGCCGCGGCGGCCGATGCCGCAGAGCATGCCGGTGTCGGTGCCGCCTGCGATGGGGCGGTGGAGGTCGAAGTAGTCGTCCAGGTAGGCGTCGGCGCGGGGGCGGGCGGGGGAGCGCGCGGCCTGGACCGCTGACCAGGCGTCCGGGGCCGGGGTCGGCGCGCCGAGGGCGCGGGGGACGTCGGCGGGCTCGGGGCTGGCGGACGACAGCAGCGACAGCCACTCCGCCACCACCGACGGCAGCTCGGGCAGCCCGCACACCTCGTCCACGTGCCCGCCCGCGTACTGGCCCTCCGCGGTGTACGCCGGGTCGTCCACCGGCCGGACCCGCGATCCCGCGAACCCCACCTGCGCCCCCTCGACCCCCACGACCACGTCCGCCCCCGCCCCCAGCGACGCCCACAGCCCGCCGGTGGTCGGGTCGCGCAGGACCGACAGCTGGGGGACGCCCGCGTCGCGCAGCAGCGTCGACTGGCGGGCGATGCGCTGGAGCTGGCGCAGCGACAGCATCCCCTCCTGCATCCGGCTGCCCCCGGTCGCCAGCAGCGACACCAGCGGGGTGCGGGTCCGCCGGGCGTGGGTGAAGGCGTGCTCGATGCGGTCGCCGGTCGCGGTGCCGACCGAGCCGCCCAGGAAGGCGAAGTCGAAGGCGATGACGACCGCGGCGGTCCCGCCGACCCGGCCGACCCCGCACACCACCGACTCGGTCTCGCCGCTGCGCCCGCGGGCGCGGGCGCGCTGCTCGGCGTAGCCGGTCCAGCCCAGCGGGCCGTCCCCGCCGGGGTCGGCGGGCGCGGCGAACTCGGTGAAGTCGGTGGCCACGAGGTCGATGACCCACCGCGCGCCCGGGTCAGCCATGCAGGGCCCGCTTCGTGACCTTGCCCATCTCGTTGCGCGGCAGGGCGTCGAGGTACCGGACGACCCGCGGGCGCTTGTGCGGGGCCAGCAGCCCGGCCACGTGGTCGGCCAGCTCCTCGGCGGGCGGCGGCGTCCCGGCGGGCACCACCCACGCGACGATCCGCTCGCCGAGGTCGTCGTCGGGCTCGCCGGTCACCGCGGCCTCGGCGACCCCGGGGTGCTCCAGCAGCGCGTTCTCGATCTCGCCAGCGCCGATCTTGTAGCCGCCGCTCTTGATCAGGTCCGTGGCCCGCCGCCCGACGATGCGGAAGGCGCCGTCGGGCTCCTGCACGGCCAGGTCGCCCGTGCGGAACCAGCCGTCGGCGAAGGCCGCCGCGGTGGCGTCGGGCCGGTTGAGGTAGCCGAGGAACAGGTTCGGCCCGCGGACCTCGATCTCGCCCATGCCGTCGACCACGTCGGCCAGCCGGACCTCGACGCCGGGCAGCGCGGGCCCGACGATGCCCGGCCGCCGCTCGCCGTCGGCGCGCACGCCGCAGTTCATCAGCGTCTCGGTCATCCCGTAGCGCTCCACGACCCGCTGCCCGGTCGCCGCGGTGATGCGGGCGTGGTCGGTCGCGGGCAGCGCCGCCGACCCGGACACCAGCAGCCGCGCCCGGCCCACCGCCGCGGCCAGCTCGGCGTCCGCGGCGCAGTCCAGCCCCAGCCGGTGGTACATCGTGGGCACGCCGAACATCACCGTGGCGCCCTCGCGGAAGGCCGCGCCGACGGCCGCGCTGGAGAACCGGCCCAGGTGCCGCATCGTCCCGCCGCGCCGCAGCGTGCCCAGCACGCCGACGATAAGCCCGTGCACGTGGAACAGCGGCAGCGCGTGCACCACCTCGTCCTCCGGCGTCCAGGCCCAGATCTCGGCCAGCGCGTCGAGGTTGGTCGCCACCGCCCGCCGCGGCAGCAGCACGCCCTTGGGCGGCCCGGTCGTCCCGGAGGTGTAGACGATGAACGCCACCGACTCCGCGGGCGGCTCGGGCAGCGGCTCGCCGCCCGCCCGCGCGGCCACGTCGACCACGTGCCGGGGCAGGTCCACCCCGGGGTCGTCGGCGGGGGCGTGCAGCAGCAGCTCCGGGGCGCTGTCGGCGAGGATGTGGGCCAGCTCCCGGGCGCCCACCTTCGGGTTCAGCGGCACCACCGCCACCCCGGCGGCCAGGCAGCCGACCACCGCGACCACCGTCTCCGGCGCGGCCGTCGCCCACACGGCGACCCGCTCGCGGCCGCGCACCGCGTCGGCGACGGCCCGGGCGGCCGCGGCCAGCTCGGCGTGGGTGAGCGTGAGCCCGGGGAACCGGACGGCGGCCCGCTCCGGGGCGGCTTGCGGCAGCAGCACGAGCCCGAGCTTAGTGGTGGGCACCGGCCGCTGAGGGCTGTGAGCAGGCTCTCTCGTACCCTTGACGACTGTGTTGGTTCTGGCTGTTGACACCGCCACCCCCGCCGTCACCGCCGGTGTCGTCCAGGTGGGTGACGACGTGCGCGTGCTGGCCGAGCGGGTCACCGTGGACGCCAAGGCGCACGGCGAGCTGCTGACGCCGCACGTGCGCGACGCGCTCGCCGACGCCGGGCGGACGCTCGCCGACGTCGACGCCATCGTCTGCGGGGTCGGCCCCGGCCCGTTCACCGGCCTGCGCGCGGGCATGGTCAGCGCGGGCGCCCTGGGCCACGCCCTGGGCAGGCCGGTGCACCCGGTGTGCTCCCTGGACGCGATCGCCGCGGCCGTGCCGGGCGAGCCGCTGCTGGTGGTCACCGACGCCCGCCGCCGCGAGGTCTACTGGGCGACCTACGACGCCCAGGGCGTGCGCGTCGACGGCCCGCACGTCTCCGCCCCCGACGCGGTCGTCCCCGGCGCCTCGACCCGGGTCGCGGGGGCCGACCTGCACGACTTCGGCCTCCCGCTGGTCGAGCCCGCGCACCCGACCCCGGCGGGGCTGGTGGCCGCCGCCCGCGCCGCGCTGCTCTCCGGCGCCGAGCCCGGCCCGCTGACCCCGCTGTACCTGCGCAGGCCCGACGCGGTCGTCCCCGGCGCCCGCAAACGGGTGAGCCGGGCATGACCGTCCGCACGGCCCGCCTGCGCCGGTCCGACCTGGCCCGGTGCGCGGAGCTGGAGCGCGTGCTCTTCGCAGGCGAGGACCCGTGGAGCGAGGCAGCGTTCGCCTCCGAGCTGGACTGGGGGCACTTCTACCTCGGCGCCTACGACGGCGACCAGCTCGTCGGCTACGCCGGGCTGGCGCTGGTCGGCCCGCCCGGCGACGTCGAGGCCAACATCCACACCATCGGCGTCGACCCGCAGTTCCAGCGGCGCGGCATCGGGCGGCTGCTGCTGCGCGCGCTGCTGGCCGAGGCCGACCGGGTGCGGGCGACGGTGTTCCTGGAAGTGCGCACCGACAACGAGCCCGCGATCGCGCTCTACACCGAGCACGGCTTCACCCGCGTCGGCGTGCGCAAGCGCTACTACCAGCCCTCGGGAGCCGACGCCTACACGATGACGCGGCCCGCCCCGGCCGGGGAGAGAGTGGAGACATGACGGTCATCCTGGGCATCGAGACCTCCTGCGACGAGACCGGCGTCGGCCTGGTCCGCCTCGACGGCTCCGGCGCGGTCGAGCTGCTGGCCGACGAGGTGGCCTCCAGCGTCGAGCAGCACGCCCGCTTCGGCGGCGTGGTGCCCGAGGTGGCCAGCCGCGCGCACCTGGAGGCGATGGTCCCGACCATGCGCCGGGCCTTCGACACCGCGGGGCTGAAGCTGTCCGATGTGGACGCCATCGCCGTCACCTGCGGGCCGGGCCTGGCTGGTGCGCTGCTGGTGGGCGTGTCCGCGGCCAAGGCGTACGCGCTGTCGCTGGGCGTGCCGCTGTACGGGGCCAACCACCTGGCCGGGCACGTGGCCGCCGACACCCTCGACCACGGCCCGCTGCCCACGCCGTGCATCGCCCTGCTGGTCTCCGGCGGGCACACCCAGCTGCTGCGGGTGGACGACCTGGCCACCGGCATCACCGAGATCGGCTCGACCATCGACGACGCCGCGGGCGAGGCCTACGACAAGGTCGCCCGCGTCCTCGACCTGCCCTACCCCGGCGGCCCGCCGATCGACGCCGCCGCCCGCCGCGGCAACCCGTCGGCCATCGCGTTCCCGCGCGGCCTCACCGGCCCCCGCGACGCCCGCAACGACTTCTCCTTCTCCGGCCTGAAGACCGCCGTCGCCCGCTGGGTCGAGTCCCACGAGCCCAACCCGATCCCGGTCGACGACGTGGCCGCGTCCTTCCAGGAGGCCGTCGCCGACGTGCTGACCATGAAGGCCGTCCGCGCCTGCGTGGACGAGGGCATCTCCACGATGGTCATCTCCGGCGGCGTGGCGGCCAACTCCCGGCTCAAGGAGCTGGCCGCCGAGCGCTGCGCGGCCGCGGGCATCGAACTGCGCGTCCCGCGGCCGCGGCTGTGCACCGACAACGGCGCGATGATGGCCGCCCTCGGCGCCCACCTGGTCGCAGCAGGCGTCGAGGCGTCCGCTTTGGACCTCTCGGCGGACCCGGCGCTGCCGGTGTCCACCATCTCGGTCTAGCGGCGCGGCCGCGGCGGCTTGGGCACCACGTAGTCGGTCCGCAGGGTCACGTCCGAGGCCTTGACGAAGCCGAAGCGGTGGCCGAACTGGATCTGGATGTACCGCTCGCCGCGGACCACCAGGTGGTGGGCCGGGTCGAACGTGGTCGCCTTGAAGTACTCGGCGGCCACGTCGCCGCCCATCACGTACTTCTGGCCCGCGGGCAGCCGGTACGGCAGCGCCTCCACCGGCTCCGGGGTGATGCCCGGCGGGTAGGCCGCCGCCTGCGGGTAGGCCCGGCCGTACACCGGGATGGACGTCTTGCCCAGCTTGGGCCACACCTGCACGCCCTGGCCGGGCACGGTGTGGACGGTCCGCAGCCAGCCCTTCTGGCCCAGGTACCAGATGGCCGTCCACGCCCCGCGGACCTCGGCGACGGCGAACTGCTGGCCGGAGTCGACCCGGCTGCCGATGTCGGAGACGTGCATGGTCGAGGCCGCGCCGCCCGGCCGCAGGCCGATGTCCTTGAGCAGCGGGGCGGTGTCGCTCGGGGCGGTGCGCAGGACGACCGAGGTCGAGCTGCGCGCCGGGCACGCCGCGCTGGTGCCGTCGCAGCCGGTGAACCGCGGCTTGTTGTTCGCCCAGTCCGCGCGGATGGTCACGATGCCGGTGTACCCCGACCCCTCGGCGGCGATGGGCGCGCCCAGCAGGCCGAAGTAGTGCGTCCAGTTCCAGTACGGGCCCGGGTCCCAGTGCATCGCGGGGATGTTCGCCCCGACCGGGCCGGGGACGTTGTCGTGGCCGATGATGTGGTGGCGGTTCAGCGGGACGCCGTACCGCGCGGCCAGGTACTTCACCAGCTTCGCCGAGGCGCGGTACATCGCCTCGGTGTACCAGGTGCCCGCGGCGGCGAAGCCCTCGTGCTCGATGCCGATGGCCTTGGAGTTGACGTACCAGTTGCCCGCGTGCCAGCCCACGTCCTTGGTCGCCACGTGCTGGGCGACGCGGCCGTCGCTGCTGCGCAGGGTGTAGTGCCAGCTGGCGGGGCGGGTCAGGGTCTGCACCGAGGACAGCGCGCCCGCGTAGGTGCCTTCGACGTCGTGGATGACGATGTAGTCGACCTTCTGGTTGGTCGGCCGGTTGGACTTGTCGTGGTTGCCGTAGGTGTTGTTGAACTGCGCGTACGGCGCGGGGACCCACTCGCAGGCCACGTCGGCCGGGCACTCGGTGTTGGCCGCCGAGGTCTGGGCCAGGCCCATGCGGCCGAGCACCGCCTTGTCCGGCCGGACCGCCCGGGCCTGCAGGCGCACCTGCTGGCCGTCGTCGGTGGTGCGGGCGAAGCCCTGGCCCAGCACGCCGTAGACCTCGTCGGCGAAGATCTCCGCGCCGCGGGTGTCGGTGGCGCCGCTGTAGCGGGCGACCGCGCCGTACCAGTCGGCGGGGTTGTCGCTCAGGGGGCCGAGTTCGCGCTGGTAGTGGGCCAGCAGCGCGGCGCCCCCGCGGATGTTGGCCACCGGGTCCGCGCGCAGGCGGTCCGGGGCGATCCCGGTCAGCTCGGCGGCCTTGGCCAGGGTGTTCAGCAACGGCGCGCTGGTGTCGACGGGGGCGGGCTGCGGCCGCAGGGTCTCCCGCGCGGTGTCCCCGCGCGGGTCCTCGCCGTGGTCGTGGTGGGTGCCGCCCGCGGTCGCGGTGGCGGCGTCGGTCAGGTGCATCGGGCCGTAGCCCGCTGACACGCTCGGCTGCCCGGCGTTGGCGTCCCACCGGGACTCCAAATAGGACAGTGCGATGAGCAGGTCGGCGGGGACGTCGAACTCCGCGGCTGCCGCGGCGAAGGCGCGTTGGCGCTTCTCGTGCGCGGGTTGGGCGGTCGCGGGGTTGGAGATCGCCAGCGCGGCGAGCGTGACGACCGCGACGGCCAAGGTGCGTCGGCGGTGCAAGGGAAAGGCCTTCCGGTAGAGAACCCCAGTGTGTGGATGCCACTCTGCTCGGCTCGGCCTTTCCCCGTCAACGCACCTCGGCCTGGAGATCAAGCGCGGTGCAACGTCGGGTCGCGGTCGGCTACGACGAATGTCGCAGCGGTGGTGGCCGGGGCGTTCGGGGTGCTGACCGCGGGGAGGGTGCGGAAGTCGGCCCGCAGTTCGCGTGCGCTGATCCGGGTGCGCACGTAGCCGCGGCGGTTGCTGTAGAACTTCAGATGCGGGTTCTCCGCCAGGACCGCGGCGTTGTCGGAGTCGTCGCCGTCGCCGCCGGAGGTCACCGAGGTGGCGACGAGCTCGGTCGCCACCCGGCGGGAGTCGGGGCGGTCCCAGGTCTCCAGCACCTCGCCCGCCCAGTGCCGGTGCACGTCGCCGGTCAGCACGACGGCGTTGCGGGTCCGGCCGAGCATCCCGGCGACGCGGTCGCGGTTGGCCTGGTAGCCGTCCCAGCTGTCCATGCTGAAGCCCTGGTCCGGGCCGACCCGCAGGTCGCGCTGGGCGAAGAACACCTGCTGGCCCAGCACGTCCCAGCGGGCCCGGGACCGGGCCAGCCCGTCGGCCAGCCACCGCTCCTGCTCGACGCCGGTGATCGTCCGAGTCGGGTCCAGCCGCTCCGCGCAGTCGACCCGCGTGCCGTCGCCGCACGCCTGGTCGTCGCGGTACTGGCGGGTGTCGAGCATGTGGAAGTTCGCCAGCGAGCCCCAGCCGATCCGCCGGTAGAGCCGCATGTCGATGCCGCGCGGGCGGGCCGCCCGGCGCAGCGGCATGTTCTCGTAGTACGCCTGGAAGGCCGCGGCGCGCCGGTCGAGGAAGGCCGGGTCCGGCTGCTCGGGGACCTCGTCCGCCCAGTTGTTCTCGGTCTCGTGGTCCCACCAAGCGGGTCAGCCAACTACAGTCGACAAGCGGCCTACCAGCGAGGATACGAGCGATGAGCGCATCACCTACCCGCCGTGCACGGCGCAAGTTCCAGAAGCAACTCAGCGACAAGCCCGCAGTGGTCCCGTTCACCCCGGATGGTGACGGCGCGGTCTGCTACGCGCGTCAGTCGCACTACACCGACGAGAGCATGTCGAGTGCGACGCAGACGAAGGAAACGCACCGTTGGTCTAATGCCTTCGGAGTTCCCATTCTCGCCACCGTGGAAGACTTGCACGTGTCGGGCGATCTCGACCCTTTCAAGAGGGAAGGGCTGAAAGAGTGGCTGACCGATGCGCCTCCCCGCCCGTGGAAGACCCTGGTTGTGTCGAAGCTGGATCGCCTCGTTCGAAACGTCATGGATGCGCTGACGCTACTGGACTGGCTGCGGGCGCGTGGAAAGCGACTCATCTGCATCGCCGAAGGCATCGATTCGTCGAATTCGATGAGCGAGTTCATGATCACGCTCATCGCTGCCTTTGCTCGAATGGAACGGGAGCGGATGCGCGAGAGGTTCCGCGCATCCAAAGCCGCATTGAAAGAGGCGGGCCGTTGGGGTGGTGAAGGGCACCTCTACGGAACGATGCCGGTGGAATTGCCTGGGGGCGGTTGGATTCTCGGCCTAGATCAGTACGCGGTCAAGGTTCTGCACAAGCTCTCGGAGCAGGCGCGTCAAGGGACCGGGCTTTCCGCTATGTGTCGATGGTTGAACGAAAACCACGTCGTCAGTCCGAGGGACCGTCAACTACAGCTATCAGCCGAACGGCGTGGTCACGACCCGGGCAGTGTCGAACTGAAGGGGTACGAGTGGAACGTCACTGTTCTGCGCAGGCTGCTTGAGCACCCGGACCTCGTGGAGTTCGGCATTTTCGAACCCGCCGAACAGGCTGAGATTTCAGCCAAGCTGGATGAGAAGGCGCGGCGCAAGAGTAGAGGCAGCAACCAGCCCTACCCGTTCTCTGGGGTTCTGGTCTGCGCGGATTGCCTGGAACCCCTGTGGCACCGGATCGCTACTGCGAAGCGGACAGCCAAGGATGGGTCAACGGTGTCCTACCTTTACAACTACTGGCAGTGCCCCACCCGGCAACATGGACCCGCGATGCGGGTAGAGGTTATCGAACCGATGGCGGAACAGACCTTCTACAGGCTCTTCGCGATGGTGCCCGTTCGGGAACGGATCGTGTTGCCGCCGACCAGCCATGCCAACGAGATCGCCAAACTTGAACGCGAATACTCCCGCGCGATGACGGCGGTCGCCAAAGCGACAACGCCCGCGGATCGGCGCAGGGTGATGGATGAGGGAGATCGAATTCTTCGCGATATCGACACGCTCCGGGCTCTGCCCGCCGACCCTGGGGGCGTGCGTTGGGTTCCCACCGATCGGACTTGGCAGGAAGAGTTGGCTGGGTTGTCTCCTGAGGATCGACGGCTGCGATGGTTGGAACTGGGATACCGATTCGCGGTGCGCAAGAACCCGGATGGAACACTGGATGCTGGTTTCCGCCTGCCAGACGGCTGGCGCGAAGCCATGCCTGAACTAGCTCAGCATGTCGAGACCATTACTCTCGATGGTGCGCAAGCGAGCACGGTTACTATCCCCCTCGACACGCCAGTCAAGAGTTAGGGGGACCCGTTTCGACTGCATCGTGTTGGTTATTCTGAACCTTGCACGTTCAAATTCATTGGCCAATCGAACAAGGGGTGAGCCCCTTCCATGCAGCATGGAGGGGGCTCACCCTTATCTAGCGTTCGTATCGTGGTTGCGTGGGGATCAGCAGGTCGCATGCCTCCCTAATTTTCGCCGCGACCTGTTCGGCGTCCTTACCCGCGACGGTCACCCAAAGTGAACCGTCCGATCCATTCATCAGCGTAACCGCAATCATCCTGCTCGCGGAAGCAGCGGCGGGGATCGTTCGCCCCCGATCGTCGTTAGGGTTATCCAGTTCAACTTCACGGTCTCGAATCGCATTTTCTCTGCCGCTTTCCTGAGTGCGGTTAGTTGCAGAAGCCTCTGCTCCCTGTGAGTGGTCAGCCGCCGTGGTGACCACCTCCACTCGCACCGGGGAGGGAGCTGCTCGGCCCGCCCTCCGGTGCGCGGACTACGAGGGTTTCCGCGTCGTGGGCGTGCGCGCTCGGCTGACTCCCTCCCTGATAACCGCCCTGGTCAGGCCAGGGATGTGGGACATAGGAAGAGGTAGGGATAGGTCCCTGGCTCCCTGGTGTCTCCCTGTGGCCACGACGGTTGATCGCGTCCGCGACGTCATCGGCTCGGACGACCATCGCGCCGTCGGACTTTCGTGGCCGGATGCCATATTCCGTCAAGACTGCCCGCAGGTTCCGCGCATTCCACGGTTCGTAAACAGTCGGGTTGAGCGCGGCTAACCGGGCAAGGACGACCTGAGTCCTCACCCTTGGTTCGCCGTTGATCACCTGGTGGATATCGGATAGGTGGTCGACGGTCGCCCCCTCGATCTCCAACCTGTTCTCGACCGCGTATACCTGTGCGTTTCCCTCACGGAGGGTTAGAGCGCGAGCCACTACCGGGGTGACTTCATCGCTCCCGTCCTCGAAGGCTACGTAGAACGTGCGGACCAGATCGAAGGGACTGTCTGTGACTCCGACCGCGACGCAGGTTCCCCGGTCGGTGCCCATGCGCAATTCTGTCGCCCGGATGCCAGCCCGGTACTTGCCTGAGCCAAGGAGTCCGTCGTTGGCAACATGGTCGGCGACGGAAAATGCGATGCCACAGGAGACGTTCCGGGTCACCTCCTTGGGAATGCTGTCCTTTGTCGGCGATTGAGTGGCCAGTAGCAGGATGACTCCGTACTTGCGGCCACGCTTGATCAGCCGTACGGCAAGTTCCTCGGCCTTCTTGCCGTAGCGAGGGTGCTGGAACAACTCATGGCATTCGTCGATCGCCAGGATCAGCGGATGGAGTCCGAGTCCGGGGCGGTCGGCCAGACGACGGGAGATCTTGGGCGGACGGCCCGGCTGGCAGCCGAGCACCTTCCCCCGCCGCTCCATCTCGCCCAGCAGGTCTTCCAGGGCGGCTACGGCGTCAGCGGCCACCGAGTCATCCATGCCCACCCGGTAGCGGCCCAGGCGCGGCGCTAGGGGCTCGAAATCCGGGCTCTCGCCCATCACGAACACCCACAGTTCCGCTGTCGGGTCCAGCCCGGCCCCCAGCAGCAGAACCCGCAAGACGTTCGACTTGCCTTGTCCCGGCCTGCCACCAACCAGCCAGTTGGACGCGAACAGCGGGCCGCTGATCACCTCACCACGCTGCGAGAGCCCGAACGGAACCCCGTCGAACACGTCTACGGTCCCGTCGTGCAGCAGCGGCCACTCACCCGCGCCGCCGGACAGGGTTCCTTTGTCGGCAACCCACAGGTCCAACAGACCGTCTTCGGCGCCGGTGGTCGGCCATGTCTCCAACGCAGCTCGGCCGAGATTCGCGGCCAGCACCTTGCGCCGGTCGGTCACCATCTCCGCCGTCACCCCGAGGGGAAGTCGAACCTGCGCGTAGGTGCCGTCACCGTCCTTGCGGGCGGGAACCGTGTAGACGAGTTCGCCGCCGCGTTTGACGAAGGTGTTGAGCGGGGCGATTCCGAGATGGGTCAACGCACGGGAGATCATCCTCTCGTCAACCCACGAGTCGGAGTCGTCGCGGTCCGGGCGGGTCAACCACCCTGCGCCGGGCGTGCGGTCCCGGCCCTCCCACACAGCAGCCGCGACGAGTGCGGTCGTGCCGATGACGGGTAGCCACGTCCAGGCGACCAATGCCGCGCCAGCTAGCGCGTCACGGACCGCGTAGACGGCCCGCAACCACCCCGGCAGGCTCGCCCGGTCGGCGAACATGGCGACCAGCGCCAGGAGGAACAGCACTACCGCCACCACGGCGGCCGAGACCACTGCGCGTCGCAGGAAGACCCCGCACTTGGCCCACCTAACCCGGGCATCGGCGCGGATCAGCTCCTGCGCGGTCCGCCGGGCTGCCGTGTCGCCTGCCAGCCGGGCGGCGCGTGCGTCAGCCCTGAGGTCGGCATAGGACACCCATCGCCATGCCTTGCCGATCCACCTGCCCACGCCGCGCACCAGGAACCACAGCAGTCTGACTGCATCACGTGGGGCTTTCCGCACCCGATAGGCAGCCACCGACCGTGCGCGAACCACCACGTCAAGAGCAGCGATGGAGCGCCCCGCGGAGCAAACCCACTGCCACCTTCTAGAGGTGGGTTTCGCTTGCGTAGCAACGGCTTCCTCGGGTAGCACTTCCCCTTCGAACACGTGTCGAACCAGAGCCCGGCCAGTCTGATCGGGCACGTTCTGATCCGTCATCGGCGACCACCGCCCGAGCGGTCACGGCGGGACGTCCCAGAGGAAATGGTCAGTGCCCGAACCAACGTCCCGCTCGCGAGCAGCGCAGGCAACAGCAACGCACCGGCCTTCACCGCCCACGTGCTGCTCGGGTGGGTCAGCGCCAACCACTGCCCACCACAAACCGCGATCGCTACGACCACGGTTCGTCCAACAAGCGAGAACAACCGCGTGCCAGACCTCGCGTGCTCAGCCGCGAGGCGCGCCCGCCGCGCCGATGAGCGGCACACCCACAAGACGACCAATGCGGCCGTCAGGCCAGCCAACGCCTGTACCGGCGTGAGAGTCCAACCGCTCATCGCGCTTCACCCCACACGCCCCAAGCGGCCGCTTCCGGGTCGGCGTAGTACGCGGCAGCGCTGTCGTATGCCTGTGCGTAAGCGGCCGCAATAGCCGCAACCTTGCTGGCCTGGTCAGCGATCAGTCGGTACAGCCAAGCGCCTTGGTCGGGCGCACAAGCGACATTCTCTAGTTCCTCGCCCAGATAGCCCAAGTGGTAGAGGCGGGCTTGCAGCGATTCCCAGCGTTCCATCGGTGGTTGATCCTTCGGTGACGAGTCCCACGCGACGAGGGACTGGTTGGAGCCTGTTCACGGGAATTCGTGAACCGCTGCAACCAGTAAGCCCGTCGTGCCATGGGCATCACTACATCGGATCTGGAATAGGCTTATACCGTCAGCGGAATGCCGCAGGTCAGCCGCGGTGTCGATCGCCCGCGTATGCCGAGAAAGAATATGTGAGGACGACTATTCATCTGGAGAATGTTGATCTTCGGGGGCTTAGCCTATGAGTGGTGGCCAACCAGCTTGTGGTGAAGAAGCAGCAACGCGGCGACGGCATTGGCACTACGGACCTCGCCCTTGCTGATCAACTCAGGCACGCGCTCAAGCGCAACCCACTCCCGGCGGCCTGACTCGAAATCGTCTTCAGGATGCCCGACATACTCCGCGCCTTCGGCCCAGTAGACGTGGTGCAAGGCGTCAGAAAGACCGTTAGACGGCTCAACCGTCATGAGCGGGTGCAATCGACCTGCTCGCCAACCCGTCTCTTCAAGCATCTCCCGTGCCGCTGCCTCTTCGATGGTTTCACCGTCGTCAACGACGCCAGCGGGCAGCTCCCACCCCCACGTATCCGTGATGAACCGGTGTCGCCACAACAGCATCACTTCGTTCTGCGCGTTGACGGCCGCAGTGAGGGCAACGGGTCGCTGGCGGATGACGAAATGGTCCAGGTGGCGACCGTCGGGCAACTCGACATCGGCTAGCTTGACCTTGAACCACCGGTTCTCATAGACCGGTGTTTCGCCAAGATTCTTCCATTCCACGCCGATGGCCTCCTATTGCGGCGAGTCTCCTACGGAATAAACGAGATAGCGGTATCTATCCTAGCTATGGCTTCTCGGCTCACGGTGGCTGGGCGGCTGGCGAGTGCATTGCGAAGCTTGGCGAACCGACTGGCCAAGCGACGAGAGTCCATCCCGCGGGCTATTTCCACCATCTCGCAGGCGAGCGCGGAAGCGCGTTCAAGATCTCCCTTTGCGTACTCCAACGTTGCCAACGACGCGAGGCGATTGACCTTCCCCCGAGCGTGCCCTTCGCTGAGAACTGATTGTTCGGCGTAGCGGTGGGCTGCGGCAATCTCTCCCAGGTTGGTCAGGGCTTCGGCAAGCTGAGCCTGCAAGTGCCCTTCCTGCGCATAACTTGCCTCGCCCACCTCGCCGTTGCCGGAGACGTTGGCTACCGCTGACTCGATCTCACGGATCGCAGACATAGCCGAAGCGGTGTCGCCCATCGATGCCAAGGCTTTGGCTTTCATTGTCTGCAAATCGATGCTCAACGGCGACACCGGCGCTTTCCCGGAAGAGCGTAGACCCAAATCGGCTAGGTTCACCGCTTGTACGTAGTCCTCTAACGCGAGCGCTTGATTGGCCATTAGAGCCAGCACATACGAGTGGAACCGACGGTCTTGCGTGCGCTCCGCGATCGCCAAAGCTTGGTAGAACCGGGAGTGAGCGACGGACCATTCTTCGGAGTCGTATGCGCAAACTCCCGCGAGCGCGACCAGACTCCCAAAGGCTCGCTGCCTTCGCAGTTCTAGTTCGTCGTGGGATGCGCCGCCGCCGAGTAGCATCGGCACCGCCTCGCGGGCAAGGAAGGAATCGATTCTGCTTCCCGCGGCCAGTCCTCCAGAGTTGCGGTACATCTGCTCGAAGTGAACTCGCGCCTCGGACATGCGGTGGACGACAAGGATAGGGTCGTTGATCGCACCAGCGGGAGTTGACAGGGCGCTTACTCGATGGATTGTCGGGTATTGAGCTCCCAAGGTGGGCGAGTTGACCGACGCGGCCGGATCAACGTTGATTCGTGTCTGCCCCGGTAGGTCGAACCACAGCATGCGTTGCGGAATGTGGAGAATCGAAGCGTAGGATCTGAGAGTGTCCAGGTTGTTCTCAGGTTTCCCGTTCTCCAGCTTGGAAACCTGCGCCTGCGTGAGCCCCAACCAGCGCCCAAGGGTTTGCTGGTTCAGCGCCTTCCCGAACAGCTTCAGAAAGTGCGGGTGGTGTCGGTACGCCTTGAGAACCCGGCCGATGTGCTGGGATTGGAACGCCGCACGTAGGGCGTCCGTTTCCCAGAAACCTTCTCCTACAGGTGCCGGGGTGCGAAGTTGATCGCGCTGGTCGCGGAGGCAGCGACCGCAGAGTTGGGCAGTGTTGTCCGGTGTAAGCGGGGATGAGCAACTAGCGCACTTCTTGGGAACACCACCGATCCTGCTGCTTGCCCACTTGCTCTTGTCGCTGCTCATCAGGCCCCCTGTGTCACCGCCTCTCCAGGGTAGCCCTGTCGCTCCGCATGCAGCGACCTTTGGTGCGTTCCTGCCTGCACCAGCTCCTTGCGTGCCTGCGGAGCAGGTGACCCCCCGCGCGCGTGTCCCCTATCCGGGTGAACCCTGGGATGCCGGATGTGCTGTTCGACCTCGCAGTTATGCCGCGCCTGGCATAGGCCATTCTCAAATGGTAATAGACATCTACCCTGCAGGTGGTCGACCTTTGTCGCACGAAATGGGCGACGGGCGTCGCGACAATGAGTGCGATACGGGAGAAGGCTATGGGAGCGTTGTTTGTTAGACGCAAACTCGAATGATCGTCACGGCTGTGTTGACGACCGGAGTGGGGCGGGTCGTGCGTGGGAAAAGAGAAGCGGTCGGACTGATTGACGAGTTGCTAGGCATCGACCACGGGAGTTGGGAGTCCATCCTCTACCTAGGTGACGTCGAGTACTACACCAGTCGTTCCGGTCCGGTACCGAATCAGCAGATGAGGGTGAGCGCAAGCCCGGCAAAAGGGGCTGCGGCGCTCAATTACCTAGATCATGACGACCCCGGCGGGCCGATGGTCATTTCCTTCAACCCTTCCCCCGAACCGCCAGAGGTCGACCTCATCTTTAATGGGTCGACGGGTGCTACGTTCCCTCGGTCGGCCGCAATACCCATCGCAGCTGCGCGCACGGCGTTGATTGAATGGCTGGATACGGGCACTCGGCCTGAGTGCATCCAATGGGTGCCGCTCTAGCGGAAAGAATCGCTAGTGACGGCTGAACACCAAGGACCATGCAATGCGTGGAACATTCAAGTCCTCGTTCGCGAGCGTTGATCTTTGCCTTTCTGAACTCCGGTTGCGGAGCTGGGCTATCTGGGGGTTCGGTGACCCTGTTGTAGCCCTCTGCGCGACCAAGGACCACCCTAGCGTGGCTGACGTCCTGATAATGTGGTCGGAGAAGGCGGCTATGGCCTATAGGACACCACGCAGCCAAGGAGACGACCCCTTCTTTCCCACGCATGTCATCGACCGGTACGAAGGTGCCGCACTATGGACAATGCGGTGGGTGCTGACGCTTGAACCGCCGGGTTCTGGCATGCCTGTGCTCCACCCTGTGCCGACTGATTTCGCTTTTCCTCCAACGATGCGAAGTCCGCGAAGGATGTGGGCTCCCCGACCTGTCAATAGACGGGACCGAGGGTAGGCGCGGTGGAAACCTGGATGGGGCTCGGAGGGCTTTGCGCTCTAGTTCTTCTGGTTGTCATCGTCGTGGTGCTTGATTCGCGGTGAGCAGTCGCGGAAATGGAGAGGCGAGATGGGACTCAACAAGCAGAGGTACGTTCAAAAGCTGGAGAAGGCTATCGAAGCGGCCTACGGCACGAGAAGCGTCGAGCCTGCCTTAAACATTGCCAGCGAGGCCATTGACCTCGGCCAGGTGCATAAAGGGCTGTCGGCGACCATGCTGGTCCAGATGGTTGCGGCTCACATGGCGCTATGCGATGGCTACGACCTAGTTACTGAACTGGGGCCATATCAGATAATTCGTGACGAGTTGATCCGCTTAGGCATGTGTAGCGTGGACGATGTGCGCCGACGCGAGGAAGGTGTTCTTCTCGCTTTTGGCAGACAGTACGGCTTTCTTGATAAGCGACAATGGGAGCGCCTTCGAGATGCCATAGTTCGTGACGACATCGGAGACGCCGAGGCGCTGCTTCGAGGAATTGTTCCAGTTGACCTTCCTCGAACAAGTGACACGACTCGCCGCCTGTCCACTGTGTTTATGAGAAGTATTGCATCAGATTGGCGAAGGTAACTTTCTATGGCTGTGAGAGGTATTTGATCAGCATGGGTGGTAATTTCCGGCCGCCACAGGTGCGAGATCGAGTGTTGGGTGTACTCCTGCGAGCGGCTCGGACTAGGGCGGGACTGACGCTCGAAGACGCAGCGACCATCGCCGGGAGTTCCATGTCGACATTAAGTCGTATCGAGAACGGCAAGCGGAAGATTGCTATCGACGAGCTCGCCGTCCTGCTGACGCTGTATAAGGTTCCGCTGCGAGACCGCGCGCGAATGCTTGCCGCTTCCCGAGTCGGCTCCTTGGCGGTGTGGTGGCAGGATTGGGGAGACCCAGGATGGCAGACCACCGTTTGGGCGGAGCATCAAGCGCAGGCGATACAGATAACCGAGTGGTCGATTCTTGCGATCCCGACATTGTTGCAGACTCACGACTATGCTTTGGGATTGCTAGCGGCTAGCGGGGTGTCGACTCAGAAGTGTCAAAGTATCTGGGAGATGCGGCAGCGGCGACAGCACGCCGCGCCCCCGATTGACTACGTAGCCTATATCCATCAGAACGCGCTGAGAATCCCGTTCGGTGGTGCAGAAGGGTTCGCCGAGCAGGTGCGCCATCTACTAGCGATGGCAGATCGAGGTTGGGGAATCCGGGTCGTACAAGCGGATGTGGCGACAACTTTCCTGGCGCACTCGTGGATGTTGCTTCAGTTCGCGAGAGAATCGCCGCTTGCCTACGTGCCACTGCACAATGAGTGTGGGATTTATCTGCACGAGCACGAGGCGAGCGCCTACGTGCAAGAGGCGCGCCGTCTTAGAGAAGTGGCACTCTCGAGGGACCGAACTCGCGACCACCTGAGGCGTGCAGTGGATGAGGCTTGGGCCGCTTCCCGCCGGACGGGGCTCGCCAGTGTTCGTAGGGCTGGCGCTTCGCCGTTGTGACGTGCTGGTCCTACCTCTTCGCAGGCTTGGTTTCGACGCCTGGTCAGGAGGAGGAACGGCGCGGGCAGGCTGCTAGACTGCTGCTGTTGTTGGTTGCCCAACCTCGTGGTCGTCCCAGACGACCGCCCAGGGGGCGACGCGGTGGGCCAGCTGGAGGTCGGGATCGGTCTTGTACTGGGCGTGGCGCAGGCGGTAGTCGGCCAGCGTGCGGGTCTCCGGGCCGACGACCTCGCGGACCTCGCCGGGGCGGGCGGCGTACTCGTACTGGTAGTCGCCCAGGTGCAGGACCAGGCC
Source organism: Actinokineospora sp. NPDC004072 (assembly GCF_053604195.1). NCBI lineage: Bacteria > Bacillati > Actinomycetota > Actinomycetes > Pseudonocardiales > Pseudonocardiaceae > Actinokineospora > Actinokineospora sp. NPDC004072. The sequence continues at coordinate 175,266 of NZ_JBSGHB010000011.1, read as the reverse complement.
GGGGTCGTCCTCGGCGAGGCGGCGGTAGGCGGTGAAGTAGCCCGCGCCGAAGTGCGAGCAGGAGGCGAAGCACATCGTCAGCGGCGCGCCCAGGGTGCCGGGGTGCGGGGCCGTGCGGGTGCGGCCGACCTCGGTGAGGTGGTCGCCGACGCGGAAGCGGTAGAAGTACTCGGCGTCCGGGCGCAGGCCTGCCACCTCGACGTGCACGCTGTGCGCCGACTCCGGCCGGGCGACGGCCACCCCGGCCCGCACGACGCGCCGGAACCGCTCGTCGGCGGCGACCTGCCAGCGCACCGGGACCGGCCGGGACGGCATGCCGCCGCGCCCGTCGAGGGCCAGCGGCTCGGTGGCCAGGCGGGTCCACAGCACGACGCCGTCGGGGGCCGGGTCGCCGGAGGCGATGCCCAGGGTGAACGGGTCGGCGAGCCTGCGGCTCGGGGCTGCCAGCGCCGGGGCGCCCAGCGCGGTCAGACCGGCGGCGGCCGCGGCCCCGCCCAGCAGGACGGTGCGGCGGGATGCGTGGTGGGTCATCGGGCCTCCCAATCGGATCGGCGGTTGCCGGGGAGCAACGCTGGTGGGCGCCGGTGGCCGTGGCCCGACATCCGGGTGATGGCGGAATGAGCGGTCGTTTACCGTCGCCTGCGTGCACGCAGTCCGCGAGATCCTGCTGGCCCGCCGCTCCGGCGCGGCCGACGACGCCCGGGTGGCGCTGGCGATCGAGGGCGGGGCCAGCCGGGGCGCGTTCTCCGGCGGCATGGTCGCCGCCTTGGCCGAACTCGGCTTCGCCGGGTGCTTCGACGCCGTCTACGGCGCCTCGGCGGGGGCGCTGAACGGCGCGTGGTTCCTCGCGGGCCAGGCGCAGACCGGCGTCCTCGGCTGGTCCGACCCGCTGATCATGCGCCGGGTGACCAACCCGTGGCGGGCGCTGGCGGGCGGCCCGGTGGTCGACACCGAGCACCTGGTCGAGCGCGTCTACCCGGCCATCCCGATGGACTTCGCCGCCATCCTGGCCAACCCGACCACCTTCCACCCCCTGGCCACCGACATCACCACCGGCGCCGCCGTCGACCTGGCCCCCACCATCCACGACGCCGCGTCCCTGCGCGCCGCCCTCCGCGCCTCCACCGCCCTACCGCTGCTCGCAGGCCGCCCCGTCCGCATCGGCGACCGCTCCTACATCGACGCGGGCATCGCCGAATCCCTCCCGTTCCGCACCGCCGTCGCCCAGGGCGCAACCCACGTCCTCCTCCTGCGCACCCGCCCCGACCTCCCCCTGCCGGTCCCGTCCCGCATCGAGACCTCGGTCGTGACCCGCTACCTCCGCCGCACCGCCCCCGGCGCCCTCACGGCCTGGACCACCCGCCACACCCGCGTCACCACCGACGAAACCCACCTGTCCACCAACACCACCATCCTCCAAATCCGCCCACCCGCCGACGCCCCACCCATCACCCGCCTAACCCGAAACCCCCACCACCTCCGCCAAGCCGTCCACCTAGGCCACCAGGCCGTAATCTCCGCCCTGGGCTGACCGCACAACGGCATCGACAAACCGGGGCACGCTCCGATTGAACGTCACCACCCGCCACGTGTTGCCAGCCGTCTACTTTCCCACTCCCACACAAGCGTCGTTTCGGCGCAAGGCAGTAGGCACCCGTATTGCTGCCATGTGGGGATGCCAGGGGTGGCAAAGCTGTGAACGTCGCCGACCAGGGCAAACTCAGGTGGGTTCATGAAGGGGGCGATCCCGAACCGGTTTCAGCGGCGATCCCGCTACCCCGCTTCACGGGTCGCCTCCAGTCGTCTCGGACGAACTTGCCCGCGCAGATTCGCAGAACGAGCGACCTATTCCACCTTTCTCCGCATGCAAACTCGCAGGGCGGGGTCCAAGCCCAGGCGGGCTTCTTCGGCTACCTCGTCGGCCAAGGCGCCGGTTGGGGGGATTTCCACGAAGCCGAGGCGGCGGTAGTAGGGGGCGTTCCAGGGGATGTCGCGGAAGGTGGTGAGGGTGAGGGCGGGGAGGGAGTGGGAGCGGGCCCAGGTTTGGAGGTGGTCGATCAAGGCTTGGCCTAGGCGGTGGCCGCGGAAGGTCGGGTCGGTGGTGACCTGGGCGATGTGGGCGCAGCCGTCGAGGATCTTGGCGAGCAGGTAGGCCGCCGCCACGCCATCCCGATCATGCACCCACGCCCGCCCCTGCCGCGTGAAGTGCGCCAGCACCTCCACCGACGGCGGATCGTGGTCGGCGATCTCCGGCAGGCCGACGTCGCGGAACGCCTGGCCCGCGGCCACCTCGATCTCCTGGAGGCGGGGGAAGTCGGCTGGGGTCGCGGGGCGGATCATCGGGCCAGTCTCGTCCATCCGTGGATGATGCCCACGGCGCTCTGCAGGGCCAGGAAGCCCCGCCGGGTCGGTTCCAGGGCGTGGCGCATGGGGACGCTGGTGGTTTCGGCGGGGCGGAGGAGGTCGAGGAAGTCGCCGCACAGCTCGGACATGTCCTGGAGGGGTTGGGCGCCCGAGCTGAGCTTGGACAGGTCCGCGACCAGCCGGGCGCGCTCGTCGCGCGAGCCCTCCGTCATCACCAGGTCGTAGTACGCCCGCAGGCTGCCGTCCAGCTCCACCGCGGCCTTCTCCAGCGCCGTGCCGTGCCGCTCCAGCTCGGCGCCGCCCGGGAGCAGGACCGCGGCGACGCGCGGGGCCCGCTCCCGGCGCAGCGCCGGGTCGGCGACCAGCTCGGCGGCCCGCTCCAGCTCCGGCAGGTACGCATGCAGCGCCGCGACCAGCTCGACCAGGACGTCGACCAGCGCCTTCCCGCCCGCCGCCATCCGCTCGCCCAGCTGTGCGCGGTCGAGGCCGGGGGCGGGAGCGAGCCGCTGCTCGGCCCGGTTGACCGCCGCGACCAGCTCGCCTGCCAGGCGGGTCATCGTGCCGCGCCACTGCGCGGTGCCCGGGCCCTCGATCGCGGCGGCGCGGAAGTCGAACTGCTGGCGGTCGGCGATGATGCGCACCGCAATGTCCTCGCTGTCGCCGCGGATCTGGCTGTGGCCGAGCACCACCACCGGCAGCAGCAGGTCGACCACGCCGCGGGTGTTGGCCGAGCTGTAGAACTGCAGCAGCTCCTCCCGGCACCACGGCCGCTGGAAGTAGGTCAGCGTGACCAGCGGCAGGAACACCAGCGCGCCCTCGATCGCGGTGCTGATGCCGGTGCGCCACTCGTCGCCCCAGCCCAGCGAGGTGCGGTCGTAGAAGACCTCGACCCGCCTGCCGTGGTCGGCCGAGCAGTAGAACTCCAGGTCCTTGCGGAACGCCTTGACGAACCCCAGGCCCTCGTCGTCGATCTGCGCGTAGCTGAGGAACACGGTGATGGGCGTGGCCATGTCGTTCATCACAGCCCCAGCATCAACCACGGATCGGGCGCCGCGGCAAGTCGGAAACGCGGAGGGGTTCGTTGCAGGGTTAGCAGTCGCCTGGGTAGAGTGCCAGTGCACGGCACCGGACACCGCCCCGGCACCCGCGACGGCGGGGTGGCAGGAGCCGTTGACTACCTGCCAACGCTTTCAAGACGACCCGTGGAGGTCACAGCGGTGAGCGTCAACATCAAGCCGCTCGAGGACAAGATCGTCGTCCAGGCGAGCGAGGCCGAGGCCACGACGGCCTCCGGCCTGGTGATCCCGGACACCGCCAAGGAGAAGCCCCAGGAGGGCAAGGTCCTGGCGGTGGGCCCCGGCCGCATCGACGACAAGGGCAACCGGGTTCCGGTGGACGTCCAGGTCGGCGACGTCGTGATCTACTCCAAGTACGGCGGCACCGAGGTCAAGTACAACGGCGAGGAGTACCTGATCCTCTCCGCCCGCGACGTGCTGGCCGTCATCAACTAGGACCCAGCCGATCGAGCGCCCCGGGCTCCCCTGTGTCACACCGGGGACCGGGGCGCTTCGGCTTGTGAAGAGGGAATCCCATGCCCAAGCAGATTTCTTTCGACGAGGACGCTCGTCGGGCCCTGGAGCGCGGTGTCAACAAGCTCGCCGACGCCGTCAAGGTCACGCTGGGCCCACGCGGTCGGCACGTGGTCCTGGCCAAGAAGTTCGGCGGCCCCACCGTCACCAACGACGGCGTGACCATCGCGCGCGAGATCGAGCTGGAAGACCCGTACGAGAACCTGGGCGCCCAGCTGGCCAAGAACGTGGCCACCAAGACCAACGACGTCGCCGGTGACGGCACCACGACTGCGACCGTGCTGGCCCAGGCGCTGGTGCGCGTCGGCCTGCGCAACGTCGCCGCCGGCGCCAACCCGACCGCGCTCGGCCGGGGCATCCAGGCCGCGGCCGACGCCGTGGTCGAGGCGCTCAAGGCCAAGGCCACCCCGGTCAAGGGCCGCGACAACATCGCCCAGGTCGGCACCGTCGCCTCCCGCGACGCCTCGATCGGCGCGCTGCTCGGCGAGGCCATCGAGAAGGTCGGCGAGGACGGCGTGATCACCGTGGAGGAGTCCTCCACGCTGGCCACCGAGCTGGTCGTCACCGAGGGCGTGCAGTTCGACAAGGGCTTCGTCTCGGCGCACTTCGTCACCGACCCGGAGGCCCAGGAGGCCGTGCTGGAGGACGCCTACGTCCTGCTGCACCGGGAGAAGATCTCCGCGCTGGCCGACCTGCTGCCGATCCTGGAGAAGATCGCCCAGGCGGGCAAGCCCGTGCTGATCGTGGCCGAGGACGTCGAGGGCGAGGCGCTGTCCACCCTGGTGGTCAACGCCCTGCGCAAGACGATCAAGGCCGTCGCGGTCAAGGCGCCGTACTTCGGCGACCGCCGCAAGGCGTTCCTGGACGACCTCGCCGTGGTCACCGGCGGCCAGGTGGTCTCCGCCGAGATCGGCGTGAAGCTGTCGGAGTCGGGCCTCGACGTGCTGGGCACCGCCCGCCGCGTCGTCGTCGGCAAGGACGACACGGTCATCGTCGACGGCGGTGGCACCAAGGAGGCCGTCGCCGGTCGGGCCGAGCAGATCCGCAAGGAGATCGAGGCCACCGACTCCGACTGGGACCGGGAGAAGCTGCAGGAGCGCCTCGCCAAGCTCTCCGGCGGCATCGCCGTGGTCAAGGTCGGCGCGGCCACCGAGACCGAGCTGTCCGAGCGCAAGCACCGCATCGAGGACGCGGTCGCGGCCACCAAGGCCGCCGTCGAGGAGGGCATCGTGCCCGGCGGCGGGTCCGCCCTGGTGCACGTGGCCGCCGAGCTCGAGGGCGACCTGGGGCTGACCGGCGACGAGGCCACCGGCGTGGCCATCGTCCGCGAGGCCCTGGCGGCCCCGCTGACCTGGATCGCCATCAACGGCGGCCAGGAGGGTGCGGTCGTGGTGAGCAAGGTGCGCGAGCTGCCCTGGGGCCAGGGCTTCAACGCCGCCAAGCTGGCCTACGGCGACCTGCTCGCCGACGGCGTCATCGACCCGGTCAAGGTGACCCGCTCCGCGGTCGCCAACGCCGCGTCGATCGCCCGCATGGTGCTCACCACGGAGAGCGCCGTGGTGGAGAAGAAGGAAGACGAGCCCGCCGCCGGACACGGCCACGGGCATGGTCACGGCCACGGCCACTGACCGGTGCGACGAGCGAGGGCCTGTCCGGTGTGGACAGGCCCTCGGTCTACTTCGCCACGGCCAGCGAGCGCTTCTCGGCCTTGATGATGGCCTCCCGCTCGGATTCGGAGAGGCCGCCCCAGATGCCGTAGGGCTCGTGGACGGCCAGCGCGTGCTTGCGGCACAGCGACAGCACCGGGCACGACTGGCAGATCGCCTTGGCCTTGGCCTCGCGCCGGGCCCGGGCAGGCCCGCGCTCGCCGTCGGGGTGGAAGAAGAACGCGCTGTCCATGCCTCGGCATGAACCTTCGAGCTGCCAGTCCCACACATCGGCGTTGGGGCCGGGAAGCCTGCGAGTGTCCGCCATGGTGGCCGCCTCCACGTAGGTAGGACGTTCGGCTGGAGAGTCAATACTCCATTTGGTGCAGTGGATTACACGCTAGAAGCGCGCCAATGCTTGTTCAAGGGAGATCGACTCTTTTGTTGCCCGATTCAGCCGATCGGCATCACCCGGACGACGCAGCGTCATCGCCAGGCCCGGGTTGCCGCCCAACCCGTGTCACCCGACGATGTTGTCGTGGTGACCGAATCCGATGCGGGCGGTGGCGATGAACCCCGGCTCACCGTGGCCGCGGTCGCCCGCAGGCTCGGCATCGCGCCCGCAACCCTGCGCACCTGGGACCGCCGCTACGGCGTCGGGCCGACCGACCACACCACCGGCCGCCACCGCCGGTACGCCCCCGCTGACGTGCGCCGCCTTGAGCTGATGCAGCGCGCCCTCCTGCAAGGCGCATCCCCCGCCGAGGCCGCCGAGTACGCCCTGCGCACCGCCGCCGACCGCCCGGCCCCGTCGATCCCGGCCGCGCGCCAGCGCCCGGGCGGGCGCCAGCTGCTCATGCCCGGCGCGGCCCGCCCGGCCCGCGGCCTCGGCCGGGCGGCGATGGCGATGGACGAGGTGTCGGTGCAGCGGATGCTGGTCGACGCGATCGAGGCCGACGGGGTGGCCGCGGTCTGGGACGACGTCATCCGGCCCGTGCTGGCGGCCATCGGCGGCCGCTCGCTGTACGCGGCGGACTGCGTGGAGGTCGAGCACCTGGTCACCGAGTGCGCGATGGCCGCCATGATCAGGGCGACGCCGCTGGTCACCGCCCCGCGCAACCCGCGCCCGGTGCTGCTGGGCTGCACCCCCGACGAACTGCACAGCCTGCCGCTGTACGTGCTGCGGGCCGCCCTGGCCCGCCGCGGCATCGGCACCCGGATGCTCGGCTCCGCGGTCCCGCTGCCCGCGCTGATCGCCGCCGTGCGCCGCACGGCCCCGGCCGCGGTCGCCCTCTACGCCCAGGTCCCCGCGCACGCCGACGCCACGACCCTGGTGCACCTGCCGCGCACCCGGCAGCGGGTGCACCTGTTCGCCTGCGGACCCGGCTGGCACGGCATCGACCTGCCCGCCCGCGTCGACCGCCTCGACGACCTGGCCTGCGCGGTCGACCACATCGAGTCCTTCGTCGTCGGCAGCCGCCAGGACCGCTGCGGCTCCTAGCGCGCCGCCCCGCCGGGGCAGACTCGTCCAGGTGAGCGATGTTCCTTTCACCTTCGATGAACACCTGCGGGCGGCCGCCTTCGGGACCGCGCCCGATTCGCCCGTTCCGGTGGTCGGGGAAGGCAGTCCGGACGCCTGGCTCGCGGGTGTCGTCCTCGGGGCGCGGGGCTTCTACGCGGCCGCTGCCGCCCACCTGGAACCGCTCATCCGCTCACCCCACCCCGTCCTCGCCGCCCTGGCCGCCGCCACCCGCGCCTCCCACCTCCGCCAGCTGGGCGGCCACGCCGCCGCCCGCCCGCTCGACGCCTACGGCCTCAACCGCATCGCAGGCGCCGATGCCCCCGACGCCGCCTCCGACGTCCTCCTCGGCCTGGCCGCCGATGCCGTCGGGCTCGGCCGGGTCGAGGAGGCGCGCAGGCTGGTCGGCCGGGACACCGGGGCCGTCGGCCCGCGGGCGCTGGTCCGGCGGTGCTGGCTGCGGGCCGAGATCGAGCTGGCCGCGGGGAACGCGGCCGGGGCGATCGCACCCGCCAGGGAAGCGCTCGCCATCGGCTTCCCGTCCGTCCGGCACGGGGTCAAGAGCGCCGTCGTGCTCGCCGCCGCGCTCGCGGCGGCCGGGGAGCGGGACGAGGCGGAGGAACTGCTGATCCGCAACTTGCAGATCGCCGTTCGCCACGGGCTCCGGCCGCTCGTCTGGCCCGCCGCCCTGGTCCTCACCCAACTCGGACATACCGACCGTAAGGAACAAGCGTCCGTTACGTTGCGCTGTGTGCTACGACACTCCGACCCGATCGCCCGAGCCTGCGCCGAGGCGTCCCCCTGGGTCCCCACCTGGCTCTTCTCGTCTGCTCCGAACAGGTGACCCGGGCCTGCCCGCCGATCGGCATCTTTGTTGACAGATTTACCACCGGATCGGGTCAAGGTTCGGCGCGCAGCGTCCGATAGGGGAAATGGAACGTCACTCGGCTGCAGGAAGGAGTCCCCGTGACGACGGTCTTGATCTGCGACGACCGACGCAGCGTCCGGGAGGGCTTGACCCGCGTCATGTCCGCGGTACCAGGGGTCAGTCGCATCGACTGCGTAGCGCACGGTGACGAGTTGCTCGCCCGTTTCTCCCGTCAGCCGGTGGACGTCGTTCTGGTTGGGACCCAGCGCGCCGTGCCGACCGGGGTGGAGGCGACGCGCAGGCTCGTCTCGGCCAATCCGCAGGCCAACGTCATCGTCTTCGGCGCGCCGGACGACGCGGGCAGCATCGCCGCGGCGATCGCGGGCGGGGCCCGCGGCTACCTGCGGTGGGACGCGAGCAGGCCCGAGCTCGTCGCCGCGCTGGCGCACACGCTGGCCAGCACGTCGGTCCCCGCGCCCCGCCAGCCCAGCGACCCCGGGGTCCAGCTCACCGACCGCGAGCTGCAGGTCCTGCGCGGGATGAGCCAGGGCAAGAGCAACGGGCAGATCGGCCGCGAGCTGTACCTGTCGGAGGACACGGTCAAGACGCACGCGCGCAGGCTCTTCCGCAAGCTCGGCGTCCGCGACCGCGCCCAAGCGGTCGCCCACGGCTTCCGGCGCGGCCTGGTCTCCTGACCACCGCGTCGGCGGCGAGCCGTGGGTGCCCGGGTGGGAGCGGGCGCCCACGGCTCGTCGTCTTGTCACCGGCAGTTTCCGCAACCCGAAACTTGCGGACGGCAAGCAGGGCGATAGGGTGTGTCGCTAGTCACGCCACACCCGCGTGTCGCTCCGCCCGCCATCACAGCTGTCCTCCCGGCAACCCGCGAAAGACCGGTACGGTGGGCGGCGACAGTCGAGCGACACGCACGTGCGGTGTCTTCGAGTTGGCCACCTTCGTAACGCCAGGGCTGCATTCTGCGATGACCACAACGGGGGACGGACTGGACACCTGGGTAGGTGCCGCCGTCGAGGGCGACCCTCGCGCGGTCGAGCACGTGCTCGCCTCGGTCCGCCCCCTGGTCGTGCGCTATTGCCGGGCCCGGGTGGGCAGGCAGGAACGCTCGTTCGCCTCGGCGGACGACGTGGCCCAGGAGGTGTGTCTCGCGGTGTTGACGGCCTTGCCGGGGTACCGCGACCAGGGACGCCCCTTCCTCGCCTTCGTCTACGGCATCGCCGCGCACAAGGTCGCCGACGCGCACCGCGCCGCCAAGCGCAACCGCTCCGAGCCGGTCGCCGAGGTGCCCGACGAGGCCGAGACCGACGCCGGGCCCGAGCAGATCGCCATGCAGGTGGAGCTCAGCAGGCGCATGGAGGACCTCCTGCAGATCTTGCCGGACAAGCAGCGTGAGATCGTTGTGCTGCGCGTGGTCGTGGGCCTGTCGGCGGAGGAGACCGCCGAGGCGGTGGGCTCGACGCCGGGGGCGGTGCGGGTGGCCCAGCACCGGGCCCTGGCAAGGTTGCGCAAGACGCTGTCCGCGGAGGAGGTGGTCTGACGGTGTCCGACAGGGGCTTCGACGACGGCCGTGATCCCTTTGACGACCTGCACGTCCTCGACGACCTCGAGGCCGACGGCGAGCTCATCGACTTCGCCAGGGTGCACGCGGACGACGCCTTCCTCGACGCCTTGGGCGCCTCCCTGCGCGGCGACGGCCCCCCGGCCGACACCGACGACCTGGCCGATGCCGAGCTGGCCCTGCTGCTGACCTCCTGGCGCGACGACGTCGACTCCGAGCCCATCGGCGAGCTGGTCGACCCGCGGCTGGCCGCGCACACCGTCGTCCACGCCGCGCGGACCCGCAAGCAGCGCAGACCCAGGCTGCTGGTGCCCGTCGCGGCAGCGGCAGCCGTCTTCGCCATCGCCATCACCGGCGCGGGCCTGGCCGCCCGCAACGCCCAGCCCGGCGACACGCTCTGGGGCCTGACCCAGGTCCTCTACTCCGACCACGCCCGCTCCGTCGAGGCCGCCGCCGCCGTGCGGGAGGACCTCGCGGGCGCGCAGACCGCGCTGGCCAAGGGCGACCTGACCGAGGCGCGCACCAAGCTCATGGAGGCGGGCGCGACCCTGTCCTCCGTCGCCGACGAGGAAGGCCGCGAGGAGCTGGCCGCCCAGCACGCCGACCTGGAGTCGCAGCTGCCCGGCGCCCCCGCGGACGGCGTGCTCCCGCCGCCGTCGGCCAACCCGACCACCGCGGCCCCGACCACCACGCCGCAGTCCTCGGACCCCAGCACGCCCAGCAGCACCACCGCGCCGACGACGCAGCCGACCACGACCTCGCCGAGCAGCCCGCCGACCACGACCACCGACCAGCCGACGTCCACCACCTCGGCCACTTCGGGCGAGCCCAAGGGCGACCCGGGCGACGCGGGCAACGGCAGCTCGGGCACGGGCTCGGCCCCCGCGGGCAGCGAGTCGACCGCGCCCTAGCGCCCCTGCCCCAGCTCTAGCGCGCGTTCTCGCTCGCGGTGACCCCGTCGGCGTAGCCGCGGCAGTACTCCCAGCTCACGTAGGACGCCGGGTCCGGGTCGTAGGCGGGCTCGTGCGGGCGCATCCGGCCGTCGTGCAGCAGCTGCTCCAGGCTGGCCGCCAGCAGCGCCCAGTCGTGGTAGTGCGGCTCCTGGCAGTCCCCGCAGTCCACCACGATGCCGCGCACCCCGCGCGGCTCCAGCAGCGCCTGGTACACCGCGAGGTCCGACAGGTCGCCCAGCAGCTCGGCGCGCTCGGCGGCGCTCATCGGCTCGTCGTCGACCGGGTCCGGCTCGTCGAGGGCGCGCGCGGGGTCGTCCGGGTCGCCTGCGAAGGGGTCCGGCGGGAGCGCGCCGCCGTGGCCCCGCCCGGCCGGGCGGTCCCACGGGCCGTCGTCGAACGGGTTCGGGGGAACTGCGTCATGGGCCACGTCCACGCACGCTACCGGCTGCCCCGCCGCGGTCCCAGATACGATGGGGGAACGTGCCACCCGCGTGACCTCGACGTCCCGCCGCCACACCCCGCAGGAAGGTCGCCCACCCCCCATGACCAGCGAGCTCAACGCCGACGGTGTCCCGTTCAAGTTCGCCCAGCTGGGCCTCACCTTCGACGACGTGCTGCTGCAGCCCGCCCAGTCGGATGTGATCCCGAGCACTGTCGACACCTCGACGCGGTTCTCGCGCAACGTGACCCTGCGCATCCCCCTCGCCTCGGCCGCGATGGACACCGTCACCGAGGCGCGCATGGCCATCGCGATGGCCCGCCAGGGCGGCATCGGCATCCTGCAGCGCAACCTGTCCATCGAGGAGCAGGCGCGCCAGGCCGAGACGGTCAAGCGCTCCGAGGCGGGCATGGTGACCGACCCGGTGACCTGCTCGCCGGAGGACACGCTGGCCGACGTGGACCGCATGTGCGCGCGCTACCGCATCTCCGGCCTCCCGGTCACCGACGCCGACGGCAAGCTCGTGGGCATCATCACCAACCGCGACATGCGCTTCGAGGTCGACCACTCGCGCCCGGTCAGCGAGGTGATGACCAAGGGCCCGCTGATCACCGCCCAGGTCGGGGTGTCGGCCGAGGCCGCGCTGGGCCTGCTGCGCAGGCACAAGGTGGAGAAGCTGCCGATCGTCGACGGCGACGGGCGGCTGCGCGGGCTGATCACCGTCAAGGACTTCGTCAAGACCGAGCAGTTCCCCAACGCCACCAAGGACCCCGACGGCAGGCTGATCTGCGGCGCGGGCATCGGCGTCGGCGACCAGGGCTGGCAGCGCGCCATGACGCTGGTCGACGCCGGGGTGGACGTCGTGGTGGTGGACACCGCGCACGGCCACGCCCGCGACGTGCTCGACATCGTGGCCAAGCTCAAGCGCGAGGTCGGCGACGCCGTGGACGTCGTCGGCGGCAACGTCGCCACCCGCGCGGGCGCGCAGGCGATGGTCGACGCGGGCGCCGACGGGGTGAAGGTCGGCGTCGGCCCGGGCTCCATCTGCACCACGCGCGTGGTCGCGGGCGTCGGCGTCCCGCAGATCACCGCGATCTACGAGGCCGCCCAGGCGTGCCTGGCCGCCAACGTGCCGGTGATCGGCGACGGCGGCATCCAGTACTCCGGCGACATCGCCAAGGCCATCGCCGCGGGCGCCAGCACCGTCATGCTCGGCAGCCTGCTCGCGGGCACCGAGGAGGCGCCCGGCGACGTCGTGCTGGTCAACGGCAAGCAGTTCAAGGGCTACCGCGGCATGGGCTCCCTCGGCGCGATGCGCTCGCGCGGGATGGCCAAGTCCTACGCGCGCGACCGCTACGCCCAGGACGACGTGCTCGCCGACGACAAGCTGGTGCCCGAGGGCATCGAGGGCCGGGTGCCCTACCGCGGCCCGCTGTCGCAGGTGGTGTTCCAGCTGGTGGGCGGCCTGCGCGCGGGCATGGGCTTCACCGGGTCGCGGACCATCGCCGAGCTGCAGCAGGCGCAGCTGATGCGGATCACCTCGGCCGGGCTCAAGGAGAGCCACCCGCACGACATCACCATGACCGTCGAAGCGCCGAACTACACGACTCGCTGACGGCCCTTCCCCGAGAGGAACAATCGCAGTGCGGGATCTCGTCGACATCGGCATGGGCCGAACGGCCCGGCGCGCCTTCGGCCTGGACGAAATCGAGATCGTCCCGTCCCGGCGGACGCGCTCGTCGAAGGACGTCTCCACGGCGTGGCAGATCGACGCCTACCGCTTCGACATCCCGCTGATCACCCACCCCAGCGACGCGATCGTCTCGCCGCGGACGGCGGTGGCCGTCGGCGAGCTCGGCGGCCTCGGCGTGCTCAACGCCGAAGGCCTGTGGGCCCGCCACACCGACCCAGAGGAGGTGCTGTTCCGGCTGGCCACGGCCGCCGAGGACGGCGCTGAGCCGATGGAGCTGGTGCGGATGCTGCAGGAGGCGCACGCCGCGCCGCTGCGGGTCGACCTGCTCACCGAGGCGATCAAGCAGGTCCGCGAGTCCGGGGTCACGGTGGCCGTGCGGGTCAGCCCGCAGCACGCCGCCGAGCTCACCCCCGACCTGCTGGCCGCGGGCGTGGAGGTGCTGGTCGTGCAGGGCACGATCATCTCCGCCGAGCACGTGGCCCGCGAGGCCGACGCCGAGCCGCTGAACCTCAAGCAGTTCATCGCCGACCTCGACGTCCCGGTGATCGCGGGCGGCGTGCACGACTACCGCACGGCCATGCACCTGATGCGCACGGGCGCGGCGGGCGTGATCGTCGGCTACGGGCACTGCGCCGGGGTGACCACGACGGACGCCTCGCTGGGCATCGGGGTGCCGATGGCCACCGCGATCGTCGACGCCGCCGCGGCCCGGCGGGACTACCTGGACGAGACCGGCGGGCGCTACGTGCACGTCATCGCCGACGGCGGGGTGCACACCAGCGGCGACATCGCCAAGTCGATCGCCTGCGGGGCGGACGCGGTCATGTTGGGCGCGCCGCTGGCCGTCGCAGGCGAGGCGCCGGGGCAGGGCCTGTACTGGACGACCTCGGCGGCGCACCCGTCGCTGCCGCGCAGCCGGGTGCTGCCGGTGGCCGACGACGTCGAGGTGGACCTGCGCACGCTGCTGTTCGGGCCGTCGACCGACCCGGACGGCCTGGTCAACCTGTTCGGCGCGCTGCGCAGGGCGATGGCGAAGACGGGCTACAGCGACGTCAAGGAGTTCCAGAAGGTCGGCCTGACGGTCCGCGGATAAGAACCTGTTACTCAAAGTTCGGGAAACTCCCCCGTTGGGCCTAGCTCCGGGCGGGGCGGGCGCTTAACCTCAGGCGCATGGCAACCGAACTCGCCGGTAACAAGGCGGACTACGACGTCGTGGTGGTCGGCTCGGGCTTCGGCGGCAGCGTCGCCGCGCTGCGGCTGACCGAGAAGGGCTACCGGGTCGCGGTCGTCGAGGCGGGCAGGCGCTTCGCCGACGACGAGTTCGCCAAGACGTCCTGGGAGCTGCGGAAGTACCTGTGGGCGCCCGCGCTGGGCTGCTTCGGCATCCAGCGCATCCACCTGCTCAAGGACGTCGTCGTGCTCGCGGGCGCGGGTGTCGGCGGTGGGTCGCTGGTGTACGCGAACACGCTCTACCGGCCGCTGAAGGGCTTCTACGCGGACAAGCAGTGGGCGCACATCACCGACTGGGAGGCCGAGCTCGCCCCGCACTACGACCAGGCGTCGCGGATGCTGGGCGTGGTGACCAACCCGTCGACGACCCCGTCCGACGAGGTCATGCTCAAGGTCGCCGCGGACATGGGCATCGCCGACACCTACCACCCGACGCCGGTCGGGGTGCTGTTCGACAAGCCCGGCGCGCCGGTCGCCGACCCGTACTTCGGCGGTGAGGGCCCGGCCCGCACCGGCTGCACCGAGTGCGGCTCGTGCATGACCGGCTGCCGGGTGGGGGCGAAGAACACGCTGGTCAAGAACTACCTGTACCTGGCGGAGAAGAAGGGGGCCGAGGTCATCCCGTTGACCACGGTCACCGACGTGCGGCCGGTGGACGGGGGCTTCGAGATCCTGGCGCACCGGACCGGGCGCAAGCGGCTGCGTCGGCGGATCACCGCGACGCAGGTCGTGATCGCGGCGGGCACCTGGGGCACGCAGAACCTGCTGCACCGCATGAAGGACTCCGGCGCGCTGCCCGCGCTCTCGCCCCGGCTCGGCGAGCTGACCAGGACGAACTCCGAGTCGATCATCGGCGCGGCGCGGACGATGGTCGACCCGGCGCGGGACTACTCGACCGGGGTGGCGATCACCTCGTCCATCCACCCCGACGAGAACACCCACATCGAGCCGGTGCGCTACGGCAAGGGCAGCAACGCGATGAGCCTGCTGCAGACGATCGCCACCGACGGCGGCTCCCGGGTGCCGCGGATTCTCCAGGCGCTGCGGTTCATGGTGCGGCACCCCCTGAAGACGCTGGCGCTGCTTCAGGGATACCGGTGGAGCGAGCGCACGGTGATCCTGCTGGTGATGCAGTGCCTGGACAACTCCATCACGACCTACCTGAAGCGCGGGCTGTTCGGGCGGCGCAAGTACACGTCCCGGCAGGGGCACGGCGTGCCGAACCCGACGTACATCCCCGCTGGTCAGACGGCCAACGAGCTGACGGCCAAGCACATCGGCGGGACCGCGGGCGGGACCTGGGGGGAGATCTTCAACATCCCCATGACGGCGCACTTCCTCGGCGGCTGCCCGATCGGCTCCTCACCCGCGGAGGGCGTGATCGACCCGTACCACCGGGTGTACGGGTACCCGGGCATCTCGGTGGTGGACGGGGCCGCGATCAGCGCGAACCTGGGCGTGAACCCGTCGCTGACGATCACCGCGCAGGCCGAGCGGGCGTTCTCGCTCTGGCCGAACAAGGGCGAGGCCGATCCCCGGCCCCCGCAGGGCGCGGAGTACCGCAGGATCCAGCCGGTCGCCCCGGCCAACCCGGCGGTGCCGCCCTCGGCCCCGGCGGCGCTGCGGCTGCCCGTGGTGGAGGTCAACGGGCGCTGACCAGCGCGTCCGCCGAGTTGTCCACAGGCGGGGGAGCGGCCCTGGCGGGTGCCGGGCCGCAGCCGGCACGGTGGACCTGTGACCCACTTCGCATCCAGCGGCGACCTCAGCCGCAAGGAGGAGACCTTCGTCGACCTCGGCGGCGGCGTGTACGCGCTGACCGCCGAGGGCGACCCGAACGTCGGCGCCATCGAGGGTGAGGACTTCCTGGTCTGCGTCGAGGCCAGGGCCACCCCGGTGGCGGCCCGGCGCTGGCTGGACGTGCTGCGGCAGCGCACGGCCAAGCCGGTCCGCCACCTGGTGCTGACCCACTACCACGCCGTGCGCGTGCTGGGGGCCAGCGCGTTCGACGCCGCCGAGGTGGTCACCCACACCGCGACCCGGGCGCTGATCGAGGAGCGCGGCGAGGCGGACTGGGCCAGCGAGCTGGGCCGGATGCCCCGGCTGTTCGAGGAGCCGTCATCGATCCCCGGCCTGACCAGGCCGACGCTGACCTTCACCGACCGCATGGTCATCCCGCTCGGCGGCGACCGGGGCGATTTGGTGCTGGCCCACTGCGGCCGCGGCCACACCGCGGGCGACATCGTCGCCTGGCTGCCCGACCGCGGCATCCTCTTCGCGGGCGACCTGGTGGAGTCCGCCGCCGCCCTCTACACCGGCGACGCCTTCCACGCGGAATGGGCGACGACCACTTTGGACACCGTGGCGTCCTTCGGCGCGACCACCCTGATCGGCGGCCGCGGCCCGGTCGTCACCGGAGCCCCCGCCGTCGCCGACGCAATCGCCCAAAGCAGGCACTTCCTCAACGAACTGCGCCGCACAGTCGGCGAGGTCCACCGCACCGGCGGCACCCCAGCCGCCGCCTTCCAGGCAGCCCACGCCGCCCTATCCCCCCGCTACGGCCACTGGCCCATCTTCGAGCACTGCCTCCCCTTCAACGTCCAACGCCTCTGGGACGAACTCTCCGGCACCGACTGGCCCCACATCTGGACCGCCACCCGAGACCGAGAAGTCTGGTCAACCCTCCGAGCCGAATCATGACCCCCACCCCGCGCCCTCACCACCCCACCCAACCCCGCAACCACCCCACCCAACCCCGCAACCACCCCGCCCAACCCCGCAACCACCCCGCGCCCCCATCTGCCCACCCCACACCGCAGTCACCCCGCCCCACGTCGCAACCACTCCGCGCCCCACTGCAACCAGCCCGCCCCACGTCGCAACCACTCCGCGCCCCACTGCAACCAGCCCGCCCCACGCCGCAACCACTCCGCGCCCCACTGCAACCAGCCCGCGCCACACCGCAGCCAGCCCGCGCCACACCGCAGCCACCCCGCCCCCCACTGCAACCTCCCCGCCCGACCCCACAACCACCCTGCCCAACACGGCAACCACCCTGCCCGCCCCCTCCACCCACCCACCACCTCGACGACCCCGCCCACCTCTCCACCCGCACCATCCTGTGCGTCGGTCGCTTCGGCTTCCGCTCTGCCCGCCCCGTCCTGCACCTCAACCGCCTCGGCTCCCACTTCTGCCGCTGTGCCTGCGCCCCAGCCGCCTCGAGCCGTCGCACCCCAATCGCCCACCTCACCCCACTGCCCTGCGCACCCGCCCAATCGCCCCGCCCGCTCCCCGAGCGCCCGGTCCTGCAGCCCGGCTGCTCTACCCAACACCCCGGCCGCAGGCTGCACCCGCCAGCCCAGCGGGCGGGCGCTGCTCCAGCTCCTTCCCCCCCACCCCGGGCCGCCAAGCCCGATTGTGCTGTTCTCTGGCGACTGCCAACGCCACTTTGGTCCACAAGAGACTGTCCTCTTTGCTGGCGAGGTCCGAGTCGACTGCTCCCGTGGTGAAGCGGGAGTGGGGTTGGGAGGTGGAGCGTGACTGAGCCGGTTCTTGTTGCGGGTGCGGGTCCGGTTGGGATGGTGGCTGCGCTTTATCTGGCGCGGCACGGGGTGCCGTCGGTGCTGCTGGAGGCGGCGCGCAGTCGGTCTGCGGTGGGGAGTCGGTCGATCTGCGTGCAGGGGGACATCCTCGACGTCCTCGATCGGGTGGGGGCGGGGTGGCCGGTCGTGCGGGCTGGGGTGACGTGGTACTCGGGGCGGATCTACTACCGGGAGCACGAGGTCGTCCACCTCGAACTGCCGCAGACGCCGCCGGACCGGTTTCCGGCGTTCGTCAACACCCCGCAGACCGTCGTCGAGCGGATACTCGCCGAGCTGGTCGACGCGGAGCCGCTGATCGACCTGCGCATGAGTCATCCGGTCACCGGTCTCACCCAGGACGACGAGGGCGTCACCATCACCACCGAACGCGGCGTTTTCCGGGGGACGCACTGCATTGCCGCCGACGGCGTCCACTCCACGGTCCGCGGCCTGCTCGGCCTGCCCTTCGAGGGCACCTCCTACGACGACAAGTTCCTCATCACCGACATCCGCGCCGACCTCGACACCGCCCCCGAGCGCCGCTTCTACTTCGACCCGGAGTGGAACCCCGGCCGCCAGGTCCTCCTGCACCCGCAGCCGGACTCGGTGTGGCGGATCGACTGGCAGGTCCCCACGGACTTCGACCTCGACGCCGACCGCGCCACCGGCGGCCTCGACCGCCGCGTCCGCCACATCGTCGGCGACGTCGACTACGAGATCGTCTGGGCCTCCGTCTACCGCTTCCACCAACGCCGCGTGCCCCACATGGCCGTCGGCCGCGTCCTCATCGCAGGCGACGCCGCCCACGTCATGAGCCCCTTCGGCGCCCGCGGCATGAACTCCGGCATCGCCGACGCCGAGAACGCCGCCTGGAAGATCGCCGCCACCCGCCAATCCTGGGGCGGCCCCCACCTCCTGCCCACCTACGACCTCGAACGCGGCGCGGCCGCCGCCGAGAACCTCCGCGTCACCGCCGAAACCATGCGCTTCCTGGTCCCCGCCACCCCCGAAGAGCACGCCCACCGCCACACCACCCTCACCCGCAGCCTCCACGACCCCACCCTCCGCCCCCACATCAACTCCGGCCGCCTCGCCGAGCCCTACTGGTACCTCGATTCCCCACTCACCACCCCACCCCAACCCCGCCCGACAACACTCGCTGCCCCACCTGCTGGTGGACTCCAGCACGACCAGCGTCCCCGGCCGCAGGTGCCGGGCGACCGCGCGGGCCGCCGACAGCAGCGGCCCGAGGTCGGGCTCGCCGTCGACCAGCCAGCGATGACCTCCCGATCGCCCGCTGCTCCGCCAACCACCTCCACCGCCCCTGCTGGCTCGACCGCCCCTACCGGCTCCGTGGTCGGTACCGGTTCCACCGCTGATGTCGCCTTCACCGGCTCCGCCGCCGATGCCGACTCCGCAGCTCACGCCGACTCCACTGCCCCTACCGGCTCCGCCGCCGATCCCTTCCCCACGGCCCCAGGCGTTCCGCGGCCACCCGTCCCCGGTGTCCTCTGCCCGGACCTTCCCCTCGCCGACGGCCGCCGCCTGCGTCCAGCCCTGTCCCCGCGATTAACCCTCCTGACCGGACCGGATGCCGCGCAGCACGGCATCCCGAGCCTGGAGTTGGCGCCAGCGGCCCTGGAGGCGCTCGGGCTGGGGCCGGAGGGGGTGGCGGTCGTCCGCCCGGACGGCTACCTCGCGGCTGTGCTGCCCGACGGGAAGGGGGTGGCGGAGGCGGTCGCTCGCGCAACGGGGCAGGACTGACGACACCCAACCCCACACCCCGCAGGAAGCGCTGCCAGATTGCGCAGGGGAGCGGGGCACACGCGCCTGACATCGGATACCAGCGGTTCGTCAAGCAGGTGTTCACCGGGCGGGGGCGCGGAGTGCGAGCAATCCTGGTTAACGCGGGCTACCGAGCAGCCGCCGCCGCGCAAGCGCCCAAGGATGCCCTGCCGCGCTATCTGACCGCCGCGCAGTGGGCGCGGCTGTGGCGAGCTACGTCGTAGAACTGGCAACAGTGGTGGGTGGCCGCTGGGGCGTGGCGGTGGTGGAATCGCCGCGTGGGAGTCAACAGGCGGACATTTCTGCACGTGACGGGGGTCGCGGGGCTTGCGGTGGCGGTCTCGGCGTGTTCGGGTGACACGGTGCCGAAGCCCACGTCCACCCCGGCGCCGACCACCACGACCAGGCCCACCACCACCCCGCCCGACTTCGACGGCCTGCGCCGCGCGCTCGGCGGGGCGCTCGCCCAGCCCGGCGACCCCGACTACGACCGGGCCCGCCGGTCCTTCAACCCGCTGATCGACGAGCGCGCCCCGCTGGCGGTGGCCACGGCCTCCTCGGCCGACCACGTGAAGGCCTGCGTCGAGGTGGCCCGCACCTCCGGGCTGACCATCGCCGCCCGCAGCGGTGGGCACAGCTACGCCGGGTACTCCACCCCCGACGGCGGCCTCGTCGTGGACCTCGCCGGGATGAAGCGGGTGCAGGTGCGCGACGACGGCACCGCGGTCGTCGGCGCGGGCGCGCGGCTGATCGACGTCTACGCCGGGCTCGCCGCGGCGGGGCGGGCGCTGCCCGCTGGCACCTGCCCGACGGTCGGCATCGCCGGGCTCACCCTCGGCGGCGGGCTCGGCGTCCTCACCCGCAAGTACGGCCTGACCTGCGACAAGCTCGTCGCGGCCACGGTCGTCACCGCCGACTCGCGCGCCCTGCGGGCCAGCGCCGAAACCGAGCCCGACCTGTTCTGGGGGCTGCGCGGCGGCGGGGGCGGCAACTTCGGCATCGTCACCGAGTTCACCTTCGCCACCGAGCCCGCCCCCGAGCTGACCATCTTCGAGCTGGAGTTCGCCGCGGGCTCGATGGCCGACGTGCTGGGCGCGTGGCAGGAGTGGATGCCGCAGACCCCGCCGGAGCTGTGGACGAACCTGATCGTCGTCGGCGGCTCGCCCCCGCGCGGGCGGCTCAACGGCTGCTACGTCGGCCCCCGCTACCAGCTCAACGCCCTGCTCGACGACTTCGCCGCCCGCCCGGTCGACCGGATGGTCCGCACGACCGACTACCTGGACGCCATGCTGCACTTCGCGGGCTGCCCGAGCGTGGCGCGCTGCGCGCCCGACCGCTTCCCCCGCCAGGGCTTCGCGGCGGGCTCGCGCATCCTCGCCGAGCCGCTGGCCGACCCCGGCGAGCTGGTCGGCATGGTCGACGGCCGCGAGGGGATGAACCTGCTGGTCGACGCCCTCGGCGGGGCCGTGGCCGAGCTCGCCCCCGACGCCACCGCCTTCCCGCACCGGGAGGCGCTGGCCACGGTGCAGATCTACCAGGAGGCCACCGCCGACACCGCGGCCGCCGCCAGCCGCGCCGTCGCCGAGGTGCGCAACGGCATGGTCGGCATCGGCCTGCGCGGCGGGTACGTCAACTACATCGAGGCCGCCATGCCCGACTGGAGCGTCATGTACTACGGCCGCAACGTCAACCGCCTCCGCGACACCGCCCGCCGCTACGACCCGGACGCCGTCTTCGCCTTCCCGCAGGGCGTCGCCAGCGCCTAGAGCACCAGCCCGGTGAGCACCACCGTCTGCTCCTCGGTGAAGTCGGCCATCGCCGACTTCACTCCTTCACGGCCGGTCCCGGAGCCCTTCACCCCGCCGTAGGGCATCTGGTCGGCCCGGTAGCTGGGCACGTCGCCGACCACCAGCCCGCCCACCTCCAGCTCGGCCGCCGCGCGGAAGGCCAGCTGCACGTCGCGGGTGAACACGCCCGCCTGCAGTCCGTAGTCGGTGTCGTTGGCCTGCGCGAACGCCTCGTCGACGCTGTCTACCACCGACAGCACCAGCACCGGCCCGAACACCTCCTCCCGGCACACCGAGGCCGTCGAGGGCACGTCGGCCAGCACGCACGGGCTGATCGAGTTGCCCGAGCGCCGCCCGCCGGTGAGCACCCGCGCCCCCGCCTCCACCGCCTCGGCGATCCACGACTCCACCCGGTCGGCGTTGTCTGCGTCGATCAGCGGCCCCACGTCCACGGCGGGGTCGTGCGGGTCGCCGGTGGTCAGCGCCTCGACCGCCGACACCAGCTCCGGGGTGAACGCCTCGGCGACGTCGCGGTGCACGATCACCCGCTGCACGGCGATGCAGGACTGCCCGGCCTGGTAGTTGCCGAAGGTGGCGATCCGCCGCGCCGCGAAGGCCAGGTCCGTCCAGTCGGGACACACGATCGCCGCGCTGTTGCTGCCCAGCTCCATGACCACGTGCTTGCGCGGCGCGGCGTCCATCAGCCCCCAGCCCACCGAGGTGGACCCGGTGAACGAGATCACCGGCAGCCGCGGGTCCTCGACCAGGGCGGACATGTCGCGCCCGCGCACCGGCAGCACCGAGAACGCGCCCGCGGGCAGGTCGGCCTCGGCCAGGATCTCGCCGAGCAGCAGCGACGACAGCGGGGTGGCCGACGCGGGCTTGACGACCACCGGCGCGCCCACCGCCAGCGCGGGGGCCACCTTGTGCGCGACCAGGTTCAGCGGGAAGTTGAACGGCGCCACCGCCAGCACCGGCCCGCGCGGGCGGCGCAGGATCACCCCGAGCCTGCCGTCGCCGTTGGGGTCGGTGTCCAGGCGCTGGAGCTCGCCGACGAACCGGCGGGCCTCCTCGGCGGCGAAGCGGAACGTCGAGACCGCGCGCTTGACCTCCACCTCGGCCCACTTCAGCGGCTTGCCGTTCTCGGCGGTGATCGTCTCGGCGATCTCCTCGGCCCGCTCGGCCAGCCGCGCGGCGACGTGCGCCAGGGCCGCCGCGCGCACGTGCGCGGGGCTGGAGCGGAACTCCCGGGCGACGGCCGCGGCCGCGGCGACGGCCTCCTCGACGTCCTCGGGACCGGGCACGCAGACGGTGGCCACGTCGGTGCCGTCGTAGGGGTGGTGCACGTCGAGGGTCGACTCGCTGGTGCGCGCGGAGCCCGCGACCCAGAACGGGCGCGGCTTGGTCTCGAACGTCATGCCCCCAACCGTAGGCCGACCGGCGGGGAAGGGCCGCACGGAGCCGACCGGTTAGGATGGATGCGGTCGACCGACGATGGTGGCTAGGGTTCCGCCGCATCTTCGCGGGTCTGGTTCGAGCGCCACGGAAAACCCGCGTGACCGGCACGCGGGCAGGCATCTCCGGGAGAGAAACCCAGGGAGGGACCGGTCGGCACGCAGCAGGCCGCTGCGTGCCGATTCGCGCACGCCCGGCCCGTACCGGAAGGTTGTGACCGTGGACCGTCCAGTCCTGGTTGTCGACTTCGGGGCGCAGTACGCCCAGCTCATCGCGCGCCGCGTCCGCGAGGCGCAGGTGTACTCCGAGGTCGTCCCGCACACCACGCCCGTGACCGAGCTGCTGGCCCGCGACCCCGCCGCGATCGTGCTCTCCGGCGGCCCGGCCAGCGTCTACGCCCCCGACGCCCCCGGGGTCGACCCGGCCCTGTTCGACGCGGGCGTGCCGGTGTTCGGCATCTGCTACGGCTTCCAGGCGATGGCCCAGGCCCTCGGCGGGGTCGTGGAGCGCACCGGCACCCGCGAGTACGGCCGCACCGACCTGGCCCCCGACGGCGGCGTGCTGCACGACGCGCTGCCCGGCCGCCACCCGGTGTGGATGAGCCACGGCGACGCGGTGACCAAGGCCCCGGACGGGTTCACCGTCACCGCGACCAGCCAGGGCGCGCCGGTCGCCGCGTTCGAGGACACCGCCCGCCGGTTCGCGGGCGTGCAGTACCACCCCGAGGTGGGGCACTCCCCGCACGGGCAGGAGGTGCTGCGCCGGTTCCTGCACGACGTGGCCGGGATCCGTCCGCAGTGGACCACCGCATCGATCGTCGACGAGCAGGTCGCCCGGATCAAGGCGCAGGTCGGCGACGGCAAGGCGATCTGCGGGCTCTCCGGCGGGGTGGACTCCGCGGTCGCGGCCGCGCTGGTCCAGCGCGCCATCGGCGACCGGCTGACCTGCGTGTTCGTCGACCACGGCCTGCTGCGCGCGGGCGAGCGCGCCCAGGTCGAGCGCGACTACGTCTCCGCGACCGGGGTCAAGCTGGTTACCGTCGACGCCCGCGAGCGGTTCCTGTCGGCGCTGGCCGGGGTGACCGACCCCGAGCAGAAGCGCAAGATCATCGGCCGGGAGTTCATCCGGGTCTTCGAGCAGGCCGAGCTGGACCTGCAGGCGCAGGCGGGCGGGGAGAAGTTCCGCTTCCTGGTGCAGGGCACCCTCTACCCCGACGTGGTGGAGTCCGGCGGCGGCGCGGGCACGGCCAACATCAAGAGCCACCACAACGTCGGCGGGCTGCCCGAGGACCTGGAGTTCGAGCTGGTCGAGCCGCTGCGCGCGCTGTTCAAGGACGAGGTGCGCCGGGTCGGGCTGGAGCTGGGCCTGCCGGAGACGATCGTGCACCGCCAGCCCTTCCCCGGCCCCGGCCTGGGCATCCGCATCGTCGGCGAGGTGACCGCCGAGCGGCTGGACACCCTGCGCGCCGCCGACGCCAT
Organism: Actinokineospora sp. NPDC004072; assembly: GCF_053604195.1. Lineage (NCBI taxonomy): Bacteria > Bacillati > Actinomycetota > Actinomycetes > Pseudonocardiales > Pseudonocardiaceae > Actinokineospora > Actinokineospora sp. NPDC004072. The sequence goes on along the minus strand of NZ_JBSGHB010000011.1, from coordinate 151,309 downwards.
CGTGCGCGAGGAGCTGACCGCCGCGGGCCTGGACCGCGACATCTGGCAGTGCCCGGTGGTGCTGCTGGCCGACGTCCGCAGCGTCGGGGTGCAGGGCGACGGGCGCACCTACGGCCACCCCGTCGTGCTGCGGCCGGTGTCCAGCGAGGACGCCATGACCGCCGACTGGACCCGGCTGCCCTACGACGTGCTGGAGCGCGTCTCCACCCGGATCACCAACGAGGTGGCGGAGGTCAACCGGGTCGTGCTGGACGTGACCAGCAAGCCGCCGGGCACGATCGAGTGGGAGTAGGCGAACGAAGCGGCGGCCGCCCAGCTCGGGCGGCCGCCGCTTCGCGGTGAGGGAGCGCGGGTCGTTCAGTCCCGCTTGCGGCGCGTGGACGCCGCCAGGAAGAGCAGCCCGGCCAGCACGGCGCCACCGGCGACGAGCCAGCGCAGGTCCAGCTCCGGCAGCCACATCTGGCCGTCGGTCAGCACGAAGGCCGAGGCGCCCATGGTGGCCAGGCCGCAGAGCATCGTCAGGAAATCGGGACGGCGGTGCTTGGTGCACTCAGCCACGGGTCACCTCCACGCTGCCCGGGCCGGTCGCCTCGGCGTGCAGCTCGATCTTGAGTCCACCCGGGCCGTCCGGGCCGTAGTCGGTCACGTCCAGCAGCGGGCCGGACCCGCCGCGGCTCTCGTGCAGGCAGCGCACGTCGCCGATGCCCGCCTCGCAGCGCACGGTCACGTCGGCGGTCTCGGGCACGATGACGGTGACGTCGCCCACGTCGACGGCGGCGCGCGTGGTCAGCGAGCCGGTCTGCTCGGCCAGCCCGGACAGGTCCACCTCGACCGAGCCGACGTTGCGCACGTACTCGGGCTGGACCTGGGCCAGCGAGGTCGGCCGCGCGGTCAGGTCGCCCATGCCGCCGCCCGCGAAGCCGTCCGGCCAGACCACGGTCATGGCGACGCCGATCGCCACCAGCGGCGCGGCCAGGCCGATCAGCCCGCGGCCGCCGCGGGTGAACGAGCCGAGGAACATGCCGAAGCCGAGGATGCCCAGCACCACGCCGATGACGTGCGGGGCGTTCACCCAGTCGCCGAGCGCGGGCTCGGCCAGCACCAGCCCGCCGACGGCCAGCAGCGCGACGCCGACGGTGACCAGGCCCGCCTTGGAGCGCTTGCCGGGCGCGGGCGGCTCGGCCGCGGGCTCGGGGTGGCTGGGTTCGGGCAGGTCCCAGGCGAAGGGGGCCGCGCCGAGCGGGTCCCACTCCGGCGGGGTCGTGCGCTGGTGCTGGTCCCCCAGCTCCGGCTGGGCGGCGGGCATGGGCGTCTCCGGGACGTAGGCGGGGTAGGCGGTCGTGGCAGTGGTGGCGGCGGTGTCCACCGGGGTCGGCTCGACGGGCTCGGGCACCTTGCCCAGGTGGGCGCGGCCGCGGTGCAGCGCGTACAGCAGCGCCGCGCAGGCCGCCAGGCCGAAGAAGCCGCCGAAGTCCTTGTCGAGGAACCAGAAGAACAGCCCGAGCAGCGCGATGCCGAGGCCGACGGTGAACGCCGCCGACGTGGCGCTGCGGCCCTTGCCCGCCAGCGCCTCCACCGGGGAGACCTCGTCGTCCTCCTCGGGCAGCAGCAGCCAGCCGAGCACGTAGAACACCAGCCCGGCGCCGCCGTAGAAGGTCAGGATGGCGAACAGCACGCGGGGGATCACCGGGTCGATGCCGTAGCGCTCGCCGATGCCCGCCGCGACGCCCGCGACCTTGCGGCCGCGCCGGGGACGCCGCGGGCGGGTCGCCCACATGTCCTTGACGGTGTCCTCCACCTGGGAGGACTTGGATGCTCCGCTCACGATGACGAGCATCGCCTGCCGGGCGGGCCCGGCGCATCGGGGAACGACCCTGACTTCGGGTTCAGGGTCGTTCCCCGATGTTGTGGCCACGCGCGCGTGTGAGCATGCTGGGGTGCAGACAGCCACGACCGAGCCGGAGGCCGAGATCGACCGCAGTTCGCCCACGTCGGTGGCGCTGCCCGGCGAGCACCGGTTGCAGCGGCGCCGGACCGGGCGCGCCCTGGGCGGGGTGGCGGGCGGGCTGTCCGACCACCTCGGCATGCCCGTGCTGTGGGTGCGCATGGCGTTCACCCTGGGCGCGGCGCTGGGCGGGGCCGGGGTGGTGGCCTACGGCCTGTTCTGGATCTTCGCCCCGCAGCAGCCAGCCGAGACCCCCACGCGCGAGGTCAGCGGCCGCGAGCGCCAGCAGGCGATCGGCCTGCTCGCCCTCGGCCTGGGCCTGACCATCGGCGCCTGGGGGCTCTCCAGCGCGGTCAACGGCTGGGTGGCGGGCGGCATCGGCGTCACCCTGGTCGGCGCGGCCCTGGTCTGGCGCGAGGCCGACCAGTCGCAGCGGCGCCGGGCCAAGGGCGCGGTGCTCGGCGGCGGCGGGCCGGCCGCGGTCATCCGGGTGCTCTCCGGCGCGGCGCTGGTCGCCGCGGGCATCGTGATCTTCCTGCTCACCAGCGTCGCGCTCGACCAGGTGCAGTTCACCCTGCTCGCGGTCGTCGCCGCGCTGGTCGGGGTGGCGCTGCTCACCGTGCCGTGGTGGCTGCGCCTGGTCCGCGACCTCGGCGAGGAGCGGCGGGCCCGCATCCGCACCGAGGAGCGCGCCGAGATCGCCGCGCACCTGCACGACTCGGTGCTGCAGACGCTGGCGCTGATCCAGAAGCAGGCCGAGTCCCCGCGCGAGGTGCTGCGGCTGGCCCGCGGCCAGGAGCGGCAGCTGCGGACCTGGCTCTACAGCCCGTCGGGCTACGGCAAGGTCGCCCAGGCCGAGGCGCTCTCGGAGGTGCTGGCCAGGGCGGCGGGGGAGGTGGAGGACACCTTCGCCATCAGCGTGCAGAGCGTCGTCGTGGGCGACTGCCAGCTCGACGAGGGCCTGCACTCGGTGGTGGCCGCGGCCCGGGAGGCGATGGTCAACGCGGCCAAGCACGCGGGCGTCGGCGAGGTGTCGGTGTACGCGGAGGTCGAGCCCGAGCAGGTCACGGTGTTCGTCCGCGACCGGGGCAAGGGCTTCGACCCGGACGCGGTCCCGGAGGATCGGCATGGCCTGGCGGACTCCATCCACGGCAGGATGGAGCGCAACGGCGGCCGAGTCCGGCTGCGCACCACGCCGGGCGAGGGCACCGAGGTCGAACTCCAGATGCCGCGTGCGAAGGTGACCACATGAGCGTTCGCGTGTTCCTCGTCGACGACCACAGCATGTTCCGCGCAGGCGTGCGCGCCGAACTCGACACCGTCGACGGCGAGATCGAGGTGGTCGGCGAGGCCGGGTCGGTGGGGGAGGCGGTCGCGGGCATCGGCCACCTCAAGCCCGACGTCGTGCTGCTGGACGTGCACATGCCCGACGGCGGCGGGGCCGAGGTCCTGCGCCAGGCGCGCACCAAGTTCCCCGAGGTGGTGTTCCTGGCCCTGTCGGTGTCCGACGCGGCCGAGGACGTCATCGCCGTCATCCGCGCGGGCGCCCGCGGCTACGTCACCAAGACGATCTCGGCGGCCGAGCTCGCCAAGGCCATCCTCCGCGTCGCCGAGGGCGACGCCGTCTTCTCCCCCCGCCTGGCGGGCTTCGTCCTCGACGCCTTCGCCGACCGCCCCGGCGCCGCCCCCATCAGCGACCCCGAGCTGGACCTGCTCACCCCGCGCGAACGCGACGTCCTGCGGCTGCTGGCCCGCGGGTACGCCTACAAGGAGATCGCCTCGGAGCTGTTCATCTCGGTCAAGACCGTGGAGACCCACGTCTCCAGCGTCCTTCGCAAGACCCAGCTCTCTAACCGGTACGAACTGTCCCGCTGGGCATCGGACCGACGGCTGGTGTGACCGGCGCCCGCCGCGGGATGCGGGTCATGGCGACGCCTGCGAGGACGACGAGCATGCCGATGATGATGCGGATGTTGAGGTCCTCGCCGAGGAAGGTCGCGCCCAGCAGGACGGAGACGACCGGGAGCAGGTAGCCCACGACGGAGGCGTTGGTGGGGCCCTCGTCGGCCAGCAGGCGGTAGAAGAGGGCGAAGGCGAAGCCGGTGCCGAAGACCCCGAGCATGGTGATGGCCAGGACCACCTGCCAGGTCAGCGCCACTGGGGTCAGCCCGCCCACGGGCAGGGCCAAGGCGACCAGCCAGGTCGCCGACAGCAGCTGGGTGGCCGACATGGCGATCGGGGCGACGCCGCGGTGCTTCATCGTGCGGTCGATGTAGGCGTAGGCGACCGCGTAGCTGATCGCGGCGGCGAGGATGACCAGGGCGCCCCAGCCCATCAGGGCGGCGTCCCACGGGGCGAAGATCAGCATGGTGCCGCCGAAGCCGAGCAGCAGGCCGACCACGCGCAGCCCGCCGAGTCCGCGGTCGGTTCCCAGCGCGAGCCCGATCACCAGCTGCCACAGCGGCGTGGTGGCGTTGATGACGCCCGCGACGCCGGAGTCGACCGTCTGCTGCCCGATGGCGAACAGCGTGAACGGCAGGGCGTTGGCGAACACCGCGGCCACCGTCATGTGCCCCCACGCCCGCCAGTCCTTCGGCAGCCGCTTGCGGGCGGCGTAGCACAGCCCGACGAGCACCGTCGCGCCCAGCGCGCAGCGCGCCACCGAGATCTGCACCGGGCTCAGCCCGGTCAGCGCGATCTCGATCCACAGAAAGCTCGATCCCCACATCAGGGCCAGCAGGCCCATCCGGATGAGGGTTCCCCGTCCGCCAACCATCGTTCCTCCCGGCGCACACGCTGCCCCCGCAGTCCGCTCAGGACAAGTGAAAAGTGCTGGAGCGACGCTTAAGCTGGGCTACATGCTCGACGTCCGCCGCCTGCAGGTCCTGCGCGCCGTGGTGACCAGCGGGTCGGTGACCGCGGCCGCGACCAACCTCGGGTACACGCCGTCGGCGATCAGCCAGCAGATCGCCGCGCTGGAGAAGGAGGCGGGCATCGCCCTGCTGGAGCGGGTGGGCCGCGGGGTCCGGCCGACCCCGGCGGGGCTGCTGCTGACCGAGCACGCCGCGGTGATCGGCACCCGGCTGGCCGAGGCCGAGACCGCCTTGGCCGACCTGCGCGCTGGCGTCACCGGGCGCGTGGTCGTGCGGTACTTCACCACGGCCGGGGCGTCGCTGGTGCCGCCCGCGCTGGCCCGGCTGCGCCGCGAGCACCCGGGCGTGCGGGTGGACCTGAAGCTGATCGACCCGGAGGACCCGCTGATCGAGGTCGAGCGGGGCAACGCCGACGTGGCGATCTTCATCCACCGCTCCAGCAGGCTGGTCTCCCCGGGCGTGCACACCGAGCACCTGCTCGACGACCCGTACCAGGCCGTGCTGCCGCGCGGGCACCGGCTGGCGGGCAAGCGGGTGCTGGACCTGGCCGACCTCGCCGAGGAGCCGTGGGTGGGCAGCGAGTGGCCGCCCGGCCCGTGCCTGCGCATCCTGCTCGACGCCTGCGCCGCCGCGGGCTTCAGCCCCGACGTCGTGGTGGAGAGCGAGGACTACACCTCCGCGCAGGGCTTCGTCGCCGCCGGGCTCGGCGTCACCGTGATCCCGCGGATGGGCCTGGGCAGCAGGCACCCGGGGGTCGTCGTGCGCAGGCTGCGCAAGCCCGAGCCGGTGCGGGTGATCCACGCCGCCGTCCGGGAGTCCGCTTTGGACCGACCCGCGGTGCAGGGTCTGCTGCGGGCGCTGCGCGAGGCCGCCGCGGTCTAGCCGTCGCGGCCGAGGCTGCGGAAGCTGTCGATGCGCAGGACGCCGTTCTCGTCGGCGACGACGAGGAACTCGTAGTTCTCCGTCGAGTCGTCGCCTTCCTTGGGCTTGAACTTGATGCGCGCGGTGACCGTGCCCCTGGCGTTGGCGTTGATCCGGCTGATGTCGACCTCCTCGATCCGCTCGTAGAACGACCGGTACGCCTCGTACTCCCCGGAGAGCTGCCGGGCGTTGGGCGTGAGCAGGTTCCACGCCGCGTCGATGTTGTCCGGCAGCAGCGAGTAGTAGTCGCGGAGGAACTTCTCGTAGTCGCGCGGGGTCGGCTTCGGCTTGGTCGTCGTGGGCGGGGTGGTCGTGGTCGACGTGCGGGGCGGGGTGGTGGTGGTCGTGGTCGTCGCGGGGGGCTGCGCGCTGGTCGTGCTCACCGCGGCGGGCGGGTCGCTCGGCGAGCCCGCGGTCCCGTCGGCGCGCTTGTCGCTGTTCTTCACGATGAGGCTGGCGACCAGGATGCCGACCAGGGCCGCGGCCACGATGGCCAGGACGGTCAGCACGATCGAGCGCACGTCCCGCTCCGGCTTGCGCTGCGGGGGCGGCGGCGCGGTGCGGACGCCGCCCGGGGGCGTGCGCGGGCCCATCTGCCGCTGCGGCGGCCGCGGCGGCTCGCTGAACGGGTGCATGTCCAGCCGGGTGCCCGGCGGCGGGGTGGACGGCGGCGGCACCGGGGCGCCCAGCGGCCGGGCAGGCGGCTTCGGGTAGGGGTCGGTGAGCTGGTTGGCGACCGTCGCGGGGGGCAGCGCCTTGCCTGCGGCCACGGCGGCCAGCGCGTCGCGGGCGGCGCTCATGCTGGGCCGCTCGGCCGGGTTGGTGCGCAGCAGCTGCATGAGCAGCGCGGTCAGCGGCCCGGCCTGCTTCGGCGGGGTGATCTTGCCTGCGGCCACGGCGTAGAGCAGGGCCAGGGTGTTCTCGCTGAGCCCGAACGGCGAGTGCCCCTCGACGGCGGTGTAGAGGGTCGAGCCGAGGGAGAACACGTCCGACGAGGGCGCGGGCGTCTCGCCCTTGGCCACCTCCGGCGCCAGGTAGGCCGGGGTGCCCGCGAGCATGCCGGTGGCGGTGACGGTGATGTCGCCGGTCGCCCGGGAGATGCCGAAGTCGGTGATCTTGACCGTGCCGTCCTCGCCGAGCAGGACGTTGGCGGGCTTGATGTCGCGGTGCACGATCCCGGCGGCGTGCGCGGCGACCAGGGCCGCGGCCACCTGCGACCCGATGCGCGCGGCCTCGGCAGGCGGGATCGTCTCCCGCTCGGAGAGCACCGCGGCCAGGCTCCGCGACGGCAGGTACTCCATGATCAGCCACGGCTGGCCGTCGTGCTCGGCCACGTCGTAGACGGTGATCGCGTTGGGGTGGGAGAGGCGGGCGGCGATGCGGCCCTCGCGCATCGCGCGCTGCCTGGCCTCCTCGGCCTGCTCGGCGCTCAGCCCGGGCTGGGACAGCAGCTGCTTGACCGCGACCGTGCGGTGCAGGCGCTCGTCGTGGGCCTGCCAGACCACGCCCATCGCCCCGCTGCCGATCTTGCTCAGCAGCCGGTAGCGGCCCGCGACCAGGGTCTGCTCGCTCGACATCGACGCTCCGTTAGTTGGTGCCGGGCTTCTGTGGGACCGCGGAAGAGGTGGCCGGGGCCTGCGACGTCGGCGTGGTCGGGTCGGTCGGCTCGGGCTCGGTGGTCGTCGGCTCGGTGTCGCTGGTGGTCGGATCGGTGGTCGTGGTGGGCTCCGTGGTCGGGGGAGCCGTCGTGGTCGTGGTCGTCGGCTCCGGCGTGGTGGTCCGGGCGACCGTAGTGGGTGGCGCGCCGGCCTCCGACGTCACCTCCGTGGTCGTCACGGCCTCGCTGGTCGTGGCCACGGGCTCGGTCGGCTTGTCGTTGGTGCCGTTGGCGGGCTCGTGCTCGTTGCCCAGCAGCAGCCACGCGCCGATCGCGATGACGACCGCGACGCCCGCGCTGGCGAACATCAGCGGCCGGTGCGACTTGGTGGGCGGCGGTGCGACGGGGCGGCCCCGCCCGGTGGTGCCCAGCGCGCGCACGCTCGTCCCGGTGCCCGCGGGGGCGGCCACCAGCCGGGTCGCCTCGTCGGCGGGGGCGACCGGGGCCACCAGCGCCGTGGGGGGCAGCTCGGGCTCCTCGCCGCGGGCCACCGCGGCCAGCATCTCCCGCACCCGCACCGCGCTCGGCCGGGCCTCGGGCTCGGCGGCCAGCAGCGCGGTCAGCACCGGGGTCAGCGCCCCGGACCGCTGCGGCGGGTTGATCTTCCCGGCGGCCACGGCGTGCAGCAGGCCCAGGGTGTTCTCGGTCAGCCCGAACGGCGGCTCGCCCTCGATCGCGGCGTAGAGCGTCGAGCCGAGGGAGTAGACGTCGGAGGCGGGCGAGGGGTCGCGCCCGACCGCGACCTCCGGCGACAGGTACGCGGGCGTGCCCGCGATCAGGCCGGTCTTGGTGACCGTCACGTCGTCGGTGGCCCGGGAGATGCCGAAGTCGGTGATCTTCACCGAGCCGTCGTGGCCGAGCAGGATGTTGCCGGGCTTGACGTCGCGGTGCACGATGCCCGCGGCGTGCGCGGCGGCCAGGGCGGCGGCGATCTGCTGGCCGATGCGGGCCACCTCGGCCACCGGCAGCGTCCCGCGCTCGGCCAGCTCGGCGGCCAGGCTGACCGAGGGCAGGTACTCCATCACCAGCCACGGGGTGCCGTCGGCGTCGACGACGTCGAAGACCCCGATGGCGTTCGGGTGGTGCAGCTTGGCGGCGATGCGGCCCTCGCGCAGGCAGCGCGCCACCGCCTCCTCGGCCTCGTCGGCGGGCAGCAGCGGGGACAGGATGAGCTGCTTGATGGCGACCTCGCGGTTGAGGCGCTCGTCCACGCCCCGCCAGACCACGCCCATCGCGCCGTTGCCGATGCGCTCAGCCAGCCGGTAGCGCCCGGCGACCAGCCGGCCCTCGTCGCTCATCCGACCGGAACCTCCCTCGCCCGCGTGCTCCGTGCACGGGCTGCTCGTTCGTGGCGTCCTGGATCCGCTGGGCGCGTGGTCGGCGCCCCTCATCGGCGACATGGGGCCCAGGCCGACCTATCCAGGCTAGGCGTTCACGCAGCGCTGTTGAACGCAGTCCCAGATCGCCGAGGCCGCTTCCGTGGCCGTCACATGCTGTCACAATCCGGTCGGATGGGTCGCCCGATCGCGTGATTGCCTGGTCAGCCGACCTGCGCGGACAGGAGCGTGACGCCCGCGATCCGGCGCGGTGTGCTTTCGGTCACTCGGAACAGCTGGCGCACCCACAGGGTCTGCCCGGTGGCCAAGAGCATCCGCACGTCGGCGAGCACGCCCTCGCCGGTGGACTCGATGTCGACCACCCGCACGTCGGTGACCGCGGACCAGGCGTTGAGGAACTGGCCGAGGTCGGCGCCGAACTCCGCGGCGGAGAGCAGGCCGAAGGCGTTGCCCGGGTCGCTGCGCACCAGCCGGTAGTACTCGGCGACGAGCTCGTCGTCGGACATGCCCGCGGTGGAGACCGGGCGGCTGCTCCCGTCGGCCGGGGTGGTGCCCTGGTCGCCGGTCGGTTCGGGCGGCCCGGCGACGATCGCGGTGGAGGCCGCCGTGGTGGGCGGGGCGGCCGGGGCGGGCGGCAGCGCGGACCCGGCCGCGGTGAGGTCGTCGGGCAGCAGCGCCCGGCGGCCGGTGATCGGCCCGGCCGCGTCCGCGCCGACGGCGCCGCCGCGCTCGCGGGCGACCATCGCCGCGGTGCCGACCGTGCCGCACAGCGTCATCGCGGCCAGGGCGAGGCCGACCAGCTTGGCCGCGCGCATCCCGCGCGACGGCGGGTCGGCCGCGGGCACGGCGGACAGCTCGGCGGTGGGCGCGTCGGCGTGCCGCGGCTGGGCGCGCGGGAAGCGCCTGCCCGCCCGGTCGATGATCTCGGTGGCGCGGACGGCCCCCGAGCGCACCCGGCGCCTGCCGGAACCCGGTCGTTCCACTGCCTTCGTCCTTCGTCCGCCGTCCACTACGGGGCCACTCGTACCGTGCTCCGCGCCCTCACACCACCCTTTCTCGGCTCTTCACCCGATAGAGGCGAGAGGGTGCGCACAAATATCACACGAATGGAGTAATAGTGACACAGGGCACATCACTTTCCCGGGGCCGACCAGACGATCGGGGTAGGTGAAACCCCGTAGCCGGTTGACCCGCTCTACCCGGACGGCGCAGCGGCTCATGCGGCCGCGCTGTCCGCGCTGATCTTGGGATCGGCGCCGTAGGTGAAGGTCAGCTCGCGCTCCATCGTGGAGACCGTGCCGTCCTCGTGGACCACCACCAGCTCCGATCGGGTCGTCGCCCGGTTCGCGTCGATGGTCATGCTCTTGACCTCCACCCGCTCGATGCCCGCGTACCGGCGCTCGATCGACTCCGGCCCCTCCTGGTGCAGCGGTCCCGCCGTCATCGCGTACGCCGCCCCCGGGTCCTCGGTGACCTGCCGGTAGTACGCCTCGGTCTGGTCGCCCAGCGCCTCGACGTCGGTGGTCGGGCCGACCAGCACCGGGGTGGACAGCGTGATCCGGATCGGCCGGGTCGGCGCGGGGGCGGGCGCGGTGCTCGGGACCGGGGCGGGCTCGGCCAGCGTCGTGGGGTGGGGCGCGGGCCGGGCGGTGGTGGTCGTCGTCCGCCGCGGGGTCGTGGTCGGCGGCGCGGACCGCGGCGTCGGGTCGGCCGCGGTGGTGGCGGTCGGCCCGGCCTCCAGGTACGGCTGCGGCACCGTCGGCAGGCCCGGCAGGGCGTCCACCACGTCCGGCCGCCGCGGGGCGGTGACCAGGGACGCAGCGGCGTACATCAGCCCGAGCAGGACCAGCGCCGAGGAGGTCACCGCGAACCAGGCCGCCCGCCGGGTGCTGCGCGGCGGGGTCACCGAGGCCGGGATGCTGCCCAGGTTGAACTTGGCCAACCCGGCGACGGGCAGCTCGGGGAACTGGTCGACCACCGGGATGAGGTCGGTGTCGGCGTCGGCGAAGCCGTGCGCGGCCCGGGCGCGGCGCTGCCGCGGGCTCGGCGTCCAGGCCAGGGGGCTGCGCCCCCGTCGGTGCCTGCCGGTGTCGTGCCCCCCTGCCATGCGTTGCGACTCCCTCATCTCAGCTGGTGTCGACTACCTGGAACTCCTCGGCCTGCCCCGCGATGCCGTGGCGGGCGGCGACCGCGGAGAAGTGCGCGCGGAGCTGGTCGGCGAACGCGGGGTCGCCGCCGGTCTGGCTGGCGTGGCTGCGCAGGGCGGCGAGCTTGCGGTCGAAGTGCGCGGTGACGTCCACGGCGCGGTTGCGCAGCCGGGCGGGCGCGTCGGCCAGCCACAGCTCGCGCACGGTCCACGGCTGCAGGCCCTCGGCCAGCAGCTCGGGGTGGGCGTGCGGGTTGCGCGCGTCGGGGTAGACCGCGGCGAAGGCGGCCTCGCCCATCGCCCGGTGGTCGGGGTGGGCGGTGACGACCTGGTCCCAGTTGATCTCCGGGCTCCAGGTGAGCACCCGGTCCGGCCGGAACCGGCGGATGACCCGGGTGATGTCGCGGCGCAGGTCCAGCGACGCGGTCAGCCGCCCGTCCGGGTAGCCGAGGAAGACGACCTCGGCCACCCCGACCTCGGCGGCGGCGGCGCGCTGCTCGGCCTCGCGGACCGCGGCCGGGTGCGCCCCCGCCTCGCCGGAGGTGCCGACGCAGTAGGCCACCTCGACGCCCGCGGACGTCCAGGCCGCGATGGTCCCCGCGGCGCCGAAGTCGACGTCGTCGGGGTGGGCGAAGACCGCGAGAGCCCGGCTCATTCCGGAAAGCCTAGGTCGTCGCGCAGAGTTCCGGCGGCGGCCTCGGCGTCACCTGGACGGGTGTCAGCGGCCGATCTGGTAGCGCTGCTGGGCCGCGACCTGCGCCGATCCGGCGATCGCCGCCGACCCGGCGGCCAGCAGGATCGCCAGGACGTCGGCGAAGCCCGCGCCCGAGGAGATCAGCCCGGCCAGCAGCGCGCCCGCCGCGGTGGCGCCCGCCACCGGCAGCCGGGCCCGCACGTCGCGGGCGACCTGCTCGCCCGCGGCGCCCTTCTTCTTCGCCGCCGCGTGCAGCAGCCCCAGGTATGCCGCGTGGCCGACGGTCACGACCAGCGCCACGATGACCACGATCAGCGCGATGAGTCCCATGATCCCAGTGTGCCCCACGTGCGCCGATCCGGTATGCGGGGAATTCCCTGATTCCGCGCGCCCGACCACCGCGGACGCCGGGCGCGCCCGCCGCGGTCGGGAAGGGGCGCTAGCGGCCGAGCTTGCCCCGGCCCAGGTCGAGCAGGGCCATGGCCAGCGTCCGGCCCGCCGGGCCGAGCTCGCGGTAGCGGGCCAGCACGTCCATCTCCCGGTTGACCACGATCCGCGGGCCACCGGCGGCCATCCGGGCCGCGCCGATGCGCTGGGAGACCTCCGCCCGGCGCTTCACCAGGCGCAGGATCTCCCGGTCCAGCTCGTCGATCTCCTTGCGCAGCTCGGCGACCTCGGCGGGTTGCGGCAGCTCGACGCTCTTCTCCGGCGACTTCGGTTCCTGGGACACGGTGCTCATCATCGTCCTCTGCGGGGTGTCTGTGGAGACCCGGCCCCGGCGCGAACGAAGCCCCGGGGTCCGAGGACTCCGGGGCTTCGTCGGGTTCGCGGTGCCTACGCCAACACGGGAGCCGGAGTCCGGATCCCGTAGAAAAACTCGAAGTGGCGCGACACGCCGCCGATTCTGGCACACCGACCGCCGCCGGGTCGAGCCGGGATCTTCGCGATCGTCGCCGGGCCCGGGTACCGTGACCGGCAAATGGAAGCGCTATTCGACCTCCCCGGATCCTCGCCTGCGCCGCGCCCGGGCGCGCACGGCCTCGACGACCTCAACCCCCAGCAGCGCAGGGCCGTCGAGCACGCAGGCACCCCGCTGCTGGTGGTGGCGGGCGCGGGCTCGGGCAAGACCAGGGTGCTCACCCGCCGCATCGCCCACCTGCTGGCCGAGCGGCACGTGCACCCCGGCGAGATCATGGCGATCACGTTCACCAACAAGGCCGCCGCGGAGATGAAGGAGCGCGTGGTCGACCTGGTGGGCAGGCGCGCCAACGCGATGTGGGTCTCCACGTTCCACTCCATGTGCGTGCGCATCCTGCGCCGCGAGGCCAAGACGCTGGGCCTGACCTCGGGCTTCTCCATCTACGACGCCGACGACTCCCGGCGGCTGATCACCCTGGTCGCCCGCGACCTGGACCTCGACCCGAAGCGCTACTCGGCGCGGTCGCTGTCGGTGCACCTGTCGAACCTCAAGAACGAGCTGGTCGACGCCGAGACCGCCACCGCGAACGCCGCCAACGACCTGGAGCGGCGCGTCGCCGAGGTCTACACCGAGTACCAGCGGCGGCTGGCGCAGGCCAACGCGATGGACTTCGACGACCTGATCATGCGCACGGTCGAGATGCTCCAGCTGTTCCCGGACGTCGCCGAGTACTACCACCGCCGCTTCCGGCACATCCTGGTCGACGAGTACCAGGACACCAACCACGCCCAGTACGTGCTGGTGCGCGAGCTGGTCGGCAAGGGCACCGGCGACCTGCCGCCAGCGGAGCTGTGCGTCGTCGGCGACGCCGACCAGTCCATCTACGCCTTCCGCGGCGCGACGATCCGCAACATCGTCGAGTTCGAGCGGGACTATCCCAACGCGACGACGGTGATGCTGGAGCAGAACTACCGCTCCACCCAGACCATCCTCGACGCGGCCAACGCCGTCATCTCCCGCAACCCCAACCGCCGCGACAAGCGCCTGTGGACCGCGCTGGGCAAGGGCGACAAGATCGTCGGCTACGTCGGCGACAACGAGCACGACGAGGCCGCGTTCGTCGCCCACGAGATCGACCGGCTGGTCGACGCGGGCGAGGCGAACAACAACGACATCGCGGTCTTCTACCGCACCAACAACCAGTCCCGGGTGTTCGAGGAGATCTTCATCCGGCTGGGCCTGCCCTACCGGGTGGTCGGCGGCGTGCGGTTCTACGAGCGCCGCGAGGTCCGCGACATGCTGGCCTACCTGCGCGTGCTGGCCAACCCCGAGGACACCGTCTCGCTGCGGCGCATCCTCAACGTCCCCAAGCGGGGGATCGGCGACCGCGCCGAGGCGTGCGTGTCCACCCACGCCGAGCGCGAGCGCATCTCCTTCGCCGCGGCCCTGCGCGACGCGGCCGAGGGGAAGGTGGCCCTGCTCAACCCGCGCTCGCAGCGGGCCATCGCCGGGTTCGTCGAGATGGTCGACGGCCTGCGCCGCTTCGTCGACGACGGCCAGGACGTCGCCGAGGTCCTGGACGCGGTGCTGGAGCAGACCGGCTACCGGGCCGAGCTGGAGGCCAGCGACGACCCGCAGGACGGCACCCGGCTGGAGAACCTGACCGAGCTGGTGACCGTGGCCCGGGAGTTCGCCGAGGGCCCCGGGGTCGTCCCCGACGACGCCCCGCCGGACACCGCCCCGGTCGCGCTGCCGGAGCCCGGCTCGCTCGCGGCGTTCCTGGAGCGGGTGTCCCTGGTCGCCGACGCCGACTCCATCCCCGACGGGGACGAGGAGTCCAGCGGCGTGGTCACGCTGATGACCCTGCACACCGCCAAGGGCCTGGAGTACCCGGTCGTGTTCTGCACCGGCTGGGAGGACGGGGTCTTCCCGCACCTGCGCGCCCTCAGCGACCCGGTCGAGCTGGCCGAGGAGCGGCGGCTGGCGTACGTGGGCATCACCCGCGCGCGGCAGAAGCTGTACCTGTCCAGGGCGATCGTGCGCGCGGCCTGGGGCCAGCCGATGAGCAACCCCGCGTCGCGGTTCTTCGCCGAGATCCCGGCCGAGCTGATCGACTGGCGCCGCACCGGCCCCGAGCGCGCCGCCCCGACCCGCGCGACGACCTGGGCGGGCCGCTCCGGCGGCGGTCTGGGGGCGACGAGCAGGCCCGCGCCCACGGCCCGCTGGAAGGACACCCCGGCGCTGTCGCTGGACGTCGGCGACCGGGTGAACCACGACAAGTACGGATTGGGCACGGTGGTCGCCACCGACGGCGCCGGTCCACGCGCGACGGCCACAATCGACTTCGGCTCGGCGGGCACGATCCGGCTCATGCTGATCGGCAGCGTGCCGCTGGTGAAGCTCTAGAACGCACGTTCGAGAATTGTCGGTCCCCTGCGGTTGACTCCCTGTCGTCCGTCGACAAGGGGGTAACCGTGGACCGAGACGACCGCGAATGGGCGGCAGGCGATCGCGAGTGGGGCGATCGGGAATGGGCCTAGTAGCCGATGCCGTGGCGGTTCAACCAGGACGACGGGTTCATCTTGTAGCCGCCGTCCCAGATCTCGAAGTGCAGGTGCGGTCCGGTGGACTGGCCGCGGTTGCCCATGTGGGCGATCAGCTCGCCCGCCTTGACCCGCTGGCCTTCCTGGACGACGTAGTCGTTGATGTGCCCGTAGACGCCGATCGTGCCGTCGTCGTGCTGCACGCGCAGCCACAGGCCGAACCCGCTGGCCGGGCCCGCCTCGATGACCCGCCCGTCGGCCACCGACACGATCGGGGTGCCGACGCGGTTGGCGATGTCGATGCCGTAGTGGGTGCGGCCCCAGCGGGCGCCGAACCCGGAGGTGAAGGTGCCGGTCGTCGGCCGGACGTACTTGGGCCGCGCGGCCTCGCGCTTGCGCGCCTCCTCGGCGGCGAGCCGCTCCTCCTTCTCCTGCACGACGCGCTCGGTCGCGGCCATCTTCTCGGCCTCGATGGCGCCGTCGGAGCTCGCGGCCAGGGCCAGCAGCTCGGGGGACCCGACGTTGTCCCCGCCCATGCCCATCGCGGCGGCAGCGCCACCGGGGTTGGCCAGCGGCATGATCTCGTCGGCGCCTGCGGCGTGCTCGCCCACCGCCCCTTGCAGCGTCTGGCCTGCCGCCGCGGCGGCGAAGGCCCCGACGGCAACCGCCGCGACCACCACCCGCCCACGCAACGCCGACGACGGCGGAGCGATCCGGTGGACCCCGCGACCGCGGGTACTCCTCGTGCGTTCCAGCGCCTGTTCGTCGACAGCGAACTCGAGTTCACCGCCGGACGAGCGATGTCGGGACAAAACCTGGCCTTCCGCCTTCGGGGAGCCAGATCGCGTCCGCCGAGACCCGCGGGGGACGGGCCTAGCTTCGGCGGGGGCTTTCCCGGGCGGGGGACCCGGTGCGGACGGCCTCCCGGGGGAGGGTTGCCGTCCAGCCCTAACCGTGATCTGACCGTGACAACGGACGCGGGGACAGTAACGGGGAGATACCGAGCGGGGCAACAGCTCCCACCTGAATCCCTCCAGCCCCACCTGACCCCCAAGGTCATGTCCAGCGAGAACTACACAAAGTTAAGGTGAACTCACGTCTTTAGTGTGACGTGCCTCTCGTTTCAAGCGGCCATTCGAGTGGCACCACACCCCCTTGCTCAACCCTCCCCAGCACCCCCCAAGCAGGACTTGCCTGCCATCCCGTCGACCTGGCGCAGCCTTACCACACCCCAGGTGGGGGTGCGGCCCTCAACGAACCAGGAACTTGCAGGTCAGGGTCCGCCAAGGACCCTGACCGCGAAAACGCAAGCTCCGCACCCCCACCTGGGGTGTGGTAACCCTCCGGGAGGTCGACGGGATGGCAGGCAAGTCCGGCCACCATCCCGGAGACCTGCCCGCCCGGCGAGGGCGCTTTTCACCCAGAGCAACGCCGCGCAGCGGCGAGCCGCCCGCGCCCACCCCCCGCGGGGTGGCCGGGCCAGCCGGAGCTGGCGCGAGCCAATCGAGCCGATCGCGCCGACCGAGGCAATCGAGCCAACCGCGCCCCAAAGCGTGGCAAACCCTCCATCACCCCACCCCCCTTGCTAGCGTTGCCCGCGATGACTGCCCGGACCCGACCCCAGCTGGACCGCCACCCCAGCCCCCACCCAGTCGAGCAGATCACCTGGGCAGACGTCCCCACCCGCCTCAAAGCCGCCCTCGTGACGGCCGCCGCGGCCGCCCTCCTCTCCGCGGCCGCCCCCGTGGTCGGCATCCTCACCCCGCCGCCCGGCTTCTCCGCGACCCCGCTGCTGGTCCTCCTGGCCCTCCTCCCCGCCGCCGCGGCGGTCGCGTTCACCGCTGCCCGCAAGCCGGTCACCGCCGCCGCGGTCCTCACCGCAGCGGCCCTGCTGGCTCCCGGGCGCGCCCTCGTGGACCTCCAGCTGGCCGTGGACGCCCTGCGCGCCGCCCGCCCGGAGATCTTCGTCCCGACCTCGCTGGCCCCCCTCCAGCCGCAGCCCGGCCTCTGGCTGCTCATCGCGGGCCACGTCCTCGCCGCCGCGGCCGGGGTGCTCGCGGCCGCCAGGGCGGGGGCCGAGCCGGGCTCCCCCTACGCCGCGGAGCTGGACGACCCCGACCGCACGACCCGGGCGCGGGCGGTCTTCACCCGCGTCGCCCTCCTCGCGGGCACCGCGACCGCCGTGGGTCTGCTGCTGGTCCCGTTCACCTCCGATGACGCCTTCGTGCTGGCGCTGGGCATGGTCGACGCGCCCGCCCCGGCGCGGTTCGGGCTGCTGGCCCTGGCCGTGGGCGCCGCGGGGGCGGCCGTGGTCGCGGGCAACGCGGCGAGCCTGCCCGTCGCGCGCGGGATGGCCGTCGGGCTGCTCGCCGCCGTCGCCGGGGTCACCGTGCCGCAGATCGCGGCCGGGCTGCTCGTCGACCGCCTGCACCCGGCCTCCGGCCCGTACCTGGCCCTCGCCGCGGCGGCCGCCCTCGCCGCGGCGATCTGGACGGTCGACCCGGCGGCCAGCGCCAAGGACGCCGACGTCCGGCTCGACCTGCGCGCACTGCACCGGGTCGCGGGCGGACTGGGCGTGCTGACCGCGGCCGCCGCGCTGCTCGCGGGCACCAGCGACCTGATCGTCGCCCACGGCATCGACACCCCGCCCGCCTACGCGAGCAGGCTGTTCGTCCCCGTCGCCATCGCCGTGCTGCTGCTGTCGCTGCCGATGTTCGCGCCCGGCCCGGCCGCGGCGACCCGGCCCGCCTTCATCGTCGTGCTCGCGGGCGTCGCGCTCGCCGGGGCGGGCAGCCTGGACGCGGCCTTCACCGCGACCGGGGCCAGCGGCGCGGTCGCCATCGGCCCGGGCGTCTGGTTCGCCGGGGCGGCGCTGCTGCTCGGCTGCGCCGCGGCGACCACCGCGGCCATCGCGGGCGGGGCCGAGCGCGACGACGTCGACCTCACCGAGCGCGGCTACCACCTCCCGCTGGCCGCTCCGGCCGCCGTCGGCGCGCTGCTGGCCGTCGGCGCGTTCGGCCTGCCCGTCCTCACCGCCCCGGACCTGGTCGCCCCCGGCATCTGGACGCAGTTCCGGTTCGCGTCCTGGGGCCTGCTGATCGCCCTGCTGGCCGTGCTCGCCGCCGCCGCGCTGGCCCCGGCCGCGCGCCCGCCGCGGGCCGCGGCCCTGCTGCTCGGCGCGGCCGCCCTGGTCGGCGTCCGGGCGCTGGAGTACCCGCTGACCGCCGCCCGCGCCGCCGACGGCCGCCCCGGCCAGGGCCTGTGGCTGGCGCTCGCGGCGACCCTCGCGCTGGTCGTGGCCGCCGCCGCGGCCGTGGGCGGTCGCCGGTGATCAGGGTCGTGCTCGTCGGGGACCTGCCCGCGCTGGCCAGGCAGCTGCGGGACCGCGGCGTCGAAGTCGTCTACACAGGACCGCTGGACCCGGGGACCGCCGCCGCCGTCGCCGTCCAGGAGGACCCCGACGCGGTGGCCGTGGACGGTTCCCCCGAAGCGGTGAAAGCCTTGGTCGACGACCTCCCCGTGGTGGCCGCCGCGGACGTCCTGGCCTGGGTGGACACGGCCGGTGACCGATCTCACCACGGCAGGTGAGCTACCTCACCGGGTGCGAAGTGTCAACCGAAAACGCTGGTCGCTAGGGTCTTGACGTCCGACAGCAATCGTGTCGACACCGTAGTCAGGAGACTGTCGCGTGGACCTGTACGAGTACCAGGCGAAGGACCTCTTCGCCGCCCACGACGTCCCGGTCCTGCCGGGCGACGTGGCCGACACCCCCGAGAAAGCCCGCGAGATCGCGGCGCGGCTCGGCCAGACCGTCGTCGTCAAGGCGCAGGTCAAGACCGGTGGCCGCGGCAAGGCCGGCGGCGTGAAGCTGGCCGACACCCCCGACGACGCGCAGACCAAGGCCGAGGCCATCCTCGGCCTGGACATCAAGGGCCACGTCACGCGGCGCGTGCTGGTGACCCCAGCCTCCGACATCGCCGAGGAGTACTACTTCTCGTTCCTGCTCGACCGGGCCAACCGCACCTTCCTGGCGATGGCCTCCGCCGAGGGCGGCATGGACATCGAGCAGCTGGCCGTGGAGCGCCCCGAGGCGCTGGCCAAGGTCCCGGTGGACGCGATCGCCGGTGTCGACATCGAGAAGGCGCGCGAGATCGCCGCCGCCGCCAAGATCCCCGCCGCGGTCGCCGAGAAGGCCGCCGAGGTCATCGTCAAGCTGTGGGACACCTTCGTCGGCGAGGACGCGACGCTGGTCGAGGTGAACCCGCTGGTCCGCGACCCGCAGGACAACATCATCGCCCTGGACGGCAAGGTCACCCTCGACGGCAACGCCGACTTCCGCCACCCCGGCCACGCCGCCCTGGTGGACAAGGACGCGGAGAACCCGCTGGAGGCCGCCGCCAAGGAGAAGGACCTCAACTACGTCAAGCTCGACGGCGAGGTCGGCATCATCGGCAACGGCGCTGGCCTGGTCATGTCCACCCTGGACGTGGTCGCCTACGCCGGGGAGAAGCACGGCGGGGTCAAGCCCGCCAACTTCCTCGACATCGGCGGCGGCGCGTCGGCCGAGGTCATGGCCAACGGCCTGCACATCATCCTGGGCGACGCCGACGTCAAGTCGGTCTTCGTCAACGTCTTCGGCGGCATCACCGCCTGCGACGCGGTCGCCACCGGCATCGTCAAGGCGCTGGAGATCCTCGGCGACGAGGCCACCAAGCCGCTGGTCGTGCGGCTGGACGGCAACAACGTCGACGAGGGTCGGCGCATCCTGGCCGAGGCCAACCACCCGCTGGTGACCGTGGTCGACACGATGGACAACGCGGCCGACAAGGCCGCCGAGCTCGCGGCCGCGGGGGTCTGACAATGGCTATCTTCCTCACCGAGACCAGCAAGGTCATCGTCCAGGGCATGACCGGCTCCGAGGGCACCAAGCACACCTCGCGGATGCTCAAGTCCGGCACCCAGATCGTCGGCGGCGTGAACCCGCGCAAGGCGGGCACCACCGCCGACATCGACGGCACCTCGCTGCCGGTGTTCGGCAGCGTCGCCGAGGCGATGGCCGAGACCGGCGCGGACGTGACCGTGATCTTCGTGCCGCCGAAGTTCGCCAAGGACGCCGTCATCGAGGCGATCGACGCGGGCATCGGCCTGGCCGTGGTCATCACCGAGGGCATCCCGGTGCACGACACCGCCTACTTCTGGGCGCACGCGGTCGCCACCGGCAACAAGACCCGGATCATCGGCCCCAACTGCCCCGGCCTGATCAGCCCCGGCAAGTCGAACGCGGGCATCATCCCCGCCGACATCACCGGCCCCGGCAAGATCGGCCTGGTGTCGAAGTCCGGCACGCTGACCTACCAGATGATGTACGAGCTGCGCGACATCGGCTTCTCCTCCGCGGTCGGCATCGGCGGTGACCCGATCATCGGGACGACCCACATCGACGCGCTCGCCGCGTTCGAGGCCGACCCGGAGACCGAGCTGATCGTGATGATCGGCGAGATCGGCGGCGACGCCGAGGAGCGGGCCGCGGCCTACATCAAGGAGAACGTGACCAAGCCGGTCGTCGGCTACGTCGCGGGCTTCACCGCCCCCGAGGGCAAGACGATGGGCCACGCGGGCGCCATCGTCTCCGGCTCGGCGGGCACCGCCCAGGCCAAGAAGGAGGCCCTGGAGGCCGCCGGGGTCCGGGTCGGCAAGACGCCGTCGGAGACCGCGGCCATCGCCCGCGAGCTGTTCGCGGCCAAGTAGTGCGAAGACCAGGTGAAAGGCCCGCTGCCCGGGTGGTGGCGGGCCTTTCCCGTCGTATGCTGCTGGGAACCAGCGCGTGCCGGTGACCATCGAACCGGCCGGATGAGCTAGCGTTCGCGCGAGGCTCGGCGTAACTGAAGGCCCAAGCGAGGAGAGCACGCGATGTCCTACCCAGGCGGAGCACCGGGCGGCTACCCGGGCCCCGGGCAGCAGCCCACCCCGGCCTACGGCCCGCCCCCCTCGGCAGGCCCGAAGTTCACCGTCGCGCAGATGCTGCATCTGGGCGTCGCCGGTCTCGGCGCGCTGAACTTCTTCCTCGGCTTCGCCCCGGCCGGTCCGGGCGCGAACTACTTCGAGATCGCCTCGGTGCTGCCCGCGCTGTTCCTGATCGCGGGCGTGCTCTCCCTGCAGGTCGTCCTGCCGGGCGACGCGAAGAAGCCCGGGCTGCTGCCGCCCGCGGCCGCCGTCGCCGCCGCGCTGACGGTCCTGTTCGGCCTCTTCGGCGGCCTCGACGGCACCGGCGCGATCCTGCTGCTGATCTTCGGCCTGGTCCAGGCCGCGGCCGCGGTGGCCGCCTTCCTCATGGACCAGGGCATCGTCAAGCCCCCGGCGCCGCAGCACCACGTGCCCTACGCCCAGCCCGGCGGCTACAACCCCCCGTCCGGGCAGTTCGGCCAGCAGCCGATGCCCGGCCAGCCGCAGCCGCAGCAGCCCGGCCAGTTCGGCCAGCCGCCGGTGTCCAACCAGCAGACCACCTTCGCGCCGCAGCAGGGCCAGTTCGGCCAGCAGGCCCCCGGCACGCCGCCGGGCGGGTACCCGCAGCAGCAGCCGTAGACCACCGCAGCGAATGGGCGGCGCCGGGCTCCGGCGCCGCCCATTCGCGCGTCGGCGCGCCTGCCCCGTTCGGAGCAACCCGGGTGCCACAGTGGACGCATGGCGCTGCTGGATGAGGCCCGCCCGCAGGCCGTGCGGGCCCGGACGCTGCTGATCGCGGCCGCGGCGCCGCTGCTCGCCGGGTACACCGCGATAGCCGCGCTGTTCGCCGTGGTCACCGCGGTGGCGCCGCGGGCGTCGCTGAGCGTCGACGGCGTGCTGGCCGCGGCCCTGCCCGGCTGGCTGGCCGCCCACCAGGTGCCGCTGGTCATCGCCGACCGGGCGCTGGGCGCGCTGCCGCTGCTGCCCTCGCTGCTGCTGGCGCTGCTCGTCGGGCGCACCACCGCGGCCGTGGCCCGGCGCGTAGACGCCCGGGGTCCGCGCGAGACGGGCTGGATCGCGGGCGCGGTGGTGCTCGCGCACGCCGTGGCCGGGCTGCTGGCCGCGCTGCTGGTCGCCGACCCGCTGCGGGTCGACCCGCTGGCGGGCTTCTACTACCCGGCCCTGCTCAGCGGCGCCGCGTGCGTGGTCGCGCTGGCCCGGCGCTCGGACCTGATCACCGGCCTGGGCGCGCGGGTCGACCCGCTGGCCGTGCGCGGGCTGCGGGCGGGCCTGCTCGCCTGCGCCGCGCTGGCCGCCGTCGGGGCCGCGGTGGTCGTGCTGGGGCTGGTGACGGGCTTCGACCGGGTCGCATCGCAGTTCACCGGCGGGTTCGGGGCGGCGCTCGGGCAGTTCCTGCTGTCGCTGGGGTACCTGCCGAACGCCGTGCTGGCCGGGCTCGGGTTCGCCGCAGGCCCGGGGTTCGGGATCGGGTCGGTGTCGGTGGGCCCCCTGGGCTTCCACGGCGGCGCGGTCCCCGGGGTGCCGCTGCTGGGCGCGCTGCCCGCCGGGCCGCAGGTGTGGTGGCCCGCGCTGCTCGCCCTCCCGCTGGCGGTCGGGCTGCTGGTGGGCTGGGTGCTGCGCGCGGCCGACGAGTCGGCGGTGGCGCGGTTGCGGGCGGTGGCCGTGGCCGCGGTCGTGGCCGCCGCGGCGACCGCCGTGCTCGCGGGCTCGGCGGGCGGGGCCCTCGGCGGCGGGCCGTTCGACCCGCTGGACCTGCGCGCGGCGGCGCTGTCGCTGGCCGTGGTCGCCTGGGTCGGGGTCCCCGCCGCGCTGGTGGCCTGGTTCGCCGGGCCGCACCCGGCCGCCGCCGGGCTCATCGGCCCGGACGACGACGGCGACGAGACCCCGGAGGGCGACCAGCCCGAAGCCGCCGATGACGAGCCCGGCGACGACCAGCCGGACGGCGACCAGCGGAACGATGACCAGCCGGACGATGACCAGCCGGACGGCGACGAACCTAACGGCGACGAACCGGACGGTGACGAGCCCTCGGCCGCGGAGCAGGCCGACGAGTCTGAAGAGGACGATGGCGGGGACGGGCAGCCTGCTGTGGCGGCGGACACCGACGCCGCCGACCAAGATCATTAACGGACGCCTTACGCTGGACGCACCCCGTTCCGGCGTCCGCAGGAGACCACGCTGAGCGTCCACCGCCCGCCCATGCCCGATGCCCGGGTCGTCGTCCTGGTGTCGGGGTCGGGCACCCTCCTGCAGGCCCTGCTCGACGCCGACCTGCCCGCCCGGATCGTGGCCGTGGGGGCCGACCGCACGGGCATCGCGGGCCTGGAGCGCGCCGCGGCGGCGGGCGTGCCGACCTTCGCCGTGCGGCTGCGCGACCACCCCGACCGCGACGCCTGGGACGCCGCGCTGGCCGACGCCGTCGCCGCGCACGAGCCCGACCTGGTCGTCTCCGCGGGCTTCATGAAGATCCTCGGCCCGGCCTTCCTGGCCCGCTTCGGCGGGCGGATCGTCAACACCCACCCGGCGCTGCTGCCCGCGTTCCCGGGCGCGCACGCGGTCGCCGACGCGCTGGCCCACGGGGTCCGGGTCACCGGCAGCACGGTGCACCTGGTCGACGGCGGCGTCGACACCGGCCCGATCATCGCCCAGGAGGCCGTCCCGGTCGGCCCCGACGACGACGAGGCCGCGCTGCACGAACGCATCAAGGTGGTGGAGCGGCGGCTCCTGGTCGACGTGGTGGCCAGGATGGCCCGCGACGGCTACACCGTGGACGGACGAAAGGTGAGCATCCCGTGACCGAGCCCCGCAAGGCCGTGCGCCGCGCGCTGATCGGCGTGTCCGACAAGTCCGGCGTCCTGGAGCTGGCGACCGGCCTGCACGCGGCGGGCGTGGAGATCGTCTCGACCGGCGGCACCGCGCGGACGCTGGCCGACGCCGGGGTCCCGGTGACCCCGGTCGAGCAGGTCACCGGCTTCCCGGAGTCCTTCGACGGCCGGGTGAAGACCCTGCACCCGCGGGTGCACGCGGGCCTGCTCGCCGACACCACCAACCCCGCGCACGTCGCCCAGCTCGCCGAGCTGGACATCGCGCCGTTCGACCTGCTGGTGGTCAACCTCTACCCGTTCGTGAAGACGGTCGCGTCGGGGGCGTCGGCGCAGGAGTGCGTCGAGCAGATCGACATCGGCGGGCCCGCGATGGTGCGCGCCGCGGCGAAGAACCACGCCAGCGTGGCCGTGGTGGTCGATCCGCAGCGCTACTCCTGGGTGCTGGCCGAGATCGCCGCGGGTGGGTTCACCCTGGCCGGCCGGCGCGCGCTGGCCGTGGCCGCCTACCGGCACACCGCCGCCTACGACGTCGCGGTGGCCTCCTGGATGGGCGCGGAGTTCGGGGCCGAGGAGTTCCCGGAGTGGACCGGGGCGTCGTGGAGCCGCCGGTCGGTGCTGCGGTACGGGGAGAACCCGCACCAGCGGGCAGCGCTGTACGCGCGCAACGACGGCGCGGCCGGGCTGGCGACGGCCACCCAGCTGCACGGCAAGGAGATGTCGTACAACAACTACATCGACGCCGACGCCGCGTGGCGCGCCGCCTTCGACCATGCCGACCCGTGCGTGGCGATCATCAAGCACGCCAACCCGTGCGGCATCGCGGTGTCCGCTGTGGACATCGCCGACGCCCACCGCAAGGCCAACGCCTGCGACCCGACCAGCGCCTTCGGCGGGATCGTCGCGGCCAACCGCGAGGTGAGCCTGGCGATGGCCGAGCAGGTGGCCGACATCTTCACCGAGGTCGTGGTGGCCCCGGCGTACGCCGACGGCGCGGTCGAGGTGCTGTCGCGGAAGAAGAACCTGCGCATCCTGCTCGCCGAGCCGCCCGTGCGCGGCGGGGTGGAGATGCGCCCGGTGTCCGGCGGGCTGCTCGTGCAGACCGCCGACACCATCGCCGCCGACGGCGACGACCCGGCGAAGTGGACGCTGGCCACCGGCGCCCCGCTGGACGCCGACGGCCTGGCCGACCTGGCCTTCGCCTGGCGCGCCTGCCGCGCGGTGAAGTCCAACGCGATCCTGCTGGCCTCCGGCGGCGCGACCGTCGGCGTCGGCATGGGCCAGGTCAACCGGGTCGACGCGGCCCGGCTGGCGGTGTCCAGGGCGGGCGAGCGGGCCGCGGGCTCGGTGGCGGCCTCGGATGCGTTCTTCCCGTTCCCGGACGGCCTCGAGGTGCTGCTGGAGGCGGGCGTGCGCGCCGTCGTCCAGCCCGGCGGCTCGGTCCGCGACGCCGAGGTGATCGCCGCGGCCGAGGCGGCAGGCGTGACGATGTACCTCACCGGGACGCGCCACTTCGCCCACTGATTTCCGGGTTGACACCGGTCCGGGGCCGGGTAGTCTCAGTGGTGTCGAACAGGTGTTCGACCCAGCGGGGCCGACGGAGTCGAGGCCGGACGCCCCGGACGCCTGAACTCGGCGGCGTCCCGCGTATGAGCGGTACGCGGGCCGCCGCCGCCCAAGGTGTCGCCGTGGGGCAAGCCGATCGCCTTCGAGCGCGGGGAAGTATTCGAGGGCGATCGGCGCCTCTTCGGCTCCCAGAAACTGAGTGATACTCACTGATGTTCGCTGGACTGGGGTGTTCCAGCACGCGGGTGGTGCTCGACGCGGGGTAGGTGATCGCCATGTCCGAACGACGGCGCGTCGGCAGCCCCCCGCCGCCCCCGGACATGGCCACCTTGCGCGCCATCGCCGCAGGCCACCTGACGAAACGCGGCGGAAACCCCGCTCTCGCCGAGCCGACAAGCGCGAACTCCGCACCCGCGATCGAACCCCCCACCGACCCGAGCGGACGCCCTGCGTGTGGGGCTGAGGCGCCCGCGGGTAATGGCCGCTCCGGGGGCACGACTGAGCGGCCTACGGCTGCGCCTGGACGGTCCACCGGTGATCCGTCTGCGGGTGCCTCGGTGGACGTGAGTGGCCGCTCCGCGGGCATGGCTGGCCAGTCCGCCGAGGTGCGTGATCCGTCTTCGGGTGTGACTGGCAGGTCGGCGGGGTTAACTGGTCGCTCTGCGGGCGTGAGTGGGCGGACCGCGGGCGGTTCTGCGGGCGCGGCTGGGTGGTCTGCCGGGGCAAGTGGGCCGTCTTCGGGTGTGCCGGCGGAGGTGAGTGGCCGGTCTGCGGGGGAACCGTCGGGGGGAAGCGGTCGACCTGCGGGCGTGCGTGGCGGGCCTGTTGGTGTGGTTGGGCGGTCCGCCGAGGTGGGTGGGCCGGCTGCGGCTCCCTCGGCGGGGGTGAGTGGGCGGTCTGCGGGCGTCCCTGGGCGTCCGACCGGGATGGGTGGCCCGTCTGCGGGTGTGTCAGCGGGCGTGAATGGCCCGTCTGCGGGGGAGTCGGCGAGGGCGGGTGGTCGGCCTGCGGGGATGGTCGGGCGGCCTGCCGCGGTGAGTGATTCGTCTGCCGATGTGTCGTCGGCTGTGGGTGGCGGGTCTGTTGGGGAATCGGCGGGGGGCCGCTCTGCGGGCGTGAGTGGGCGGTTTGCAGGCGTGGCTGGGCGTCCGGCCAGGGTGGGTGGGTCGTCTGCGGGTGGTTCGGCTGGCGCGGTGGCGGGGGTGCGTGGGTCGACTGCGGGCGCCTCGGCTGGCGCGGTGGCTGGGGTGGGTGGGCAGGCTGCGGGTGGTTCGGCGGGCGTGGCGGTTGGGGGGAGTGGGTCGGCTGCGGGTGGGAGTGGTCGGGTTGCTGGCGTCGCTGGGCGGGCTGCCGGGGGGAGTGGGCGGGCTGTGGAGTTGGGCGTGTGGCGGGGTGGGCGGGGGGAGGGGGGAGTGCTCCGGGCTGTGGTCGGGGGCGGGGTGCCGGTGGGTGGTGCCGAGCCCATCGCGGTGCCTGGGGGGCTTCCTCAGGCGCCGGAGGTGTTGCCGGTGCCGGAGGAGTTGGCGCCCTTGTTCCCCTGGGGCGGGTTGCGCCGCGGGGCGACGGTCGGGGTTCGGGGGTCGCGGGCGTTGTTGGTGGCGTTGTTGGGTGGGGCGGTGGCTGAGGGGGCTTGGGCGGCGGTGGTCGGGTTGCCTGATCTGGGGGTGGTGGCGGCCACCGAGAGCGGGGTGCCCGTGGAGCGGTTGGCGCTGGTGCCGCGGCCGGGGATGGATCTGGTGCGGGTCGTGGCGGCGTTGTTGGACGGGTTCGAGGTGGTGGCCGTGGCAGGGGAGGTGCGGGAGGCGGATGCGCGGCGGCTGTCGGCGCGGGCGCGGAGCCGGGGGTCGGTGCTGCTGGCCTTCGGCCGGTGGCCGGGGGTCGAGGTGGAGCTGACCTGCACCCGCGGCCGCTGGTACGGGCTGGGCCACGGCGACGGCGCGCTCCGCGAGCGGGAGGTCGAGATCCACGCCCGGGGCCGGGGCGCGGCCACCCGGCCCGTCCGCCTCGGCGTCACCCTGCCCCGGGCGGTGACCGGCGGGCCCGCTACACATGCCCCATGACCTATTCGATCCTGGCCAGGGACGAGGCGACCGGCTGCCTCGGGGTGGCGGTGCAGAGCGGGGTGCTGGCGGTGGGCACCCGGGTCATCGCCGGGCGGTCCGGGGTCGGGGTGGTGGCGGTGCAGGCGGGCTCGGAGCTGACCTGGCGGACGATGCTGCTGGACCTGCTGGCCTCCGGGATGACCGCCGCCCAGGCCGTCGCCGCCCTCGCCACGCTGCCGGGCGCCGCGGAGGCCCAGTTCGCCGCCGTGGGCGTCGACGGGGACGCCGCCGCCCACACCGGTCCCGACTGCATCCCCCACGCCGGGCACGCCTGCCGCGGCCCGATGAGCGCCCAGGGCAACATGCTGGCCTCCCCGACCACGTGGACCGCCATGCTCGACGCCGCCGCGGGCCCGCTCGCCGAGCGCCTGGTGGCGGGCCTGGCCGCGGCCGAGGCCGAGGGCGGCGACATCCGCGGGCCGCAGTCGGCCGCCCTCCTCGTCGTGGGGCCGCAGCCGGGCGCCCAGTCGACCGGCTACGCCGACGATCCGGTCATCGACCTGAGGGTGGACGACTCGCGCGACCCGGTCGGCGAGCTCGCCCGGCTGCTGCGCGTCGCGCGGGCCCACCGCCACCTCATCGCCGCGCACACCACCGGCGACCCCGACGAGCTGCGCGCCGCCGTCGCCCTGGCCCCCGACGACCCGTCCGCGCTGCGCTCGGCGGGCATCACCCTGGCCCTGCGCGGCTTCGCCGACGAGGCGCGGCCGCTGCTCGCGCGGGCCTTCGAGCTGGAACCGCTGGCCCGCCGCTGGGCCAGGGCCGCCGCCGAGCGCGCCCGCGCCGAGGGCAACCCGCACGGGGACACCCTGCTCGGGTGGTTGTGAGCACCTGAGCTTGACTCCGGTTCGCCGTCGAACGTATGTTCGGCTGGCGTTGTCCGGCGGCTCCCCACGGCGGACCCGGCCCGAGCTGGGGAGATGTCGTGCTGCTCGTCGTGTGGTGTCCTGATTGGCCGGTCGTGGCGGGCAGCGCCGCGGCCGGGGTGGGCATCGACGCGCCTGCCGCCGTCGTGGCCGCCAACCGGGTCGTCGCCTGCAACGGGGCCGCGCGGGCCGAGGGGATCGAGGTCGGGCTGCGGCGGCGGGAGGCGCAGGGCCGCTGCCCCGAGCTGGTCGTGCTGCCCGACGACCCCGACCGCGACGCGCGGCGCTTCGAGCCGGTCGTCGCGGCCGTCGAGGAGCTGGCGGTCGGGGTCGAGGTGGTGCGCCCGGGCGTGGTCGCCGTGCCCGCCAAGGGGCCGGTGGGCTACTTCGGCTCCGCCGAGGCCGCCGCCGAGCGGCTGATCGACCACGTCGCCGCCCGCGCCGACGCCGAGTGCCTGGTCGGCATGGCCGACGGGCTCTTCGCCGCCACGCTGGCCGCCCGGCGCGGCCTGCTGGTCACCGACACCCCCGCCTTCCTGGCGCCCATGAGCATCCGCGAGCTGGACTCGCCCGACCTGGTCGACCTGCTGCGCCGCATGGGCATCCGCACCCTCGGCGCGTTCGCCAAGCTGGACGCGCGCGACGTGGCCACCCGCTTCGGCGCGGCGGCCGTCCACGCCCACCAGCTCGCCGCGGGCCGCGAGCAGCGCCCCCTGGCCCGCCGCACCCCGCCAGCCGACCTGGCCGTCACCGCCCACCCCGACCCGCCGGTCGACCGGGTGGACGCGGCGGCCTTCCTCGCCCGCACCCTCGCCGAACGCCTGCACACCGGCCTGGCCGCGCACGGTCTGGCCTGCACGCGCCTGGGCATCCACGCCGCCACCGCCACCGGGGCCGAGCTGGCCAGGGTCTGGCGCTGCGCCGAGCCGCTGACCCCCGCGGGCATCGCCGACCGGCTGCGCTGGCAGCTCGACGGCTGGCTCAGCGGCCCGAGCAGGCCCGACGCCCCGATCACCGCGCTGCGCCTGGACCCGGTCGAGGTGGTCGACGGCCGCGCGCTGCAGCTGGGCCTGTGGCAGGGCGCCCACGACGAGCACGCCGAGCGCGCGGCCCGGGCGATGGTGCACGTGCAGGGCCTGCTGGGCCCCGACGGCGTGCTCGTCCCGGTGCCCTCCGGCGGACGAGGCCCCGCCGACCGCGTCCACCTGGTGCCCTGGGGCGACGACCGCACCCCGCCCGCCCCGCCGGACCGGCCCTGGCCCGGCGCGCTGCCCGCCCCGTCGCCCACCACCGTGCCGGTGCGCCCGCTGCCCGTCGTGCTCCGCGACGCCGAGGGGGCCGAGGTCGCGGTGACCGGCCGGTTCCGGCTCACCGCCGACCCGGCCGAGCTGGTCGTCGGGCGCCACCCGCCGCGCCGGGTGCTGGCCTGGTCGGGGCCGTGGCCGGTCGACGAGCGCTGGTGGGACCCGCAGGGCAGGCGGCGCGCCCGGCTGCAGGTCGTGCTCGCCGAGGGCGCCGAGGCCGACAACCAGGCCGCGCTGCTGCTGAGCCGGGAGGACGAGGAATGGACCGTGGAGGGGATTTACGGGTGACGGACGACGACGACTGGATCGACCTGCTCGACCTCGCCGAGCTGATCCCGCAGCCGCGCGGGCCGCTGCCGGAATCCTGATCGCGCCCGGGGTGGCCCGCCCCACGGGCCACCCCGGGCCGACTCCCGAGAAGGACACCCCAGATGGGCTGGAACAACCCGCCGGTGCGGTGGTCGGAGCTGGAGCGCATCCTCTCCGGCCGCCCGCCGGAGACCGGCGACGGCGGCGACAGCCCGGCGTGGACCCGCAAGCGCGAGCGCTACCTGCCCACCGGCGGCGCCGGGCACCCCGGCCCGACCGACCAGCCCGACGGCGACGCCCGCGTCCCCTACGCCGAGCTGCACTGCCACTCCAACTTCAGCTTCCTCGACGGCGCCAGCCACCCCGAGGAGCTGGTCGAGGCCGCCGCCCTGCTCGGCCTCGACGCCATCGCCATCACCGACCACGACGGCCTCTACGGCGTGGTGCGCTTCGCCGAGGCCGCGCGCGAGCTGGGCGTGCGCACGGTGTTCGGCGCGGAGCTGAGCCTGGGCCTGACCGAGCCGCAGGCGGGCAAGGCCGACCCCGGCGGCGAGCACCTGCTGCTGCTCGCCGACGGCCAGGACGGCTACCACCGGCTCTCCCGCGTCCTCACCACCGCCCACCTGGCGGGCGGGGAGAAGGGCAAGCCCAGCTACGACCTGGCCGACGTCGTCGAGCAGACCCGCGACCACTGCGTCGTGCTCACCGGCTGCCGCAAGGGCGCGGTCCGGCAAGCGCTTGCGCAGGCGGGTCCGCAGGCCGCTTTCGAGGCGCTGGGCCACCTCGTGGCCGCCTACGGCAAGGACCGCGTCTTCGTCGAGCTGACCGACCACGGCTACCCCGGCGACTCCGCCCGCAACGACCTGCTCGCCGGGATGGCCGCCGACCTCGGCCTGCCCACGGTGGCCACCAACGCCGTGCACTACGCCCACCCGCAGCGCGGCCGCCTCGCCGCCGCGGTCGCCGCCGTGCGCGCCCGGCGCAGCCTCGACGACCTCGCGGGCTGGCTGCCGCCCGCGCCCACCGCGCACCTGCGCACCGGCGAGGAGATGCTGGCCCGCTTCGCCCGCTACCCCGGCGCGGTGCAGCGCGCGGCCGTGATCGGCGTGCAGTTGTCCTTCGACCTGAAGCTGCTGGCCCCCAAGCTGCCCCCGTTCGACGTCCCCGCCGGGCACACCGAGGCCAGCTACCTGGCCGAGCTGACCTACCGCGGCGCCGCCCGCGTCTACGGCTCGGCCGCCGAGCGCCCGCGCGCCTACGCCCAGCTCGCCCACGAGCTGCGCGTGATCACCGAGCTGGGCTTCCCCGGCTACTTCCTGGTCGTGCACGACATCGTGCGGTTCTGCCGGGACAACGACATCCTCTGCCAGGGCCGCGGCTCGGCGGCCAACTCCGCGGTGTGCTTCGCCCTGGGCATCACCCGGGTCGACGCGGTGCGCTGGGAGCTGCTGTTCGAGCGGTTCCTCGCCCCCGCCCGCGACGGGCCGCCGGACATCGACATCGACATCGAGTCCGACCGGCGCGAGGAGGTCATCCAGTACGTCTACCGCAAGCACGGGAGGCGCCACGCCGCCCAGGTCGCCAACGTCATCACCTACCGCGCCAAGTCCGCGGTGCGGGACATGGCCAAGGCGCTGGGCTACTCCCCGGGCCAGCAGGACGCCTGGAGCAAGCAGATCGACCGGTGGGGCCCGCTGACCGAGAGCGCGGGCGACACCCACCACGACATCCCGCAGCCGGTGCTGGAGCTGGCCGGGCAGCTGGAGGACTTCCCCCGGCACCTGGGCATCCACTCCGGCGGCATGGTGATCTGCGACCGCCCGGTCAGCGAGGTCTGCCCGGTCGAGCCCGCTCGCATGAAGGACCGCACGGTCCTGCAGTGGGACAAGGACGACTGCGCCGCCATCGACCTGGTGAAGTTCGACCTGCTGGGCCTGGGCATGCTCTCCGCGCTGCACTACGCCATCGACCTGGTCGCCGAGCACCACGGCGTGCGCGTCGACATGGGCGAGCTGGACCTGGCCGACCCGGCCGTCTACGACATGCTCTGCCGCGCCGACTCCGTCGGGGTGTTCCAGGTGGAGAGCCGCGCGCAGATGGCCACGCTGCCCCGGCTGCGCCCGCGGGAGTTCTACGACCTGGTGGTCGAGGTCGCGCTGATCCGGCCCGGCCCCATCCAAGGCGGGTCCGTGCACCCCTACATCCGGCGCAAGAACGGCAAGGAGCCGGTCACCTACGACCACCCGCTGCTGGAGAGGTCGCTGAGCAAGACCCTCGGCGTGCCGCTGTTCCAGGAGCAGCTCATGCAGATCGCCGTCGACGTCGCGGGCTTCACCCCCGCCGAGGCCGACGAGCTGCGCCGGGCGATGGGCGCCAAGCGCTCCACCGCGCGGATGGAGCGGCTGCGCGAGCGCTTCCACACCGGCGCAGCCCGCCGCGGCGTCGCCCCCGAGCTGGCCGCCCGGATCTACGAGAAGCTGCTGGCCTTCGCCAACTTCGGCTTCCCGGAGAGCCACGCGCTCAGCTTCGCCTACCTGGTCTTCGCCAGCGCGTGGTTCAAGCTGTACTACCCGGCCGCGTTCTGCGCCGCGCTGCTGCGCGCCCAGCCGATGGGCTTCTACTCGCCGCAGTCGCTGGTCGCCGACGCGCGCAGGCACGGGGTGCAGGTGCGCGGGCCGGACATCAACGCCAGCACCGCGCACGCCACCCTGGAGGACGGCGGCGCGGCCGTGCGGCTGGGACTGGGCTCGGTGCGCGGCATCGGCGTCGAGCTGGCCGAGCGGATCGCGGCCGGGCGCCCGTACGCCGACATGGTCGACCTGGCCCGGCGCGTGCAGCTGACCCGCCCGCAGATGGAGGCGCTGGCCACCGCGGGCGCCTTCGGCTGCTTCGGCCTGTCCCGGCGGGCGGCGCTGTGGGCGGCCGGGGCGGCGGCCGCCGAGCGCCCGGAGTTCCTGCCCGGCACCGCGGTCGGCGTGGCCGCGCCCGCCCTGCCCGGCATGGACGCCGTCGAGCTGGCCGTGGCCGACGTGTGGGCGACCGGGCTGTCCCCGGACAGCTTCCCCACCGAGTTCCTGCGCGCCCGGCTGGACCGCCTCGGCGCGCTGCGGGTCACCGCGGTGTCCGAAGTGGAGAGTGGAACCCGGGTGCTGGTCGGCGGCGCGGTCACCCACCGGCAGCGCCCGCAGACCGCGGGCGGGGTCACCTTCCTCAACCTGGAGGACGAAACGGGCATGATCAACGTGGTGTGCACCCCGGGTCTGTGGGCTCGGTATCGTCGGGTCGCGCGCACCAGCCCCGCGCTGCTGGTGCGCGGGGTGGTGACCAACGTCGACGGGGTGGTCAGCCTCACCGCCGACCGGTTGCAGCACCTGGACCTGCGCATCCCGGCCACGTCCCGGGATTTCCGCTGAGGGGGAGTGGATGGACGGCGTGATCTTCGACTGGCGCGGCACCCTGGCGACCACCCTGGACGGGGTCGACTGGGTGCGCGCCGCGCTGCGCCTGCTCGCCCGCGACGCATCGGCCGAGGAGATCTGGCAGCGCATCTCCGTCTTCGCCGACCTGCTCGACGGGCCCGGCGTCGACACCTCCCGGGCCGTGCACCACGCCGCCTACCACCGGGTGTTCGCCCAGGCGGGGCTGGACGGCGAGCTGGCCGAGGCGCTGTACGCGGTGGAGTCCGACCCGGCGCACAACCCCTTCGCCGTCGACGCCGCGCAGACGCTGCGCGCGGTCTCCGCGGCGGGCTGCCGGATCGCCGTGCTCAGCGACATCCACTTCGACCTGCGGCCGGTGTTCGCCGCCGCGGGCCTGGCCGACGTCGTCGACGCCTACGCCCTGTCCTACGAGCTGGGCGTGCAGAAGCCCGCGCCGGAGATCTTCCGGCACGCGCTCGCCGCGCTGGGCACCGCGCCGTCGGCGACGCTGATGGTCGGCGACCGGGCCCGGCCCGACGGCGGCGCGGTCGAGCTCGGCCTGCCGGTGCTGCTGCTGCCGCCGCTGCGGTCGGTGCAGGAGCGGCGGTTGCACCTGGTGGCGGCGCTTGTCGGGGCCGCGTGACAGGGTGGGGGCGTGGACGAGGACACCGACTACACCGACGCCGACTTCCACGGCCAGACCTGGACCGGTCGCCACTTCACCCGCTGCGACTTCACCGAGGCCGACCTGCGCGGGCTGGTCACCGAGAAGTGCGTGTTCACCGCGTGCGTTTTCACCCGCGTCGACCTGGGCGAGTCCACCCACCGCGGCTCGGCGTTCCGGTCGTGCTCCTTCGACCGCGCGACGCTGACCGACAGCTCGTTCACCGGGTGCAGCCTGATGGGCTCGACCTTCCTGGACTGCCGCTTCCGGCCCGTCACCATCCGCGACAGCGACCTGACCCTGGTGAGCCTGGCGGGCGCGGCCCTGCGCAAGACCGACCTGTCGGGCCTGCGGCTGCGCGAGGCCAACCTCATCGAGGCCGACCTGCGGGAGACCGACCTGCGCGGGGCCGACCTGACCGGCGCCCGGCTGCTCGGGACCGACCTCACCGACGCCGACCTGCGCGGGACCAGGCTCGACGCCGACGGCTGGGTCCAGGCGAAGCTGCGCGGCGCCCGCATCGACCTCGACGCCGCGGTCGTGTTCGCCGCCGCGCACGGGCTGCGGATCGGCTAGACGGGCGGGACGATGCCCGCCAGCGTGCCCTGCTCGCAGAACGGGCACGGGCGCGAGGTCTGCACGGTCCGGCCGACCCCGTTGACGACCGCGTGGACCGTCTGGACGGTGTAGCGGGCGCCGTGGCAGTTGTGGCAGAGGGTCTGGACGAGGGGTGGTACGTCTTCGGCGGGTTCGTCGGTCATCGGCGCCTCCCGAGCCCCCACCGTACGCCCCTCCCGCCGCGCCGGAAACGGCCGATCACCCGACGGGTACCGTGGGGGACCAGGTGCTTTCGCGCGGATAGGTCGGTGATGAAGGAAGAAGAGTTCGGCACGGTGCCCTCCGAGCTGCAGACGATCTGCCCGCTCTGCGGCGGCTCGGGCATGGTCGCCGACCCCAAGCTGGCCATCATCGGCGGCGTCCCCCGCACGGTGGACAACGGCCGCCCCTGCCCCACGTGCCGCAAGGACGGCCACTTCCCCGGCTTGATCCCGCCCGTCTGACCTCAGGTCCGCGCGGGCGGCTTGCGGTCGGGGATCTCCTCCAGCACCCCGCTGCTGATCAACTCGGCCACCGACTGCGGAAGCACGTACGCCGTCCCCCCACCCGGCTGGTCAAACCACGGAATCGCCGACCCGGTCAACGCCTCCGTCGGCCGAACGACCCGGTATGCCCGGTATGGCCGGTTTATCCAGTCAGGCACGAGCGACCGCCGATCGAACGGCGTGCCGACGGCGTAGGTGAGGTTGCCGGAGGGGTCGCCGAAGCGGTCCAACTCGGTGCCCTCGGGAAGCTGCGTGAGCTGCTTGCCACGGAACAAGGTCAAGGGCGGCTCGCCACGCAAGGGCTGGATCGGCCAGTCCTGCGGCCGTCGCTGCTGCCCCTCCGCCTGCTGTCCCTCTGCCTGCCGCCCGTCTGCCTGCCGCCCGTCTGCCTGCCGCCCGTCTGCCTGCCGCCCGTCTGCCTGCCGCCCGTCTGCCTGCCGCCCGTCTGCCTGCCGCCCGTCTGCCT
>NZ_JBSGHB010000011.1:0-115592 GCF_053604195.1 Actinokineospora sp. NPDC004072 | reverse complement strand
CCTGCCGCCCGTCCGCCTGCTGCCGCCCGTCCGCCTGCTGCCGCCCGTCCGTCTGCCGCCCCTCCGCCTGCCGTCCGTCCGCCTGCTGCCGCCCGTCCCGCCGAGCCCCTTCTCCTTGCCCAGCAGACGCGACCTGCTCACCAGACGCAAAGCCCTGACCGACTTCGCTGGCCGAGCCCGGCTCCCCCTGGAACCCCGACGGCGCAAACGGCTGCTCACCCGGCTTGAACGCCTGCCCCCCAGGCCCAAACCCGTGCTGCCCAGGGCCGAACCCGTGGTCATCAGGCTTGAACCCCGGGTCACCGAACGGCGGTTCCCCAGGCTTAAACGGCTGCTCCCCAGGCGCGAAGCGCTGCGGCTCCCCAGCCCCAAACGGCTGCTGCCCGAACTGCTCACGCGGCCCACCAGCAAACCCCTGCGGCCGACCACCCGGCTCCTGCGGCTCACCAGCAAACCCCTGCGCCCGAGCGCCCGGCTCCTGCGGCTCACCAGCAAACCCCTGCGGCCCACCGAGCCGCTCGTGCGGTTCACCGCCGAATCCCTGCGGTCCGCCTGCGTGCTCGTGCGGCTCGCCGCCGAACCTGTGTGGTCCATCGGCGTGCTCGTGCGGTTCGCCGCCGAAACCCCGTGGTCCACCGGGCTGCTGGCGCGGGTCGTCCGAGCGCACCGGGGAACCATCAGCCTGCCCACGCGGCTCGCCCGCGAGCCCTCGGGGGCCGCCAACCGGCCCACCCCCGAATCCGTGCGGCCCACTACCTGGCTCACCAGCAAACCCATGGGGTCCCCCGGCTCGCTCGTCCGCAGGTCCCTGCGGTCCGCCAACCGGCTCGCCTGCGAAGCCGTGCGGCCCGCTGGCTGGCTCGCCCACAGATCCCCGGGGCCCGCCAACCGGCTCACCTGCGAACCCGCGCGGTCCACCGCCAGGCTCACCCGCGACTCCTTGCGGTCCGCCAACCGGCGCTCCAGCAAAGCCGTGCGGCCCACCGCCAGGCTCGCCCGCAAAGCCCTGCGGCCCGCCAACCGGCGCGCCTGCGAACCCCTCTGGGCCACCGGCCTGCTCGCCCGCAAAGCCCTGCGGTCCACCAACTGGCTCGTCCGCGAAGCCCTGTGGGCCACCAACTGGCGCGCCTGCGAAGCCCTGGGGGCCACCAGACCGCTCGCCTGCGATGCCCTGTGGGTCGCTGCCCTGCTCGCCTGCGCCGAACGCCTCCGGGCCACCTGCGGGCGCGGACGCCTGGGTGCCGGTCGGTCCCTGGCCACCGGGTCCGAAGCCCTGGTGGGCGAGCTGCTCCTGCCCAGCAGGCGCAAACCCTGGCCCGCCAGCAGGCGCGAACGGCTGGCCGCCGAACTGCTCCTGCCCAGCGGGTCCGAACGCCTGGCCCACGGCCTGCTCCTGCGCGCCGTGGGCCTGGGCGCCTACCGGCACCTGCCCCCCGGGCGCGAACGGCTGGTCGCTGCCCGGCTCTTGCCCGGCCGCGAAGGGCTGGCCACCCGGCTCCTGCGCTCCGGCCCCGAACGGCTGGCCGCTGAGAGGCTCCTCCGCTCCGGCTCCGAAGGGCTGGGCGTCGAGAGGTGCTTGACCAGCAGCTCCGAAGGGCTGCCCTTCGTGCGGCTCCGGCGTGCTGGCTGCGAATGGCTGGGCTTCGGGCGGCTCCTGTGCCTCCGCTCCGAAGGACCTGCTGCCTTGCGCGCCGGGGGCGTACGGCTGGGTGCCGGGTGGCTGCGCTCCAGGGGGGAAGGGTTGGGCGGCTTGTGGGTCGGCCGCGAAGGGGGTGTCGCCTGCTTCGGTGAAGGGGGTGCCAGGGGCGTCGGGCTGGGGGGCCCGGTCCTGGGCGGCGGGGTCGAAGGGGGGCCCCTGGGCTGGGGTGGAGTCCCTGTCCGGTCCACCGGGCTCGGCGAAGTCCTGGGCCGGGGCGAACAGGGGGCTGGGCTCCCCGGCAGACGCTGCGAACAGGGGCTGGTCCTCGACGGGCTCGTCTGGGAGGGCCGTCAGGGGGGCCGCGCCGCCGTGGGTGAAGAGCTGTTCGTGGGCGGGGGGTTCGGCGAACTGGTCCGGGGTGTCCGGGGGGAGGGCGTGGCGGGAGGCGGTGTCGCGTCGCGGGGTGAACTGGCCGAAGCGGCCGGGGCGGTAGTCCTCTTCGTCGTCGTCGAAGTGGTGGGGTTCGAAGGGGCGGGCGGGGCGGAAGAGGTCTTCGCCGGATGGGCTCGACTGCAGGGGGCGGCTCGGGGGGAGCGGCCTGCGCTGGTCGTAGGAGTCATCGTCGTCGTCTTCGAGGTCGGCGAGGGGGGCGCTGACCGTGGCCGGGCCCGCGGCGGGGGCGGGCTCCAGGATCAGCTTGCCGACCAGGAAGGCCGCGGCGTCGGCGGCGTCGGTGAAGACCGCGGGGGCGACGTAGTGGCCGTCGAACCAGCCGACCCGCCAGCCCTCGCCGGTCTGCTCCATCGTCCACGCCGCACCCGACGGCGTGCCCACGGTGTAGGCCGACGACGCCACACCCAGCTCGTCCAGCCGCGCCCGCATCCGCTCCACGACGTCCGCAGCGGGCTCGACCGGCGGCAGCGGCTCGGGCACGACCCCGGGATCGGCCACATTCGCCTCGTCCCGCACACCCTGCGCGGGCTCGAACGCCTGCTCACCCTGCGCCGGCTCGAACGCCCGCGAGGACCCGAACGCCTCCTCGGCCTGGGTCGGCTCGAAGGCCCGGTCGCCCTGCGCGGGCTCGAAAGCCCGCTCGGCCTGGGTCGGTTCAAACGCCCGCTCAGCCTGCGAAGCCTCGAACGCCTGCTCAGGCTGCCTCGGCTCGAAAGCCCGGTCACCTTGCGCGGGCTCGAACGCCTGCTCAGGCTGCCTTGGCTCGAAGGCTCGGTCACCTTGGTCAGGCTCGAACGCCTGCTCAGCCTGCGCGGACTCAAACGACCGGTCACCCTGCCCAGGCTCGAACGCCCGCTCAGCCTGCGAGGCCGCGAACCCCTGCTCGGCCTGTGCCGGCTCGAAAGCCCGGTCGCCCTGCGCAGGCTCGAACGCCCGCTCACCTTGCGCAGGCTCGAACGCCCGGTCACCCTGCCCAGGCTCAAACGCCTGCTCAGCCTGGGCAGGCTCAAACGCTTGCTCAGCTTGCGAGGGCTGGAACCCCTCCTCGCGCGCAGGCTCATCCCGCTCGGCCGAGTCGCCCTGCGGGGCCTCGAACCCGGCAGACGCGACCCCCTCTCCACCGCGCGGTTCGGCGAACTCCGGCTTCGGCGGCTCGAACCCCGGCTCAGCGGGGGCCGCGAAGGCGTCCGCGGGCGGCTGGTCGGCCTCGAACCGGGGCTCCGGGGGCCGGACCGGCGGCCGCGGTGGCCCGGCGATGAACACCGCCGCGCCGACCCTGGCCTGCTCGTCGACCTCCGGCATCCGGAACTCCGCGCGGCGGATGTGGGCGACCAGCTCCGGGTCCGGCGGCACGCCGTGGGCGCGCAGGTAGAAGTTGACCGCGGCGGGCCAGACCCACACGCCGTCGGTGTGGAAGGCGACCGGGACGGTCTGGCGGCGCTCCTCGTCGAAGTGGTCGACGTCGTAGCCGCGGGCGGGCAGGGCCAGGGGCGCGGCGTCGAGGTAGCGCTGGATCCGCTCGGCCTCGTCGGCGTCGAGCGGGGGGCGGTTGAGCACCGGCCCAGCGGGGCCCATGCCGTCGAAGATGCGGGCCCTGCGGAACGGCGGCTGCAGCGCGGTCAGGGCGCGGGTGAGCCACTCCGGGACGTTCTCCTCCTCGCGGGGGAACATCCGCAGCTCGTCGAAGAAGGCCGGGGGCGGGGGCGGGTTCTGCCAGCGCGGCTCGTCCCGGTCGTACTCCAGGTTGTAGGCGGCAGGCCGGTCGAGCTGGTACCGGGCGTTGAACCAGGTGCCGCGGCCCTCCCGGTAC
Organism: Actinokineospora sp. NPDC004072; assembly: GCF_053604195.1. Taxonomy (NCBI): domain Bacteria; kingdom Bacillati; phylum Actinomycetota; class Actinomycetes; order Pseudonocardiales; family Pseudonocardiaceae; genus Actinokineospora; species Actinokineospora sp. NPDC004072. The sequence continues at coordinate 111,690 of NZ_JBSGHB010000011.1, read as the reverse complement.
ATGCCTGCGCGCAGCCGGGCGAACAGCCCGACGATCTCCGGGGCGACCGGCAGGTCGGCCCCGCCGCCGTCGGCGAAGGCGACGTGCCCGACCACCTCCGTGTAGCGGCCGATGGCGCGGAAGGACACCTCGATCGACGACCAGTCGGTCGGCGCGGCCCGCAGCAGCGCCAGCCCGATCTGCTTGACCAGGGCGTCCTGTTCGGTCGGGTTGAGCTGGGTTGGTCCTGCCACGCGCCTATCTTCCCCTGTCCCGGGATCGCCAGCACACGGTGTACCCGAGGCCGCTGCCCTGCCTGCGGCGATGACGCAAAGTCAACCCCCATCTCAACCCGACCGGGTGAGGGCGCGCCCTGTTTGTGCCGGCGGCACAGGTGTGCCAGTCTCCGCCGTGCACCGACGGAGGTCCGCATGTCCGACGGCGATCTCGCGCCGCACCTGTCCCGTCTCGGCCTGCCCGACGACGAGATCCACGTCTACCAGTACCTGCTGCGCACCGGTCCCTCGACGGTCGAGGAGATCGCCGCGGGGGCGGCGCGGCCCCAGCCGGGCGTGCGCGCGGCCGTGCGGGCGCTCACCGACGCCGGGCTGGTCGGCACCGGCGGCGCGGACGGCTCGGTGTTCACCCCGGTGCCGCCCGCGTCCGGCCTGGAGATCCTCAGCCGCAGGCGGGCCAGCGAGCTGGAGCAGGCCAGGGTCGCCACCCTCAACGCCTACGACACCTTCCGCCGCGCGGTCTCCCCGCAGCGCACCGACGACCTGATCGAGGTCGTCACCGGCACCGCCATCGCCCAGCGCATCCAGCAGATGGAGCTGAGCGCGCGGACCGAGATCCGCAGGCTGGAGTCGCCGCCGTACTTCACCGAGGGCCACGTCAACAACGCCGAGCTGGAGCAGCTGGCCCGCGGCGAGGTCACCTACCGCGTGGTCTACGCCCGCGCCTCGGTCGAGGACCCCGCCCGCTACGCCAACAACATCCAGCCGTGCGTGGCCGCGGGCGAGCAGGCCAGGGTGCTCTCCGAGGTGCCGGTCAAGCTGACGATCGTGGACCAGCAGTTCGCCACGGTGTCGCTGCCGGTCGCCGAGGCCGACGTCAACCGGTCGCTGCTGGTCGTGCACCCCAGCTCGCTGCTCTCGGCGCTGATCGGGCTGTTCGAGGCGTCCTGGCGGCTGGCCGTGCCGCTGCAGGCGGGCGCGCACGCGGTGTCCCCGGTCCAGCCGATCGAGCAGCGCCTGCTCGGCCTGCTCGCCGCAGGCGCCAACGACGACTCCATCGCCCGCCAGCTCGGCATCAGCAGGCGGACCGTCTTCCGCCACCTCCAGCGCCTGATGGAGCACGCGGGCGCGACCTCCCGCTTCCAGCTCGCGGTGCACGCCGTGCGGCACCGGTGGATCTGAGGCGCGCCGCCGGGCTGCTGGCGGGCTTCGGCGGCGGGGTCGCGGTGGCCGTGCAGGGCCGGATCAACGGCGAGCTGGCCGCGGGGTTCGGCGACGGGCTGTTCGCCGCCCTGGTGTCCTTCAGCGTCGGCCTCGCGCTGCTGGTCGGGGTCGTGCTCACCGGGCGGAACCCGCGGGCTGCCGTGGGCCGCTGGGTCACCGCGCTGCGCACGCGCAGGTTGCGGCCGTGGCAGTGCCTCGGCGGCGCGGCGGGCGCGTGGTTCGTCACCACCCAGGGCCTGACCGTCTCGATCCTGGGCGTGGCCGTGTTCACCGTGGCCGTGGTCGCCGGGCAGGTCGTGAGCAGCCTCGTCGTCGACCGCGCCGGGATCGGGCCGGGCGGTCCGGTCGCCGTCACCTGGCAGCGGGCGCTGGGCGCGGCGCTGGCCGTGGTCGCCGTCGCCGTGGCGGTCTCCGACGAGTTCGGCGAGCCCGACAAGCTCTGGCTGGCCGTCCTCCCGGCGCTGGGCGGGGCGGCGATGGGCTGGCAGCAGGCGGTCAACGGCCTGGTCAGGATGGCCAGCGGCAGCGTCCGGTTCGCCACCGCGGTCAACTTCGCCGTCGGCACGGCCGCGCTGCTGCTCGCCTGCGCGGTCGACGTCCTGGTGCGCGGCTGGCCCGCCGCCCCACCGGCGCAGTGGTGGCTCTACACCGGCGGGGCCATCGGGGTGGTCGGCCTGTCCGCGGCGGTCTTCGCCGTGCGGCACATCGGCGTGCTGCTGCTGGGCCTGTCGGCGGTGTGCGGGCAGATCACCGGGTCGATCGCCGTCGACCTGCTCGACCGCGGCGTCTCCGCGGCGACGGTGGCGGGCGCGGCGGTCACCGTCGTCGCCGTGGTGGTCGCGGCGGCGCGCAGGCCGGGAGTGAGAGGATGACGGCCGTGACGGCGACGATTCTGGACGGCAAGGCCACCCGAAACGCGATCCTGGACGAGCTGCGCGGGCGCGTGGCGGCGCTGGCCGAGCAGGGCGTGGTGCCCGGCCTCGGCACGATCCTGGTCGGCGACGACCCCGGCTCCCAGGCGTACGTGCGCAGCAAGCACAACTTCTGCCGCAAGGTCGGCATCAACTCCATCCGCCGCGACCTGCCCGCGACCGTCACCCAGGCCGAGCTGGAAGCCACGATCGACGAGCTGAACGCCAACCCCGACTGCACCGGCTACCTGATCCAGCTCCCGCTGCCCGGCCATCTCGACGCGGGCCGCGCGCTGGAGCGCGTCGACCCGGCCAAGGACTCCGACGGCCTGCACCCGACCAACCTGGGCAAGCTGGTCCTCGGCGACGCGGCCCCGCTGCCCTGCACCCCGGTCGGCATCGTCGAGCTGCTGCGCCGCTACGACGTCCCGCTCGCGGGCGCCCGGGTCACCGTCGTCGGCCGCGGCGTCACCGCGGGCCGCCCGCTGGGCCTGCTGCTGACCCGCCGCAGCGAGAACGCCACGGTGACCCTCTGCCACACCGGCACCAAGGACCTGGCCGCCGAGGTCCGCCGCGCCGACATCGTCGTCGCCGCCGCGGGCAGCGCGGGCCTGATCACCGCCGACATGGTCAAGCCGGGCGCGGCCGTGCTCGACGTCGGCGTCACCCGCACCGACGCGGGCCTGGTCGGCGACGTGCACCCGGACGTGGCGCAGGTCGCCGGGTACCTGGCCCCGATGCCCGGCGGCGTCGGCCCGATGACCATCGCCATGCTGCTGCGCAACACCGTCGAGGTGGCCGAGCGCGCCCTGCGGTCGTGAGCGGGGAGCAGCGCGGCCGCGGCCCGGTGCTCGTCCACCTGCCGTTCGTGCTGGTCATGCTGGTGGTCGCGGTCGGCCTGGCGCGCATCAGCATGTACCACTGGCGCGAGGGCAGCGTCTGGATCGGGCTGGCGCTGCTGCTGGCCGCGGGCCTGCGGGCCGTGCTGCGCGACGAGCAGGCGGGCCTGGTCGCCATCCGCGGCCGCGCGGTCGACGTGCTCAGCTACGGGGCCTTCGGCGTGGTGGTCATCGCCGTCGCGGTGACCATCCAGGGCGGCCCGCTCACCTAGCCAGCCGGGCGATCCTGGCCAGCGACTCCTCCTCCGACAGCGCCGTGCTCAGCAGCTCGACCACGACCCGGTCGTAGTGGCGCACCTCGGCCGGGTCCTCGACGAACAGCCGCGACGTGCGCTTGTCCAGCACCACGACCGCGCCCCGGTGCGGGAACTGCAACCGCTGGAACGGCCCGCCGAGGCCGGGGTGCCCGTGCGGCAGGTCCGGGATGAGCCGGATGGTCACCGACCGGCGCCCGCCCGCCTCGACCAGGTAGCGCAGCTGCTCGCGCAGCACGTCCGGCCCGCCGACCGCGGTGCGCAGCGCGGCCTCGGCGATGATCGCGTAGTAGCGCGGCGGGTTCGGCCTGCGCAGCACGGACTGGCGGTGGATGCGCTGGGTCCAGCGGTCGTCGTCGTCGAGCATCGCCACCTCGCGCAGGGCGGCCTGGGCGTAGGGGACGGTCTGCAGCAGCTCGGGCACCAGCGCCGACTGGTAGTCCACCAGCATCGCCGCGCGCGACTCCAGGAAGCGCAGCGCCGAGTCCGACCCGCTGGGGCCGCCCGAGCCGTCGGCGAGGCTGGCGGCGAGGTCGATCAGGTCGTCGCGGTTGAGCCCGGTGACGCCGTAGAGGCCGAGCAGGGCGGCCACGTCGTCGGGGGCCTGGGGCGCGCGGCCGTTCTCCATCCGGCTGAGCTTGGCCGCGCTGATCCCCACCTTGGCCGTCACCTCGGCCAGGCTGAGCCCGACCCGGTCGCGCTGGGTGCGCAGCTCCGCGCCGAGCAGGGCCACACGCACGTCCGACATCGTTCTCCCTGATCCTGCTCCGGGGACGCGCGCCATGATCGCGGCAGGTCGGCCGCCGCGGCGGGCGCGCGTTCCGGTGTCGCGGCAGAACCACCCGATGGGGTCGGCCGGAGACCCTGCTCACCGTCCACGGCCGCGGCCGCCTGCGGTTGGTAGCCTCCAGATCGCCGGGCGTCGCCGCAGGCATGGCAGCCCGCTGAGACCGGGAGGGAACCGCCCAGTGGCACCCGTCAACGTGACCGTCACCGGAGCCGCGGGACAGATCGGCTACGCGCTGCTGTTCCGCATCGCATCGGGGCACCTGCTCGGCCCCGACACCAAGGTCAACCTGCGGCTGCTGGAGATCCCGCAGGCGGTCAAGGCCGCCGAGGGCACGGCGATGGAGCTGGACGACTGCGCCTTCCCGCTGCTGTCGGGCATCGAGATCACCGACGACGCCAAGAAGGCCTTCGACGGGGTCAACGTGGCCCTGCTCGTCGGCGCGCGGCCGCGGACCAAGGGCATGGAGCGCGGCGACCTGCTGGCGGCCAACGGCGGCATCTTCAAGCCCCAGGGCGAGGCCATCAACGCTGGCGCCGCCTCCGACGTGCGCGTGCTGGTGGTCGGCAACCCGGCCAACACCAACGCCCTCATCGCCGCGTCGCACGCCCCGGACGTGCCGCGCGAGCGCTTCACCGCGATGACCCGCCTCGACCACAACCGCGCGCTCTCGCAGCTGGCGGCCAAGGTCGGCTGCGCGGTCACCGACATCAAGAAGATGACCATCTGGGGCAACCACTCCGCCACCCAGTACCCCGACCTGTTCCACGCCGAGATCAACGGTCAGTCGGCGGCGTCGGTGGTCGACGACGAGGCGTGGCTGGCCGACACCTACATCCCGACCGTGGCCAAGCGCGGCGCGGCGATCATCGAGGCGCGCGGGGCCTCCAGCGCTGCCTCGGCGGCGAACGCGGCCCTCGACCACATCTACGACTGGGTCAACGGCACCGCCCCCGGCGACTGGACCTCGATGGCCGTGCCGTCCGACGGCTCCTACGGCGTGCCCGAGGGCCTGATCTCCTCGTTCCCGGTGACCTGCTCCGGCGGGGAGTACTCGATCGTGCAGGGCCTGGAGATCAACGAGTTCTCCCGCGCCCGCATCGACGCCTCCGTGGCCGAGCTGGCCGAGGAGCGCGACGCGGTGCAGGCGCTCGGCCTCATCTAGCGACCGTCCACGACGGCCCCTCCCGAAACCCGCGGGCGGGGCCGTCGCGCTTGTTACGGTCAGGTGGTGAGCCTGATCGCCTGGCCTGTGCCGGTCCCCGACCTGCCCGCCGACGTCCACCCGGCGCTGGCGGGCGCCGCCCGCGCCGCCTCCGCCGCCTACGGCCTCATCCGCCGCTCGCACGGGCGCGCCGCGCTCGCCGAGGAGGTGGGCATGGGCGCGGACGGGACGCCGACCATGCGCGTGGACGCCGCCGTCGAGGAGGCGATCGCCGAGTCGGCCCAGCGCAGCGGGGTCAACCTGCTGTCGGAGGAGATCGGCTTCCTCGACCACGGCTCGGCGCTGACGCTGGTGGTCGACCCGGTGGACGGCTCGGCCAACGCCGCGTCCGGGGTGCCGCTGTCGTGCTTCGCGGGCGCGCTGGTGCGCGACACCCTGCCCGTCGAGGCGCTGACGACCTGGTTGGACACCGGTCGGGCGTGGTGGGCGCGGGCCGGGCACCCGACGCCGTTCCGCACGAGTGGACGGACGGCGCTGGCGGGCGCGACGGTCAACCTGCTGCGGCCGCGGCAGTCCAACCGGGACGCCTGGCTGCGGGTGGCCGACCGGGCGGGCAGGCTGCGCATCCTCGGCACCACCTGCCTGGAGGCCATCCTGGTGGCCGAGGGCTCGGTCGACGCCTTCGCCGACGCGGGCTCGGACACCCTGCGGATCGTCGACCTGGCAGCGGCTCTGGTGACGGTGCCCGCCGCGGGTGGGACGGTCATCGACGCCCGCGGCCGGGCCCTGGAATTCGACCCGGACCTGTCCCGGCGGTGGTCCGGGATCGCCGCCGCGACCCCGGAACTGGCCGAGGAGCTGGCCACCGCCATTCTCGGGTGACGCCAGCCTCACGCGAACGGGTCGCGCGCGCCGCATTCGGTGCTACTGAGTGGACAGCCGTCGGAACACGGTCGGACCTGCTTCCCCCGTACGAGGGAAAGTGCAGGTAATGGCATCACGGACTGCTGCCGACGGCGTTTCCCTGTCAGCGGTCCCGGGAACGCCTGTCCCGGGGCCTGGATGGACAGGGAGGCACCGATGACCAGCGAGCACACCGAGGAACTGATCTCGCTCTACAACGGCAGCATTCCGGTGCGGTCCCGGTGGACCTACCGGTCGGCCGAGCCGTTCACGGTCGCGGCCGCCTTCCAGTCCGACAACGACAGCTGGGTCGAGTGGGTCTTCGCCCGCGACCTGCTGCTCGCGGGGCTGTCGGCGCCCGCTGGCGAGGGCGACGTCCGGTTCCGCCCGGGGGCGGAGTCCGGCGGCCGCGTGCTCTACGTCGAGATCGAGTCGCCCGACGGGCGCGCGGTGCTCGTGCTGAGCCACGCGGACGTGACCGCGTTCGCCGCGACGACCGCGGCGATGGTCCCCATCGGCGAGGAGGGCGACCACTTCGACGTGGACGCGCTCATCGCCGAGATCACCAACGTCTGAATCCGGCGCCGCGGGCGCGGCGCAGGCCGGGTGATCGCGGGTGGGCTGTGGCCGCCCGCCCACCGATCACCGCGCCAGCCACCGCGCCCGTCCACGGTCCGGCCGCCCGCCCGAGTCGTCGGGGCGGGCGGCCGGCCGCTACAGGCAGGCCTGGCTCAGCGCGTTGAAGGCGTCGAGCTTCTGCTGGGTCCAGTCGGCGAGGTTCGCCGGGTCGAGGTTGGCCGGGATCTCGCGCAGCTGGGTGGCCATGCCGTCGAGCGCCTGGCTCAGCGTCGTGTCGCCCACGTCCTGGGCCAGCGCGGTCAGCTCGTCGGCCTTCTGCTGGGCCTCGTCGACGGCCTTCTGCGGGTCGCTCGCGTCCGGGGTGAACCCGGCCAGCTCCAGCGCCTTGACGCACACGCCCGCCTTGTCGGCCGCGTTGCTCGCGCTGTCGGCGGCCTGCTGGACCTCCGCGCACGCGGTGAGCGCGCCGATCAGCGCCGCGGCGGTCAGGGTGGTGGCAATCCGAGATCGCATCGTGCTCCCGTCGATGGCGGAGGGGTCACGGCCAGGTTACCGATCATCCCGCGGTGAACGCGCTGCCGGTGGTCTGCCCGCCCGGCTTCCCGGCCAGGCACAGGGCCGTGGCCCGGTCGTTGCTCGGGAAGACCTCCACCGACCACCCGGTCGTGTCGATGGTCGCCCGCTTCGCCATGACCGAGGTCGAACAAGCAGCCTTGACCTGCGGCAACTCCGCGATCTGCGTGCCGGTTGACCCCTCGGAGCCCGCGGGCAGCCGCACCCCGCTGAACGCCTGCCACGGGTGCCGCTGCGAGCACTCGACGGGCCGGGCGGTGAACTGCATGTCGGAGATGATCACGAGGCCGCCGAAGCACCGGTCGGGCACGCAGTAGCCGTCGGCCTCGTGGCCCGCGCACTCGACCATCCCGTCGGGCGCGGCCTCGGCGCTCTCGGTGGGGTCCCCGGCGGGTGGCTCGGTGGACAGGGCGTCGGCCGCGGGCAGCAGCCCGCGGCCGAAGAAGCCCGCCGCGACCAGCAGCGGGACCGCGATCACCGCGGCGGCCTTGTGCCTGCTGCGCGGGGCGACGGGCCGGGCGCGCCGCTGGCCGGTCAGCTCGTCGCGCAGGCGCTCGGCGGAGTCGGTGCGCCGGGCGGGGTCGGCCGCCAGCGCGCCGAGCAGGGCGGCGTTGACCTCGGCCGGGGCGTGCGGGATCGGCGGCACCTCGCGGTGCAGGGCGCCGACGAGCTGGTCGAGGGTGGTGGCGGGCCAGGGGATCTGGCGGGGGAGCGAGCCCGCGATGAGGGTGTAGAGGGTGGCGGCGAGGGAGTAGATGTCGCCTGCCGGGGTCGGCGCGGCGTGGGCGAAGACCTCGGGGGCGGCGTAGTGCGGGCTCAGCGCGCCGACGGTGACGGTGCTCTCGGCGTGCGCGTCGAGGATCGCGGCCAGGCCGAAGTCGGCCAGCTTCACCGCGCCGAAGGCGTTGACCAGGATGTTCGCGGGCTTGACGTCGCGGTGCAGGATGCCCGCCGCGTGCATCCTGGCCAGCGCGTCGGCCAGCCGGGCGCCCATCTCCACGACCTCGTCGACCGGCAGCGGGCCGCGCTCGGCGAGCACGTCGGCCAGCGACCCGCCGGTGCACAGCTCCATCACGATGTAGGGCCTGCCGTCCTCGGTGACCCCGGCGTCGTAGACGTTGACCACGTTCGGGTGGCCGGACAGCCGCGCCGCCGCCCGCGCCTCCCGCAGGAACCGCGCCTGGTCGCGCTCGCTGCTGAGCACCCGGTTGTCCAGCTTGACGGCGACGTCGCGCTCGAGCCGGTGCTGGCGGGCCAGGTAGACCGCGCCGAAGCCGCCCTGGCCGAGCGGGCGCAGCAGGGTCAGCCCGGGAATGGTCGGAAGCATGCCGCGGACTCTGGCACAGTGGGGGTCATATGGATGAGCTGCCCACCGTGATCGCCCGCGCCGACGGCGCCTGCGGCGAGCTGGTCCTGCGCCGCGTCGGACCCCACCACGAGATCATCGCCGACGGCATGTTCCTGATGGACACCCGCGCGGGCGACTCCGAGCGCCTGCTGGTCGACGCCGCCGCCGAGCGCATGCCCGAGGGCGCGCCCCTCGTCGTCGGCGGCCTCGGCGTCGGCTTCTCCCTGGCCGCCGCCCTGGCCCACCCGCGGGTGGGGGAGGTGGTCGTCGTCGAGCGCGAGCAGGCCGTCGTCGACTGGAACCGCGGCCCGCTGGGCAACGCCGACCTGCTCGACGACCCCCGCACCCGCTGCGTCACCGCGGACCTGGCGGCCTGGCTGTCCACAGTGGAGTCCCCGGTGGGCGCCCTCTGCCTCGACATCGACAACGGTCCGGACTGGACGCTGGACGAGGGCAACGCCGCCCTCTACACCGACCCCGGCATCGACCTGCTCACCGCCGCCCTGCGCCCCGACGGCGTCCTCGCCGTCTGGAGCGCCGCCCGCAGCACCCCGTTCCACACCCGCCTGCAATCCCGCTTCGCCGAGGTCGAGGAACTCCCCGTCCCGGTCCCCCGCGGCGAGCCGGACGTGGTCTACCTGGCTACGCCTTCGCCTTCATCGCCTTCTTGAACGCCCGAACCGCCGCGAGCGACTCCGCGTCCACCACATCGGCGACGCTGCGCTTGGACCCCTTGGCCCCGTAGTCCCCGGCCGCCTTGCGCCACCCGTAGGGCGTGACGCCGAGCTGCTTGCCGAGGAGGGCGAGGAAGATCTTCGCCTTCTGCTCGCCGTACCCGGGCAGCGCCTTCAACCGCTTGAGCACCGTCTCCGCACTCGGCTTGTCCCGCGTCCAGATCTGCGTCGGATCCCCGTCGTACTCCGCCACCAGGTACTGGCACAACACCTGCACCCGCTTCGCCATCGACCCCCCGTACCGGTGGATGGCAGGCGGCGTCGTCGCGATCGCCGCGAACTCCTCCGGGTCGTACTCGGCGATCACCCGGACATCCAACCCCCCAATCCGGTCATACAACTTCTTCGGCCCGTTGAAGGCGACCTCCATCGGGATCTGCTGGTCCAGCAGCATCCCGATGAGCAGCGCCAACGGGCTTTCCTCCAAGAGCGCGTCAGCCTCGGGGTTCTGAGCGATGCAGAGCTTGGGCGTCATGCCGGAAGGATCGCACAACCCCCGCCCCAAGCCATCCCCGACGCGAGGGCCAAGCCGGCCGACCACCACCGACGCAGGCACGCGGGCGCCCTCCAGCGCCAGCCCCTAAAACCGCCACACCAACCATTGGGCGAACAGATCGACGATCGCATTGCCGGCCATCGCCGACGACTGGTTGATGCCGACGAGGACGATCAGCAGGGCGCCGAGCATTCGGAGCAGCGCGAAATCATCCCCTTGGAGCCGGTACTCCGTCGCCACGAACACGGGGACGACCACGGCGGTGGACAGGATGATCTTCGGCCAATCCCAGAACGACAGGTCGAAGGAGCCGATGACGACCGCGTACGCGGAGGCGAGGAAGAAGAGGGCGAGGTAGGCGGCGGCCGTGAAACCCCAGTGGAACCTGCTGTAGTACACGACCCGGCCCTCGTCGGCGTCGTTGACCGAGTTCATGTTGATGCTGCCGTAGATGTTCCGCACCTGGAAGATGTTCTCGGTGGAGCTGTTGCGGATGCGGTTGTCGGTGTTGAAGTCGTAGTCCTCGTTGTAGCCCATGCTCGGTCCCCCGCGTCAGCCGGATCGCGTCAGCAAGAGAAGATAACCCGGGCGTCCGACAATGCGAGAAAGTCCCCGAGCGGTCGTCACCAATTCGGCCTAGTCAGAAACATGACAATTCCGCAGCTGTGCGGACTGGTGCCTGGGCGGCAGCGATCCCCCGGTGCCGCGTCGGCGTTGGGCATGTCGGGAGATGTGATCCACTGCCCCCGCCGTTCACCCTGGTCACCACGTCCACACGTGGAGGCGGCGATGTTGAAAGAGGCGACTACCACCAAGCACCGCAAGGTCGCGGTTGCCGCGTTCCTGGCCTCCACTTTCGAGTGGTACGACAACTTTGCCCCGGCCTTAGCGGTCCCAGGTGCCTGAACACCGATACGTGCCTGACCTGCGCTTTCCTGCTGGTAATGTCCCGTCGCGTCCGGTCGCTTCCCGACGTCTGACGGCCTGTTGACGGCCTGCCCGTGGACGCCTTGCGGCCACTGTGGAGGAACGTGTGCCGGCAAGCAGTCGGGGCGCTGGAGCAGTCCGCGGCTTGCGGGGCTGCCGGGCCTCGATGGGCTGCGGTTCGGCGTAGGTGCTGCGGTCCTCGCATAGGGCGTAGCGGGTCCAGATGACCAGTTGATCGGGCCCGGGGGTGACGGCGGCGCATCGTGGCTCCTGACGTGAGACGACCGGCTGAGTCTCAACAGGGGGCTTGCTCCTCCCCCTGCTTCCTCGCCCTTGCCGCCCCTAGCGTCGGGAGTGCGGTGTCAAGGGTGGCGCTCGCGCCATCGCGCAGCGACGCCGCAGGCGCCCTTGATGCCGTGCTCCCGGCGTTAGACGATCGCGGCGACCGGGGAAGCGCCTCCCAGCTCTTGTTCCTTGTGCCGCGTCGCCTGCGCGGTGCGGCGCGCCCTGGACCGGCTCCGCCAGGGCCTGCCGCGCGCCAGCGCGGGCGGAGCGAAGCGGGAGCCCGCGCTTTGGCGCGATGGATAGGCGCACACGGTGCCACCGGGACAGGCACACCCGCGCCGCGCCGCGCAGGCGGCGCGGCTTGATCCTATAGAGCCGGGTTCAGCAGCGCTGTCATACCCGCAACCGGGTGCGATGACAGTAAGTAACTGCGAAACACTCACGCATGACATCGCGATCTAGTCGCAGAAGCTGTCTGCTGCGCCCTGACCTAGGAGCTACAACGAATGGACCTCAACTCGCTTCGACTGCCCGATAGGTTCGAAAAACTCAGGCAGCAGGGCGAAGAGGCGTTGCGTACCATTATCACGCCTGTCGCCGAGTCGTTGTACGACATTGACGAGCGTTTTGCGGATATGAGGATGGCCGAGCGGGGAGCTTTTGTAATTGTTCGCGGCTCGACAGGTGCCGGGAAGTCAACGTTTCTCGATACGCTCCACCTGTTCAGAAAAGGGATCGAAACGGTTAGAATTCCACGCGAGCATGACATTGAAAAGGCATTGCTGGAATTAATACCCACGTCAAACCCTCGCGTGATCGTGTTAGAGAGTCGCGAAGCCCTTGGCGTTGCTTCGACCTCGGAAATCGAAGCAGCAATGCATGCGATAAACATGTTTGTGCGCTCGGACGCCGGGCAGGACAACTTAGTTGCCTGGCCAGCAAATCGTGATGACCTGGCCATTCTTCTTCAAGACTTAGCCAACAGTCTCGGAGGTGAAGCGCTGTTTGGGAGTTCGGCTCCAGTTCTACGGTTCCGTGGACCTTCCAAGGGTGATTACGTGCAGATCGCTGAGCGCACTGTAGCGGCGTTGAACGAGGGGGCCTCTCTCGCGGCTATCGGCATCTCACTCGATTTGGCCAGCGAATTGGCCGAGGAGTCAGAGACTATCGGCCAATTCTTATCTAAGATCCGTAGCGCCGCGCGCAAGGCGGGTAAGAATGTGCAGGGTCTCATGTCGACGGAAAGTTATAGAGTCTGGACGGTCGTTATAGCGGGCACCGACACGGAGGGTGATGTGGCAGCCCTAACGCGCGGCGGGCAATCGCTCATAGATATCGACAGACTGATGACTTCCACGGAAGCTAACGTGGTGCTCGAACTTAAGAAGAACCCGGATGCGCTAGGAGTGCTAGGAACGGTGCTCGACGCGCGAATTATCCACGTTGACCTCTTCACGGTTCTGGCCGTAGCCAGGTCGTTCGGTTCCGATCGCCTCCATAAGTTGATGGCCGATCGGACAATGTCCATTAAGCCCGATAAGAAGGCCCTGGACCGATTGGTCAACAGTCAACTCGGTGTTCTCATGGCCGGTAAATCTCTCGGGACTCGACGGCGCGGGGTCAAGCCGCGAGGAAACACAATGGATGCCTTCATCAAACTTGCCGAGATTGCGCAGACGAACGATGGGCTACTTAACGCTGCATTCGGACGGGCTCTCCAGGAAGCTTCTTTGATCGATGCGTTCACCACCGAGAAGCCGTTGGGTACCAAGCCGGACTTTCTCAGTGACGTGTACTGTGAGCGTGCCGAAGGGCCGGTAAGGCTAGAGATGATGTGGAGGAAAGAGACTAGTCGTGCGGGAATTGCAAACTACGTCCTAGGCAAGCTCAATAATTACGGTAAAGGGATAGGATTGCTGCGATAATCCTCGCCCATCAAGCGTGGGCAGCTCTCAAGGGAGAAGGTGTGTGCCGTCGTGAGTTTGACATGCAACCTCATGACCGAACGCCCCGGACACTCGTACGAAGTACGCTGGCGTCATCTTCGTGGCAGCTTGATCGAGGGTCATCCATGCCACGTTGAGTGCCTCGGCGGTGGGAGTCTCTTGACCAGACTCAACGCTGCACCGGAACACCAAGGCGACGATTCCCTTGGTCATGTTCTTGTATATTCCTGTAACTCGCTCGACCCTGACGCATAGGCCTGTTTCTTCGAAAACTTCTCGGCGTACACCTTGTTCGAACGTCTCGTCCAACTCCAAGACGCCTCCCGGGGGTTCCCAGTGGCCATTGTCGCGGCGTTGAATGAGGAGGACGCGGTTGTCCTTGTCGATGACGATTCCGGCGACGCTTACGGAGTGTTTGGGTGTGGGCATGCTTCGGCTTTCGCTGGGGCGGCTGGTGTGGGAGGATGTAGCTCCTCTAGTCGTCTACAGGAGTGGTCCATGCTTGACCTAGGTTCCATCGATAGGGCCGACGACAGACCACCCTATCGGCAGATTGCGGCGGCGTTGCGACGACTCATCTCGTCGGGGCGGTTGCCTGCGGGGGAGAAGTTGCCCTCGGAAGCGGAGTTGATCGCGCACTACGGCGTTGCCCGGATGACGGTCCGCCAGGCGCTTCAGGAGCTCCGCGGTGAGGGGCTGGTGGTAGCCGAACACGGCAAGGGCGTCTTCGTGCGATCGACTCCCCCGGTGCGGCGGCTCGCGTCGGATCGGTTTGCTCGGGCGCATCGGAAGCAGGGGAAGGCGGCCTTCCTGGCTGAGGCTGAGGTCAGCGGGCACAAGCCGGGGGTTGACCAAATCTCGGTCACGACGGAGCAGGCCCCACCGGAGATCGCGCAGCGGTTGCGGTTGCCGGAGGGGGCTCGTGTGGTCATGAGGTCGCGGCGGTACCTGGCGAACGGGACTCCGATCGAGACGGCCGTCTCCTACATCCCCGAGTCCATCGCGGCCGGGACTGCGATCACCAGCACGGACTCCGGGCCCGGTGGCATCTACGCCCGGATCGAGGAGCAGGGGCACCAGCTCGGGCGGTTCACCGAGGAGGTCTCGGCGCGGATGCCGACCCCGGAGGAGCGCCGCGCCTTGCAGATCGGGGCCGGGGTTCCGGTGCTCACCCTCATCCGCACCGCCTATGACCTCGATGATCTTCCGGTCGAGGTCTGCGAGACGGTGAAGGTCTCGCATGCGTTCGTGCTGGAGTACGACTTCCCGGCGCGCTAGTCCCTTCGCAAAAGCGAAGGATCGACCGTCCCGATTGAACTCCTCTAGACGACTATGTAGCTTCGAACTTGTCTAGAGGAGCTACCCACCGAGAGGCGACGCAGTGGCGATCAACAAAGGACACCGGTTCCCCATCTCGTTCGAGGATGCGTTCCCGCACGGGCTGGTGATGACAGGCGAGGTGATGCCGGACAACGAGTACCAGAGCAGGGAGGACAGGGCGGCGGGTCGACCCGTGCGGCAGCGGGTGGACGAAGCCACCGGCCTCCGGCAGTGGAAGGCGATCGTGATGGACCCGGGCGAGTCGAACGCCAAGCGGGCCTCGTTCGAGGTGACCTTCCTGGCTGAGGTCCAGCCGGTGCCGACCACCCGCGAGGCACTGCCCGGGATGCGGCCGGTCGAGTTGGACGGCCTGACGGCTGAACCGCGTGTCGCGGGCAACGGCGAGTACAAGTACCTGTCGTACGTCTTCCGGGCCACCGGCTTCCGGGGCGCTGCCAGCTCTGGCGGCACGCGGGGCGGGAAGACCGACGGCGCTGAGAAGGCGGCGGCCTAGCCGTGGGCCAGGAGATGACGGGTGACTCGACCGGGCGATTCCGCCTGGTCGGGCCGTCCCTGGACCAGATGCCTCCGCAGGAATCCCGAGAGCGGTGGGAGGCGGCGTACCGCCGATACGCGGCGGCCGGTGAGTCGACGGGCCCGTTCGCGCGGCAGGCGGAGCTGACCGCCGCGGCGTCGTGGGAGGTCGCGCGGGCGTGGCGGGAGATCGCGCAGTCCGCCTCGTGGCCCTGGTGGCTGTCAGCGGCGTTGGACGCGGCGGCTGAGGCGTACGAAGACCAGGCCCGGGAGTACGACCGGCGCGCCCGTGAGGCGCGTCAGGGCTCCGACGTCCGCCAGCGGCGGAGGTGATGCCGCATGGCTCGACAAGTGATCGTCGTGGGCAACGGGGCCGGGGAGGTCCGAACCCTGGCCGACGCGCACAGGGCTTTGGAGGGCTTGCAGCCCAGGTCCGACGCACCGGCCAAGGCGTGGGAAGCGTGGTACCGGGAGGCGTCGCGCGTCTACGCGGCGGTGGCGGAGCTGGACAAGAACCACCACCACGAAGCGCTGTCCTACTGGTCGAACCGCACGCGCCAGATCGCCGACGAGATCGCGAGGACCGGGGAGCGGCCGGGCTTCCGGTTCTCCTTCGGATGACCAAGGGAGGTAAGGGATAGTGAGTGAGTACGTCCGAAATGGTCAGTTGCGGCCGGTGGCCGCTCGGCGGGTGCTGTGCTACGAGCTGGTGCGGCTGATCGGTCGGGCTGAGGTGTCGCCTCCGGCGATGGCGGCCCACCTTCACCTGTCGACGGCGGCGCTCCACGCCATGCTGCACGGCGAGAGGCTGCCGACGGTCGCAGTCTTGAAGGGGATCACGGATCGGGTCGAGGATGCGGCGGCGCTGCCACGGCTGGTGAAGCTCCTGGACGTGGCGCAGGAGAGCCGGGCTCTGTCGTTGGCCCCTGGCAACCGCGAGCTGCTGCATGGGCTGGAGGCGTGCGCGCGGCGGATCGACGTCTACGACCCGTTGATGATCTCCCCTCTCCTCAACGGCTCACGAGCGACCGTGCTCACGGCCCGGCCGTTGCCACGGGTGGTGTGGGTGACCGATGAGCACATGCTGATGCGGCGATCGCGTCTGGCGTCCGCTCAGGTGGAGCGCTTGTGCGCTCTCGCCGACCGCATCAACGTCACGGTTCACGTGCTGCCTGCCACGGCGGACAAGCACTACGTGTTGCGCGGCGGGTTCGAGATCGTCAGCGGCCCGGCGGGAGTCGTGGCGTGCGAGGAGACGCTGTACGTCAACCTCTACCACCATCAGCCGAAGGCCGTGGCCGAGTTCGAGAGAAGGTTCCGGCACCTGCGGGGGTCCGCGCTAGGTCAGGAGGACTCGCGCAAGCTGCTGGCCAACCTCTAACTGAACGAACTGTCTATTCAGGATCACGCGGTGCCGCGTGCTCTCGTGATCCTGCGCGCTCAAATCCTTGCGAATCAGCAGAAGTAGGTGGGAGCGGCCAGATGGTTGGTCGCCGGTTGGCCGCTCCTCCTGCCCGACCCGGAAGCGAATCAGACATGGCTAGCGTAAGGCAGACGGGGGATGCCCCCGCAAGGGGGACCGCCCGACCAGGAAACACCCGCTGCGCCAAGTGCAAGCGGTTTGCCCGCATGCTGCCCGGTGACAAGCACTGCGCGGCGTGCTCCGGGGCGCTGGCGCTGGAGTTCGGCGTCATCTCCCGCCCGGCCGACACCTCGGTTCGGGGTGGTTGGTGATGGGCGGCCGGTGGGTCGACCCGGCCCCGCTGGAGGTGGCGCGGCCTCGGCTGCCGTGGTGGACCCTGCTTCCGTGGAAGGCGAAGCTGCTCCTCTTCCCGGTCGCGGCTGCGGTCGTGCTGGTGTGGTTGGCGGTGAGGGCGGCGCGAATCGCCTGGTACTACCCCGCCTCGGTGGTCCTGGGCCTGGTGGGGCTGGTGCTGTACTGGCTGGCCGGGCAGGTCACGGTGTTCGGGCTCGGCCTGGGCTGGCTGGTCGGCGGCCTGGTCCTGGTGCTCGTCGCGGCCGCGGGCGTCTGGTGGCTCCGGGATGCTCCGGGGTTCAATCAGCGCTTCTCCTGGTTGCGGAGCGAGTGGCGGCGGGGCGTCGTGTACGCGGGCCAGTGGCGGACCGTGACGCGGCTGTCGTCGTTGACGGGGGATGCCCGGGGCCGTGAGTACCGGCCCAAGCTCAAGCGGACACGTTCGGAGTGGTGGCGGGACCGGGTTCGGGTGCGGATGATCCCGGGGCAGGCCCCGGAGCAGTGGGAGGCGCGGGCCTCGGGGCTGGCGCACTCGTTCCGGGCCCGAGCGTGCCGGGTGCGGGTGATCAAGCCGGGCGTGATCGAGCTGGACTTCCTGCACGCCGATCCGTTGGCGCGTCCGCTGCCGGTTCCCGCGCTCGCCGACCCCGGGGCATCGGTCGACTTGAAGCGGGTCGTGATCGGCTGCACGGAGACGGGCAAGCCGTGGGCGCTGCGGCTGCGGGGTGCTCAGTTCTTGGTGGCCGGTGTGCAGGGCGCGGGGAAGGCTTCGATCCTGTGGGCGGTGCTGCGGGCCCTCGCCCCGGCGCTGCGTTCGGGCCTGGTCCGCGTCTACGGCATCGACCCGAAGGGCGGCATGGAACTCGGGCAGGCGCCCGACCTGTTCCACGGCGGTCCGGTCTACAGCAACGGGGCGGCGGCGGTCGAGCTGCTCGAATCCCTCGCTGAGGAAGTGCGTGCGAGGGCAGCGCGGTTCCGGGGCATCCGGCGCGGCTGGTCACCCAACAGCGGGGAGCCCTTCCTGCTCCTGGTGGTCGATGAACTCGCCGACATCATCGCCTACCAGCCGGATCGCAAGCTGCGGGAGCGGGCGCAGATGGCGCTGCAAACCATCACGTCCCAGGGGCGCGCTCCGGGCGTCGCCGTGCTGGCGCTGGTGCAAGACCCGCGCAAGGAGATCGTGCCCTTCCGCAACCTGTTCACCACACGCATTGCTATGCGCCTGGATGAGGCGGTTCAGGTGGACATGGTTCTCGGGGACGGGGTTCGCGCCCGGGGCGGCAACGCGCACGAGATCGCGGAGTCGACGCCTGGTGTGGCGTGGGCCAAGGAGGACGGCAAGCGCGACCCGGTGCGGGCCCGCGCCTTCCACGTGACCGACACCAACATCATCGAGCTTTCCCACTACGTCACCGGGAGCGCGGCGACGGTGCTGCACTTCCCGATCCCTCGGCACGCGGACGGAGATACGGCGGCATGAACACCCACATGAGCAACGCTGCGGGCATGGCGGCCCTCCTCGACGTGTGGGCCGCGTTCGAGGAGCACGTCGCCGAACTCGGGGAGCTGTCCCTGCCCGTGCCGGTTCAGGTCAGCGCTTCGGGGATCGTCGCCGCTGCCGGGGAGCCGGTCCTGTCGGCCCAACTGCGCGGCGGCAACGTCGCCCAGCTCGCGGCCGGTCTCCTGGCCTGGGCCGACACCCTCACCACCGTCACGGCGTGGTTCTGGTGCTCGGAGGGCGGCCTGCACCTGTACGTCTACGGCCGCTTGACCTGCGACCGCCTGATCCAGGTGTGGGGCGTCGCCGACCTCCCGGCCGCCCTGACCCAACCCGAAGACTCGCGCTTCGCGGTGGAGATCGACCTGTCGCGGCTGCGGCGCTGGGCTGCGGGGGTAGGCGGATGAGCGAGAACGTCATCGCCCTGGAGAAGGTGCGGGCTCCGCTCGCTCTGGACGTGATCACCTCCACCGCTGAGCAGCACGGCGTATGCGTGCGACCGTTCACCATGGAGGTCGGCGATCCCGACACCGGGCGTCTCCGCTACGTGGGTGTGCCGTGTGGGTCGACGGTGGAGAGCGCGTGTGGGCCGTGCGCTAGGAAGGCTCGGGCGCTGCGGATGGCTCAGTGCCGTGAGGGTTGGCACCTGAGCTCCGAGCCTGTCGATGTGCGGCGGGAGCCTTCGGCGGAGGAGCGGGCGTTGTTGGAGCTGCGCGCCGACCTCGTGGCCGCCTACCGACGGGCCGATGCCGCTGGAGAGGTGGAGGCGGACGGGCTGCGTGAGGACATCCGCGCCGTGGATGAGGAGCTGCGCGGCTGTGGTGTCGCGGGCAGGCTCCCGAACCCCGACGGGCCCGGCGCGAAGTCGGCTCCGAAGCGGTCGACCAGGCGGCGGCAGGACGCCCCGAACCTGCCTCGGCGACGGGTCGAGAAGCGCACCCTCGGCCGCGAGTACGCCGGTGCCTACCGGCCCTCCATGTTCGTCACCTTGACCTGTGACACCTACGGCCACGTCGGGCCCGATGGCGCACCCCGCGACTTCGCCAGCTACGACTATCGGCGGGCGGCTCGGGATGCGGTGCACTTCGCCTCCCTGATCGACCGCTGGTGGCAGAACCTCCGCCGCGTCGTCGGCTGGGACGTGCAGTACTTCGCCACGGTCGAACCGCAGAAGCGGACAGCGCCGCATCTGCACGCGGCGATCCGCGGCTCCATCCCGCACGAGGTCATCCGGCAGGTCACCGCGGCCACCTACCTGCAGGTGTGGTGGCCCGCCCACGACCAGCCCATCTACGGCGGTGAGCGCCTGCCGGTGTGGGATGGCGGCCGGTTCGTGGACCCGGACACCCGGCGCCCTCTGATGACCTGGATGGACGCCCTTGAGCAGGTCGAACACCCCGCCCACGTGGCGCGGTTCGGGCCGCAGGTGCACTCCAAGGGCATCCTCGGCGGCACCGAAGAGGCCGGACGCCACATCGGGTACCTGACCAAGTACCTCACCAAGTCCACCGAGGAAGTCGTCACCGCCACCACCGATCGGCAGCGCGAACACCACGACCGCCTGCACGCAGAACTGGCGGTGACGCCCTGTTCGCCCCGGTGCGCGGTCTGGCTGCTCTACGGCGTCCAACCGCTGGGCGTCACCTCCAAGACCATCCCCGGCCGCTGCAAAGGGCGCGCGCACCGACGCTCCACCCTGGGCCTGCCCGGGCGGCGCGTGCTGGTCTCGCGCAAGTGGTCAGGCAAGACCATCGCGGAGCACAAGGCAGACCGGCGCGCCTTCGTGCTCTCCATGCTCGAAGGCGTCGGCATCCGCCCACCCGAGCAGGACAGCTCCCGGCTGATCTGGCGCAAACTCGCCCCAGGCGACACCAACGCCCCACCACGCGCCCACCTACTCATGCACGCCATCTCCGAACGCATCCGCTGGCGCGCCGAATACGACAGAGCCCTGCTCGCAGCGAGCACCGATCTTTCAGCAACACGACCACTAGCTGCCTGACGTGGGGGAGTCATGCGACGGGAGTACGTCCCCATGTGGGACACCGACGACCTAGCGGCCTTCCTGAAGGTGCCCGCCAAGACGCTGCGGGAGTGGCGGCACAAGGGCACCGGGCCCGAGTACGTCCGCGTGGGCAAGCACGTCCGATACGACCCACGCAAGGTCACGGCCTGGCTCGCCCAGGGCGGCACCGCGGCGGCGGCTGCCTAATCAACTACTCGGATTGCAGAGATCGGAGAGCAGGCCGCGCTATGGCCGGACACGTGGAAGACCGCTGGTACCGCGACAAACTAGACGAGAACGGAAAGGTGGTCCTCAACTCGAAAGGTAAGCCGGTACGGGAACGATCAGCCCTCTATGGAAAGGGCTTGCGCTACCGCGTCCGCTACTATGTCGGGAAGAAAGAGCGCTCGAAGTCGTTCCCGGACAAGCAGCTCAAACGGGCTGAGGCGTTCTTGTCCACAGTGCAGGTCGACCTATTGGCAGGGAAGTATGTCGACCCGAAGGCGGGGCAGCTCAGCCTACGTGACTACGTGGCCAAGTGGCGAAAGGGGCAGTCGTCGGACGCCTCGTATCAGCAGATGATCACGACGCGGCTCAACGGTATGGTATGGCCGTTCTTCGGAGATATGTCTCTCGCGGAAGCCGCATCGGTCGACACCATCCGCGACTGGTTGGAATGGATGGTCAACCGCAAGCGCAAGGGTTCATACAGGGCGCAACTCTTCGACATGTTAAGCGCCATTCTGGGTGCGGCGGTTGACGAGAAGCGAATTGAGGTCAACCCCTGCAAGGTCAAGAGCATCAAGCGGCCCAAACCGGAAGAGCGTCGCGTCACCGTGTGGCCGGACGTCAAGCTCCGCAAGGTGCACATGGCCTTGCCCGAGCATTACAAGGTAGTCGTGCCGCTCGGGGCGGGTGCTGGCCTGCGGCAAATGGAGGTATTCGGGTTCAGTCCGGATGACATCAACCGCACGGATATGGAGTTGAACGTTGTCCGTCAGATTCGCTGGATTGGCCCCGTCGCGGTCTTCGCTCCCCCGAAGGGTGGGAAGTCGCGGACGGTGCCGCTCGGCGATGGCGTCCTGGCGCGCATTGACGACTACCTGACCACCCATCAACCGCTGGAACTGACGTTGCCCTGGCTGGAGCCCGGCGGCGATCCCGTCACTGTCACGCTCCTCATCAACCGTCTGACTGACGGGCTGGGCCGGAACCTGAACCGTGAGACCTCCAAGGTGTGGCGTGGCGGTCAGTTCCTCCTGGAGGTGTGGAAACCGGCCTTCGCGGCCTCAGGCGTGCCGTACACCGACCGGCGCGACGGCATGCACGCGCTGCGGCACCTTTACGCCTCGAACCTGCTCGCCAACGGCGCGTCCATCAAGGAGGTGTCCGCGTACCTCGGCCACCATGACCCGGCCTACACGCTCAAGATCTATACGCACCTGGTCCAGAGCAGCCACAGCCGGGCGCGGGCGGCGTCGGATCGGCTCTTCCCCTCGGTGGACGGTGGCACGGCCTCGTCGTCTGTGACGGCCTGAGGACGGCCTGGCGTGGAGCAAGCGTCTTCGCTCCGATCCGACGGAGCGCTGTCGGAAGCGTTGGGCATCGCCGGAGATGTGATCCACTGCCCCCGCCGTTCACCCTGGTCACCACGTCCACACGTGGAGGCGGCGATGTTGAAAGAGGCGACTACCACCAAGCACCGCAAGGTCGCGGTTGCCGCGTTCCTGGCCTCCACTTTCGAGTGGTACGACTACTTCATCTTCGGCACCGCCGCCGCCCTCGTGCTCAGCGATGTCTTCTTCCCCTCCGTCAGCCCCGTCGCCGGGGTGTTGGCGGCTTTCGCCACGTTCGCGGTCGGGTTCGTGGTGCGGCCGATCGGGGCGGCGATTGCCGGGCATCTGGGGGATCGGTACGGGCGTAAGCCGACTCTGGTGTTGGCGCTGGTCGCGATGGGCGCGGCGACGACCGGCATCGGGTTGACGCCCTCGTACGCCACCATCGGGATCGCCGCGCCGATCATCCTGGTCGTGCTGCGGTTGTTGCAGGGGGTGGCCGTCGGGGCGCAGTGGGGTGGGGCGATGTTGCTGGCCACCGAGTACGCGCCGCCCGGGAAGCGGGGGTTGTACGGCAGCTTCGTGCAGATCGGGGTCGTCGTCGGGGTCGTGTTGGCGAACATGTCGTTCGCGGTGCTGCAGAAGTCGGCGGGGTTCGCGGAGTGGGCGTGGCGGATCCCGTTCCTCGTCGGGCCGCTGGTGCTGGTGCTCGCGTGGTTCATCCACAAGCGGATCGCCGAGACGCCGGAGTTCCGGGGGGTCGAGCGGTCGCCGGTGCGGGAGGTGCTCAAGCACCACCGGGGCAAGGTGCTGCTGGCGGGCGGGTCGTTCGCCGTGCACCTGGCGACCTTCTACATCCTCATCACCGGCGCCCTCGACTACACCACCCGCGAGCTGGGCATGGACCGCGGATCGGTGCTCGTCGTCGCGATGATCGTCGCCGGGGTGCAGATCGTGACGATCCCGCTGGCCGCGCGGCTGTCCGACAAGCTCGGGCGGCTGCGGGTCTACACCGTCGGCGTGGTCGGGCTGCTGCTGTGGGCGTTCCCGATGTTCCTGCTGATCGACACCGCCACCGTCCCCGGGCTGATCGTCGCCCAGCTGGTCGGCGCGACGTTCCTCAGCTGCATCTACGGCCCGCAGGCCGCGCTGTTCGCCGAGCTGTTCGCCCCGCAGATCCGCTACACCGGCGCGTCGCTGGCCTACCAGATCGCCTCGGTGCTCGGCGGCGGCCTGGCGCCGTTCCTCATGGTGCTGCTGCTGGAGGCCACCGGGACCTCGATGGCCGTCTCCGGCTACATCGCCGTGCTCGCCCTGATCGCCCTGGGCTGCGTGGCCCGGCTCCGGGTTGCCGCGCGCTGAGGCCCGGCGCAGGCTGGCGGGGACGGAAGGAGCGCCCCCATGGCGGTCTGCGACGTGTGCGGCAACGACTACTGGATGGCCTTCGAGGTCCGGACGGTCAGCGGCCAGGTCCACACCTTCGACTCCCTGGAATGCGCTGCCCACCGCCTCGCGCCGGTGTGCGAGCACTGCAAGTGCCGGGTGCTCGGCCACGGCGTCGAGGTACGGGGCCGGTTCTTCTGCTGCGCCCACTGCGCGCGCAGCAGCGGCGAGGACCTCGGCAACGAGATCCGCGACGCCGTCGGCGCGCACCCGGGGTAACTGATCGACACCAGCAGGCGATGCACCCGGTGTGGCGCGAGCACTCGGGGCGGTACTGGTCGCCTGCGTGGTCCTGAGCGGGTGTCAGTCGGCGGTGGGCGGCGAGGCGGTGCAAGCGCCTTCCCTGGACTTCCGGCCGGTCGTCGTCGCGGCCCCGGTCGCGGGCCTGACGCCGGGCGTGACGACCCCCGCCTGCCCGGACCGCTCCGCCGCGCAGGACGCGGCGTGCGTCCAGGCGCCCGAGCTCGCCACCGACCCGACCGCGCAGCTGGCGGCGATGAACGCCCTGGACTGCGGCGCGGGCCCCGCCGACGCCGACCCGGACCGGCCGCTGGCCGCCTGCGCCCGCGACGGGGCGGAGGTGTTCGTCCTGGGCGCGGTCCTCCTCGACGAGCGGCACGTCGCAGGCGCGACCGCGGCCGCCGACCCGCAGGGCGTCGGCTACGTCGTCACCCTCTCGTTCACCGCCGAGGGCGCCGACATCTGGGCCCGGCACACCGGGGCCAACGTCGGCCAGCGCGTCGCGTTCCTGGTCGACGGCGAGGTCGTCTCCGCGCCGAGCATCCAGGGCGAGATCCGCGGCGACACCACCATCCACGGCGGTGCGGGCGGGTTCAGCGAGGAGGAGGCGGAGGCGCTGGCGGCGTCGCTCGGTTGACAGGCAAGTGACGACTTGCCTATAACTGCGGTGTGGACGACCTGCTGTTCAAGGCCCTCGGCGACGCGACCCGGCGCGCCATCCTGGACGAGCTGACCGACCGGGACGGCCAGACGCTGTTCGAGATCTGCGGCAGGCTGGCCATGAAGCACGGCCTCTCCTCCACGCGCCAGGCCATCTCCCAGCACCTCGCCGTGCTGGAGCAGGCCGGTCTGGTGCGCACCCGGCGGCAGGGCCGCTACAAGTTCCACCACATCGACCCCGGTCCGCTGCGCTCGCTCGCCGACCGGTGGACCCGCGACCGAGAGGGACCGACCCATGATCAGGATCAACGTGACTAGCGTGTTCGTCGACGACCAGGCCAAGGCGCTGGCGTTCTACACCGAGAAGCTGGGCTTCATCAAGAAGACCGACGTGCCCGCGGGCTCGGCCCGGTGGCTGACCGTGGTCTCCCCGGCCAACCCCGACGGCGTGGAGCTGCTGCTGGAGCCCGACGGGCACCCCGCGGCCGGTCCGTTCAAGAAGGCGCTGGTCGCCGACGGCATCCCGTTCACCCAGTTCGCCGTCGACGACGTCTACGCCGAGGCCGAGCGGCTCAAGGGCCTGGGCGTGGAGTTCACCCAGGACCCGGTGGACATGGGCCCGGTCGTCACCGCGGTCTTCGACGACACCTGCGGCAACCTCATCCAGCTCGCCGCGATGAAGTAGGTCAGGTCCAGGGGATCAGGTCGATCTGGGGCAGCACGCCGCCCGCGCGCTGCAGGGCCACCGCCGACATCCACACGGCGATCGCGGTGATGAGCGGCCCGATGATCGCCATCTCCACCCGGCCGCCGGTCCGCATCCGCATGATCTTCGGCGGCGCGATCGGGTACCACGTCTTCCACGCGATCGGCACCGGCCACAGGATCGGGCACCCCTGCTCGGTGATGGCGTCGCCGAGGTAGTGGGCGATGCAGCCGATGGCGACGGCCACCCCGCACGCGGCGGCGTCCGGGGAGGTCGGGTCGGTCCACTTGAGACAGGCGTAGGTCAGGACCAGGCTGGTCCCGGTGATCCACAGCGCGTCGTTGCGCGGGCACCACTTGTGCATGATCCCGCGCACGGCCAAGCCGCAGAAGAAGAACATCAGCACCGGCAGCGCCCAGGACTGGCTGGTCTGGATGATCGCCGTGGTGACCACCGCGGCCCCGAGGGCGAAGACGAGCGTGTGGGTCAGCCCCCGGTGCCCGCCCTCGCGCTTGGAGTCGCGGTTGGTGCGCGTCGCCTTGTAGACGATGCCGCTGAGCCCGTTGAGCAGCTTCGACGCGGCCGCCGACACCGGCCCGAAGGTCGTGGAGACCGTCGAGCCGGGGTGGTCGAGGTCGGGCAGCAGCGCCGCCCCCGACGCCAGGATCGCCCCGACCAGCCACCCCTTGACCGACAGGCTGCCCAGCGCCGTCCCCTCGGCCAGCGCGGTCACCGCCGCCCACGCCGCCAGCCCGCTCATCGCGTGCGTCGGACCGGTCGCCATCGCTTCCCCCACCTCCGCTGCCCCCTGCGGCCGTCCACCTGCCGCACGGCTGCCCAAGATCCAAGCATGCCCGGTCGCGCGCCGGGACCGGCCCGCGGCAATTCGTCCCGCCCGGTGGCCGGTCCCTTCCGCTGGCCCGGGGACCGACGTCCCTCCCCCGCGCCGGGCTCCGTCCCGACCAGGACGGCCTGACCGACGCCCACGTCGAGTGGCTGGTGGGCCGCCCGGTGCAGGCGCTGGTCGGCGACCACCTGTGATCTGGGGGTGGGGCGATGGCGGGACCGACGTTTGCCCTTCCCTCACGCCCGGCTCTCCGTGATCCCGGGGGGCGAGGAGGAGGAAGAGGGTGATGGCGTGGCGGGAGCGGGGCCGACGTTCGGCCCTTCCTCGCGCCGGGCTCTCCGTTCTGCGACCCGTGGGTGGGCGATGGCGCGGCGGACGCCGGCCTTGTGCCGTGCTCGGCTCGGCGGGTTCGTCGGATGGTCGTGCTCCGCCGCCGGCCCGGGCGTGCCGTCGCAGCACGGGTCGCAGAAGCGGTCTCCAGCACTGCGCTCCACGTCTTCGCACCCGAATCGCCCCGAACCCCTCGATCGTGTGGACCTCCGGCGCCGCCTGCCGCCGCATCGGAGTGTCGACTCCGATTTCGTCGGCCCTCGCCGGTACGGTGAGAACCGAGGGGGTCTGCCCCCTGGGTGGGCGGGGTGTCTGATCTGGATGGGTGGGCTGATCTAGACGGGTGGGGCTGCATCTGGATGGGTGGGGCTGCATCTGGATCGGGTGGGGTGGGGGAGGCGGGGTTCGGGGGGTGGGGTCAGGGGAAGTTGGGGGTGGGGATCAGGGGGCTTGCCTGATGGCGGGGGTGGTGATCGGCGACAGGGTGGGGGTATGCGAATTCGGATTGCCGCGGTGGTGGCGGCCATGCTGGTGGGGACGGCTTCGGGGGCTGGGGCCGTGGGTGGGGGAGTGTCGGTGCCGCCGTTGGATGTGGGGGCGGTTCGGGCGGCTATTGGGGGGTTGCCGGACCAGGGGGCGTCTGGGGCGTTGGTGCGGGTTCGGGGGTGGGCGGGGAGTTGGGACGGGACCGCGGGGGTTGCGGATGTGCGGTCGGGGCGGGGGGTGCCGGGGAATGCGCGGTTCCGGATCGGGAGCATCACCAAGCTGTTCACGTCGGTGGGGGCGTTGCACCTGGTCGCGCGGGGGAGTTGGACCTCGACCGGACGGTGCAGGAGTACCTGCCGGGGGTCCTGCCCGAGCGGTACCCGCCGGTTCCGGTGCGGACGCTGCTCAACCACACCTCGGGGCTGCCGGGGGTGCCGATCGACCACAAGGACCCCGACTGGTTCCTCCGGCACCGCTTCGACACCTGGACCCCGCAGCAGCTGTTCGACCTGGCGTTCACCGGGCGGGAGATGGAGTTCGCGCCCGGGACGAAGCAGCACTACGGCAACATCGGCGCGCTGGTGCTCGGGGCCGTCATGGAGGCGGTGACCGGCAGGCCGTACGCCGAGACCGTGCACGAGGCCGTCATCAAGCCGCTGCGGCTGGGCGGGACCAGCTTCCCCGGGGCGAGGACCCGCATCCCCGGGCCGCACGCGCGGGCCTACGAGCTGGTCGACGGCCGCTACGTCGACATCACCGAGGCCAACCCCACCTACCAGTGGGCCGCGGCCGAGGCGATCTCGACCGCCGAGGACCTCGACCGGTTCCTCGTCGCCGTGATGACCGGGCGGCTGCTGCCGCCGGAGCAGAACGCGGTGGTCTTCGACGTGCCGGACGTGCCTGCCTACGACGGCGACGACGACCCGGCCAATGACGTCCCCGCGCACCGCGGCGGCGGGCTGGACCGGATCGCGGTGGGCGATGTCGTCTTCTGGGGCAAGACCGGCGACCGGCCGGGGTACAACAACGGCATCGGGGCCACGCCCGACCTCGCCCGCCGGGTGGTGTTCTCGGTGAACACCCTGCACATGGGTCTGCCGGAGCAGCCGCTGGTGAGCAGGCGCATCATCGCCGCCGTGGCGGGGCTCGCCTAGCATCGGGCCGCGGTGAGAGTGCCCACACGGGTGCCCGCCGCGGCCCGCTACCAGTACGCTTGTACCGTTTAGCGCGGGCAGACCACAGGCGAGAGGAGCATCGCGGCTCATGGCCAAGATCAAGGTCCAGGGAACCGTCGTCGAGCTCGACGGCGACGAGATGACGCGGATCATCTGGCAGTTCATCAAGGACAAGCTGATCCACCCGTACCTGGACATCAACCTGGACTACTACGACCTGGGCATCGAGCACCGCGACGCCACCGAGGACCAGGTCACCATCGACGCCGCGAACGCCATCAAGCGCCACGGCGTGGGCGTCAAGTGCGCCACCATCACCCCGGACGAGGCGCGGGTCGAGGAGTTCGGCCTGAAGAAGATGTGGATCTCGCCCAACGGCACGATCCGCAACATCCTCGGCGGCGTCGTCTTCCGCGAGCCGATCATCATCAAGAACATCCCGCGGCTGGTCCCCGGCTGGACCAAGCCGATCATCATCGGCCGCCACGCGCACGGCGACCAGTACAAGTCGACCAACTTCAAGGTGCCCGGCGCGGGCACGGTGACCATCACCTACACCCCGGCCGACGGCTCCGAGCCGATCCAGCACGAGGTCGTGCGGATGCCCGAGGACGGCGGCGTCGTCATGGGCATGTACAACTTCAACAAGTCCATCGAGGACTTCGCCAGGGCCAGCTTCTCCTACGGCCTGCAGCGCAACTACCCGGTCTACATGTCCACGAAGAACACCATCCTCAAGGCCTACGACGGCGCCTTCAAGGACATCTTCCAGGCCGTGTTCGACGCGGAGTTCAAGGCCGAGTTCGAGGCCAAGGGCCTGACCTACGAGCACCGCCTCATCGACGACATGGTCGCCGCCGCGCTGAAGTGGGAGGGCGGCTACGTCTGGGCCTGCAAGAACTACGACGGCGACGTGCAGTCCGACACCGTGGCCCAGGGCTTCGGCTCGCTCGGCCTGATGACCTCGGTGCTGATGACCCCGGACGGCAAGACCGTCGAGGCCGAGGCCGCCCACGGCACGGTCACCCGGCACTACCGCCAGCACCAGGCGGGCAAGCCGACCTCGACCAACCCGATCGCCTCGATCTTCGCCTGGACCCGGGGCCTGGCCCACCGCGGCAAGGTCGACGGCACGCCCGAGGTCGTCGGCTTCGCCGAGACCCTGGAGCGGGTCATCATCGAGACCGTCGAGAGCGGCAAGATGACCAAGGACCTCGCGCTGCTGATCGGCAAGGACCAGCCGTACCAGACGACCGAGGAGTTCCTGAACACCCTGGACGAGAACCTGCAGAAGGCCATGGCGGGCTGATCACCCGCGCCCGCGTCGACGGCCCCCGCCCTGCCCGGCGGGGGCCGTCGCCGTCGGTGGGGCCTTTCGGGTGACACGAGTTGTCGGCGCGGCCCGGCTGGGTCACGGTGGAGCCGTCGGAGTCCAGCCGGACCGGGAGTGTGCTGACGTGTTGGTGCCGAAGCGGGCCCTGCTGATCGGCGGTGTCGCGGTGGTCGCCGTCATCTACTCGATGGGGGTGGACCGCCCCGGCGGGGAGGCCGCGCCGACCGGCGGCGAGGGGGCCTGCAAGGTCATCGTCACCGCCGACGTGCTCAACGTGCGCGCCGCGCCGAGCCGCACCGCCGAGATCGTCGGCAAGTTCAAGATGGGCGCGGAGACCGTGGCCGACCGGACCGTCGATGGCGGCTTCCGCAAGCTCGGCCCGGACCGCTGGGCCGCTGAGGAGTTCCTCAAGCCGCTGCCCGGCCACGACTGCTGATGCCACACCGCCCCGGGTGATTGATCCACTACCCGGGGATACCGTTCACCGCACCGGGAGCTACGC
The DNA here is from genome assembly GCF_053604195.1 of Actinokineospora sp. NPDC004072. Classification (NCBI taxonomy): domain Bacteria; kingdom Bacillati; phylum Actinomycetota; class Actinomycetes; order Pseudonocardiales; family Pseudonocardiaceae; genus Actinokineospora; species Actinokineospora sp. NPDC004072. The sequence continues at coordinate 82,053 of NZ_JBSGHB010000011.1, read as the reverse complement.
TCATCGACGCCAGCGGGCGATCTATCACCGATGTGGGTCTCCGCTGTTGACACAGTCGGTAGCTTCTTGACGGTCCACACAGCGGTGCTTTAGCCCAATCGAGGGACGGTGCAACGGTGTCAGGCGTATCGGCCACGTTGGCCCAGGTGACGGCCGCCACCGTCAGCGAGGGCGGGGTCCTCGTCGGGGGCATCGCGGTCGTGATCGGCGGCGGCGGCCTGGTGCTGGGTCTGCTGCGCCGCCGCAGGGTGGCCGTCAAGGCCGCGGCCGCGGCGCGCGTGCCCCTGCCCGCCCCGCGCGTCCCCGTCGCCGCGGACGACCGCGCCGCCAGCTGAGCCCCGCCCCCGAAGCCGACCGCGGCCGACCCGGACGGCATCCGGATCGGCCGCGATGGTCAGCCGGTCAGCGCACCGCGTCCAGCGCGTCGATCAGGCCAGCGCCGTAGAAGCCGCGGCCGGTGCTCCCGCCCTGGCAGTTCGCCAGCCAGTTGCCGGTGCCGTCGGGGTCGTAGACCCCGCCCGCCGGGCACGGGAGCCGGTCGGCGTCGCGGCCGAGCTCGACGATCGTGCGCGCCGCACTCCAGCCCGGGTGGGTCGAGCGCAGCAGGGCCACCACGCCCGCCGCGTGCGGGGCGGCCATCGAGGTGCCCTGCTTGTAGCCCCAGCCGCCGTTGAACGTGGTGGACAGGATGCGGCCGTTGCCGTCCGGGGTGCTCGGGATCTGCCGGGCGTCGCCGCCGGGCGCGGCCACCTCGGTCTCGCCGATGCCGTAGTTGGAGAAGTACGACTTGCGGTTCTCCACGCCGGTGGAGGACACGCCCACCACCCCGCGCACCTCGGCGGGCAGCTTGACGCACTGGTTGCCGGTCTGCCGCGGGAACGGGGTGCCGTTGTTGGGGCTGCCCTCGTCCAGGATCGGGTGCGCCAGGTCCCAGTTGCTGTTGCCCAGCGCCGCCACGTTCACCACGCCGCGCCGCGCGGAGTAGTCCACCGCGCGGGTGACCGCCCTGGCGACGGCGCGCTGGTCGGCGTCGTCGTTGCACCACAGGTACCACGGGTCGACGAAGTAGGAGCTGTTGGTCACCGAGACGCCGTGCTCGGCGGCCCAGATGAACCCGCAGATGGCGTACTCGGGGTAGATGTAGCCCGCGTCGTTGACCACCTTGATCGAGGCCATCTTGACCCCCGGCGCCACGCCGACGACGCCGACGCCGTTGCGCGCCGCGCCGATGATCCCGGCGACGTGGGTGCCGTGGTCGCTGGTGGTCGGGGTCCACGCGCTGCGGGCGGGGTTCGGCACGCCGCGGTCGGTGCAGCCCACCGAGTTGGCCTGGTCCAGGTTCGGCGCGAGGTCCGGATGGGTGGGGTCGATGCCGGAGTCGAGCACGCCGACGAGCACGTCCGGGCTGCCGCCGCTGATCTCGTGCGCCTGGTCGGCGCGGATCGCGCCCAGGTTCCACTGGTTGACGCTGAGCGGATCGCCCGCGGCGGACGCGGTGCCGGGCGCCCCCGCCGGGATGACGCCGGTGGTGGCCTCCAGCGCCCGCGACTCCAGCCCGCCCGCGGCCAGCGCGGGTTGGGCCAGCTCAGCGAGGTTCTGGGTGGCGCCAGCGCCCTGCACGCCGGGCTTGGTCCGCACGACCGCGGCGAAGTCCGCGTTCGGCGAGGCCGCGACGACGACGCCGATCTGCGGCCAGCTCTGCACGACGGTGCCGCCGGAGTCGCGCACCGCCTTCTCGACCCGCCACAGGGCCCTGGCGCTCTGCGGGCCGAGCACGACGAAGTGCGCGCTGGGCCCGTCGGCCGGGGCCGCGACCGCGGGCGGGGCGACCGCGGCGGCCAGCCCGCCCGCGCAGGCCGCGGCGAGCACCGCGCCCAGGAACCGGGATCGTTTTCGCACTGGTACCTCCGAACAGGCGACGACGTCGTGGGCAGGCCCATCCGTGCCGGTCGGGCGGGGGATCGGCTGCAGGCGAACCTGCCACCGCACGACCCTAGGCGGCAATCCACCGGATGGCCCCTAACCTCACCCGACCGGGGTGCGTCGCGGGCGAGCTGGGAGAATCGGGGGCGTGTCGACCGAGAAGACCGAGCGCAAGCCGCGCGTGCTGTCGGGCATCCAGCCCACCGCCGACTCGTTCCACCTGGGCAACTACCTCGGCGCGGTCCGCCAGTGGGTGGCCTTGCAGGACACCCACGACGCCTTCTACTTCATCGCGGACATGCACGCGATCACCGTCGAGCACGACCCGAAGCTGCTGCGCAAGCGCACCCGGGTCTCGGCGGCGCAGCTGCTCGCCCTCGGCCTCGACCCCGCCCGCACCACCCTGTTCGTGCAGTCCCAGGTGCCCGAGCACGCCGAGCTGGGCTGGGTCATGCAGTGCCTGACCGGCTTCGGCGAGGCGGGCCGGATGACGCAGTTCAAGGACAAGTCGGCCAAGCAGGGCAGCATGGTCAGCGTCGGGCTGTTCACCTACCCGATCCTGCAAGCGGCCGACATCCTGGTGTACCGGCCGGAGTACGTGCCGGTCGGCGAGGACCAGCGCCAGCACCTGGAGCTGACCCGCGACCTCGCGCAGCGGTTCAACACCCGCTTCGGCAAGACCTTCCCGCTGCCGGAGCCCTACATCCTCAAGGGCACCGCCAAGATCTACGACCTGCAGGAGCCGCAGGCGAAGATGAGCAAGTCCGCCTCCAGCCCCGGCGGGATCATCGAGCTGCTGGACGACCCGAAGGCCTCGGCCAAGAAGATCCGCTCCGCGGTGACCGACGCCGAGCGGGAGATCCGCTTCGACCCGGAGGCCAAGCCGGGCGTCAGCAACCTGCTGGGCATCTACTCCGCGCTGACCGGCCGCGCGGTCGAGGACCTCGTCAACGCCTACGACGGCAAGGGGTACGGCGACCTGAAGAAGGACCTCGGCGAGGTCGTCGCCGACTTCGCCGGGCCGGTCCGCGACACCGTCAAGTCCTACATGGACGATCCGGCCGAGCTGGACAAGCTCCTGGCCGGGGGCGCCGAGCGGGCCAGGGAGGTCGCCGCGGCGACGCTGGCGCGGGTGTACGACCGGGTCGGCTTCCTCAAGTAGCGGATCTTCGAGTAGCGGATCTCCAGCGGGCCGCCTAGGTTTTGCAGGTGCCCGACGAGAAGGAGTCGAAGGTCGCCCGGCTGCGCCGCAGGCGGCCGGGGATCGACCACCTGTTCCGCGCGAACGAGGCGTTCACCGACCGCTACGGCAACCACTTCGCCGCGTCGATCACCTACTTCAGCGTCCTGTCGCTGTTCCCGCTGCTGCTGATCTCCTTCGCCGTCCTCGGCTTCGTCCTCGCCGGGCAGCCCGAGCTGCTGCGCTCGCTGCAGGAGAGCATCACCTCCGCGGCCCCGGAGAACCTGCGCGGCCTGCTCACCGACCTGGTCAACGCCGCGGTCGAGGAGCGCGGGCGGGTCGGGCTCATCGGCCTGCTCACCGCCGCCTACACCGGGCTGGGCTGGATGAGCAACCTGCGCGACGCGCTGACGGCGCAGTGGGGCCAGAAGCACAAGGACCGCCCGTTCCTCAAGGGCAACCTGATGGACCTGCTCGCGCTGCTGGGCCTGGGCGGGGCGATCGCGCTGTCCTTCGGCCTGAGCGCGGCGGGCAGCGGGCTGGCCGACCTGCTGCTGGACTGGGTCGGCCTGTCCGAGGCGGGCTGGGCGCGGGTGCTGCTGTTCTGCGTGACCACCGCGCTGTCGCTGCTGGCCAACTGGCTGATCTTCCTGTGGGTGATCGCCCGGCTGCCGCGCACCCCGGTGAGCGTCCGCAGCGCGGTGCGGGGCGCGCTGGCGGCGGCCATCGGCTTCGAGGTGCTCAAGCAGATCGGGGCGATCTACCTCAACTCGGTGCTCGGCGGCCCGCTGGGCAGCCTCGTCGGCCCGATCGTCGGTCTGCTGGTGTTCGCCAACCTGGTGGCCCGCTTCCTGCTGTACGTGACCGCGTGGACGGCCACCGCCAAGGAGAACGTCGTCGACGAGCCCATCCCGCCCCCGCCGCCCGCGGTCATCCGGCCGGTGGTGACGGTCGCCAGCAGGCCCAACGCCCGGCAGACGGCGAGCCTGCTGGGCGCGGGCGCGCTGCTCGGCCTGGTGCTGGGCAGGCGGCGCTAGGACGCCGCCGCGCGGGCGGCCGCCCTGGCCCGGGCGGCCCGCTTCTTGCGCAGGAACATCGCCAGCGCGACCAGCACGGCCAGGCCCGCGGCCACCACCAGCGGCATGCCGTAGGTGCCGAACGCCGAGCGCTCGGCGGCGGGCGCCGCGGAGTCGCGCGGGCTGTCGCCGGGCGGGGCCTGGGTCTCCGGCACGCCGCCGACGCTGCCGTCGGGCTTGGGCTGGGCGTCCGGGGCGCCGGTGACCAGCTCCCCGACCGGCTTGCGGCCCGCGTCGATGAGGCCGAAGCCGTAGTCCAGCAGGAGCGCGCCCTGCCCGGCCAGCGGGTCGGGGTTGGGCTCGCCGCGCAGCAGGACGACGGCGAGCCTGCGGCCGTCGCGCTCGGCGCTGCCGAGGTAGGTGTGCCGGGCCGAGTCGGTGAAGCCCGCGGTGCCGCCGGTGAACCCGGCGTACTCGCCCCACAGCTTGTTGTCGTTGTAGATCGGGAACGAGCCGCGCTGGCCGTCGCCGGGGAAGTCCAGCGACCGGGTGGCGATGGCCTTGGCGATCTCCTGGTGCTCCATCGCCTCGCGGAAGATCAGCGCCACGTCGTAGGCCGACGTGCTCATGCCCGGCCCGTCCAGGCCGGACGGGGTGGCCGCCCGGGTGTCCATCGCGCCCAGCTCGCGGGCCAGCGCGTTCATCTTCTCCAGCGCGACCGGCACCCCGCCGAGGGCGCGCGCCAGCGCGTGCGCCACGTCGTTGCCCGAGCGCATCAGCAGCGCGTGCAGGAGCTGGTCGACGGTGTACTCCCCGCCGGGGCCGATGCCGACCCGGGAGCCCTCCTGCTGGGCGTCCTCCGCGGTGCCGGTCACCACCTGCTCGGGGCGCAGCTCGCGCACCGCGGTGATGGCCAGCAGCAGCTTGATCAGCGACGCGGGCCGCTCGCGGGCGTGCGGGTCCTTGGCGGCCAGCACGGTGCCCGAGCCGATGTCGGTGATGATCCAGGCCGCGGCGTTGACCGCGCCGGGCAGCGCGGGGGCCTCCGGCGGCAGCACCAGCCCGCACTCACCCATCCGGGTGCCGCCGACGGGCTCCTGGGGCACCGGCAGCGGCGTCGGCGACGGGTCGCCGGGCTTGGGCTCCTCGGAGGTGTCGATGGCGGGCGGCGGGCGGTCGTGGTTGCGGCACTGGGCGCTGGTCTGCATCAGCGGCTCGCCCGTCGGACCCTGCGCCGCCGCTGGGGCGGCGGTGAGCAGGGCCAGGAGGGCGGCGACGGTCCCGCGGGCTGCGAAGCGCACCCGGCCAGGGTAGAACCCGTCACGATCAGGCCACGATCCGGCCTGTCACCCACACGGGCGTGCCCGGTGTCAGCGCCGGTCGGGCCGGGTGTGAGACTGCAGCTGTCGAAATTCCCGCGATGTGGAAGGGGCGCGACGTGGAGTTCGTGCGACTGCTGCTGGTCTTCCTGCACCTGCTGGGCATGGGCCTGCTGGTGGGCACCTTCCTGCTGCAGCTGCGCTCCCGCGAGGGCGCGCTCAACCCCGGCTGGCTGCACGGCTCCGGCCTGCAGCTGGTGACCGGCGTCGCCCTGATCGCGCTCGCGCCGCTGACCGACGCCGAGTACAACCACATGAAGCTGGGGATCAAGACGCTGGTGGTCGTGGCCATCGCGGGCATCGCCTTCACCTACCTGCGCAAGACGCCGCTGCCCAAGTGGGTCACGCCCGCGCTGGGCGCGCTGGTGGTGCTGAACGTGGGCCTGGCGGTGTTCTGGAGCTGATCAGGCCAGCTCGCGGTCGAGCACGACCGGCGAGAGCGCGTGCTGCACGACCATCGCCGCCGCGCCCAGCATGGCGGCGGCGTCGGCGGTCTGCGACGGCACGATCCGCAGGTGCTCGGTGGCCAGCGGCAGCGAGCGGCGGTAGATCGCCTCGCGCACGCCCGCGAGCAGCATCTCGCCCGCGTTGGACAGCGAGCCGCCGATGACGATGAGCGAGGGGTTGAACAGGCTCACGCAGCCCGCCAGCACCTCGCCGATGTCCCGCCCGGCCTGCCGCACGGCCTGGCCAGCGGTCGGGTTGCCGGACTGGACGAGGGCCACGACGTCGGCGCTGGTGGTGGCCGCCAGCCCCATCGCGCTCAGCCGCGCGGCCACGGCAGGCCCGCTGGCGACGGCCTCCAGGCAGCCGGTGTTGCCGCAGCGGCACGGGGCGTCGCCCGCGCCGGGGGCCAGGATGTGGCCGAGGTCGCCCGCCGCGCCGACCGCGCCGCGGTGCAGCATGCCGTTGCTGATCAGGCCCGCGCCGATGCCGGTGGCGACCTTGACGACCACCATGTGCTGCTCGCCGGGGTGGCAGCGGGCGTGCTCGCCGAGGGCCATCAGGTTGACCTCGTTGTCCACCAGCACGGGGACGTCGAAGTCGGCGGCGACCCGGGCGGGCACGTCGTAGCCGTTCCAGCCGGGCATGATCGGCGGGTTGGTCGGGCGGCCGGTGGAGTGCTCGACCGGGCCGGGCAGGCCGATGCCGACGCCCGCGACCGGGGTGCCCATCGGCTCGACCAGCCGCCGCCAAGTGGCGGTGAGCAGGCCGAGCACGGCGTCGGGGCCGTCGGCGATGTCCAGGGCCAGGCGCTCGGTGGCCAGCGGGTCGCCCGCCAGGTCGGTGACGGCGACGGTCGCGTGCGTCGCGCCGACCTCGGCGGCCAGGACCAGGCGGGAGCGGGCGTTGAAGACGAACCGGCTGGCCGGGCGCCCGCCGGTGGACGCGCCGTTGCCGCGGTCGGTCACCAGCCCGGCGTCGACGAGGGAGTCCAGCCGGGCGCGCACGGTCGAGCGGGCCAGCCCGGTCTCGGCGACCAGCTCGGCCCGGGTGCGGGCCTGCCCGTCGCGTAGCAGCCGCAGCAGCTCGCCGGGGGATGCGGATGGGGAGATCTGCACGACGCCCTTCCTCGTCCGGACCCAGCCGCCCTGGGCTGGTCGAAGTGTAACCCCGTTCGTGCGACATTCGCCGGAACTTCGACCATGGAGTGAATACTTTTGGCTGCCAGATGCCAATAGTGGTGAGTCCGGTTACTCGTGGGTAATGTCGGGGTCCATGTACGACATCGTCCTGTTCGGGGCCACCGGCTTCACCGGCGAGCTGACCGCGGAGTACCTGGCCAGGCACGCGCCCGAGGGCTGCACCTGGGCGCTCGCGGGCCGCAACCAGGCCAAGCTGGCCGGGGTCCGGTCCCGGCTGGCCGCGATCAACCCGGCGCTGGCGTCGATGGACCTGCTCACCGCCGACGTGACCGACCCGGCGTCCCTGGCGGCGGTGGCGTCCTCGACCCGCGTGGTGATCACGACCGTGGGCCCGTACGTGAAGTACGGCGACCCGCTGGTGGCGGCGTGCGCGGCGGCCGGGACGGACTACGTCGACCTGACCGGCGAGCCGGAGTTCGTCGACCAGACCTACCTCCGCCACCACGCGACGGCCGTGGCCAGCGGCGCCCGGCTCGTCCACGCCTGCGGCTTCGACTCGATCCCGTACGACCTGGGCGTGTACTACACGCTCCGCGAGCTGGGGGCGTCCGGGCCGGTGTCGGTCGACGCCTACGTGCGGGCGTCGGCGGACCTCTCCGGCGGGACGTTCCACTCGGCGATCACCGCCTTCAGCCGGATGCGGTCGAGCGCGGCGGTGGCCCGGCAGCGGCGGTCGGTGGAGCAGCGCCCCGCCGGGCGTCGGGTCCGCGGGGCAGGCCGCCCCCACCGCTCCCCGTTCGGCTGGTGGGCGCTCCCCGCCCCGACGATCGACCCGCAGATCGTGCTGCGGTCGGCCAGGGCGCTGGAGTCCTACGGGCCCGACTTCACCTACGGCCACTACCTCGCGCTGCGCCGCCTGCCGACGGCGGTGGGCCTGGTCGCCGGAGTGGGCGTGCTGTTCGGCCTGGCGCAGCTCCCCCTCACCCGCGACTGGCTCCTCACCCGCAAGAAGCCCGGCGACGGCCCGTCCCCGCAGAAGCGCGCCCGCTCCTGGTTCAAGGTCCGCTTCTCCGCCCGCACCCCCGGCAAGCACCTCGTCACCGAGGTCTCCGGCGGCGACCCGGGCTACGACGAAACCGCCAAGATGCTCGCCGAATCCGCCCTCTCCCTGGCCTTCGACGACCTCCCCCCAACCGCAGGCCAGCAAACCACCGCCACCGCCCTGGGCGACGCCCTCCTAGACCGCCTCATCAAGGCAGGCCTCACGTTCACCGTGCTGGAGACCCGAGACCTGGTACCGTAATCACCGAGAGCCACCCGTCGTGGGCGGGCGGCGAGTCGCAAGGCCAGGTGCACCTGGGGTAGACCGGGACCCTGGCCTTACGCATGTCAGCAGCCGGTATCGATCTCGATCTCCACGAGGCTGCCCGCCAGCAGGTCCCGGCAGCGGGAGTCCCCGCCGCGGTGCAGGCGCACGGCCCCGGCCACGATGTCGGCCACCCACAGGAGCGGTTCGGCGCGTCCGGGCCGGTGGTCGAGGTGGAACCGCGACCCCTTCGGCAGGTTGTACCGCGCGCCGATGACGGTCCGCAGATCGCGGGCATCCAGCGTCGGCGTCCTGCTCTCGGCGAGCACGGCGGTGACGTCGACCCCGTGGAGCTCGGTCACCAGGCGCTCCAGGCACCGCGCCCGGGCGCGGTCCTGCCGCCTGCGCGGCACCGGGGTGCCGATGGCCACGACGTGGAAGCCCGCCAGCGCGGCCACGGCGGCTGCCGCCCGCATCTGGCGGTCGTGGTTCATCTCGTTCCAGTGGAGCTTCTCCCGAGAGCTGCGGTCGAGCAGGGCGACCATCACCTGCCGGGCAGCGGCCTGGGCCGCGGGCTCGATCACCGCTGCGGCGACGATGTAGAAGCCGTCGCCCGCATCGCATTCGAGGAACGACTCGTCGACGAAAGCTTGTGGCCGAGGTGGCCCACTGCTTGGCATGGGCAGATCGTGGCAGCGGGGGGAGATCACTCGATCGAGATACCCCGGGCGGGGGTGATGACAGTGAAAGGCTCCCACCGGAGTGGTGGGAGCCTTCACGTTGGTTGGGTTAGACGGTTACTTCGCCGCGGCGGGCGGGGGCGCTGACGTCGTGGAGGAAGGTGGCTACTTCCTTGTACGAGGACCAGAAGCCCATTTCCACGTACGGGATGCCCTTCTCCGCGCAGTACTCCATCGTCAGCTGCCGGGCCCTCGGCAGCGCGCCCTGGGGCATCGACGGGAACAGGTGGTGCTCGATCTGGTAGTTCAGGCCGCCGTACATGAAGTCGATCAGCGGGGACGGGTTGATGTTGCGGGAGGTCAGGACCTGGCGCTCCAGCCAGTCGAGGGTTTCCTCGTCGCCGTCGCGGATTTCCATGCCCTTGTGGTTGGGGGCGAAGATCATGCCGAAGTAGACGCCCATCACGGCCTGCTGCAGGAGGATGAACGCGATCGCCAGGCCGGGGGACAGGACCAGGAAGGCGCAGGTGAGGTAGACCGCCAGGCGCAGGACGATGAGGCCCGCCTCCAGCAGCGGGTTCTTCACCTCGCGGCGGGCGATCATCCGCCACGCCGTGCGCTGCATCTTGTACGACTCCAGCGTCAGCAGCACGAAGAACAGGACCGACTGGTACCGGACGATGAAGCGGCCCACCCGGGTCCTGGTCGCGTAGTGCTTGATGTCGAAGATCGCCGTGCGGCGGGCGATGTCGGGGTCGAGGGAGAGGTGGTTGGGGTGGCTGTGGTGGCGGTTGTGGTGGTTGACCCACCAGCCGTAGGAGAACCCGTTGATCAGGTTCGCGTGCGTGTAGCCCACCACCGTCGCCGAGGTCCGGGCGCGGAACATGGACTTGTGGCCCGCGTCGTGGAACATGAACGACGCCTGCGCGCACCAGAGGCCGATCCAGGTCGCGGTGAGCAGCTGCCACCAGGAGTCGCCGATGGCGAAGAAGGCGGCGATGCCCAGGCCGAGCATCGCCAGGTTCAGCGAGATCCGCCGGTAGTACCAGCCAGCGCGCAGGTCGAGCAGGCCCTCGGCCTTCACCCGGCGGAGCAGCTCGGTGAACGTCGCCGAGCCGGTGTTGGCCTGCCGCACATCCGGATCAGGCGTGGTGCTGCTGGCTTGCGTGGACTGCATGCCGTGACTCCTTAGCGATGACGACGGGAGGCGGGGCCAGCGTGGCTGCCCGGGCTGATCCGGGGCTGACCCTGCGGTGATCAGCCGGCGAGGGCCTCGTGCAGGGCGGCGAGGGTGTCGTCCGCGGCCTCGGCGACCTCCGGGTCGTCCGGGGCGCCGAAGATGCCCATCAGCGCGCCGACGGCGGCCTGCATCAGTTCCTCAGTGGACATTCGATCGGCTCCGTTTCAGAACGCGCCGCAGGCGCGGAAGACGTGGGCGAAGGCGTGCAGGGAGGCGCGGTCGGGGAAGGCGATGTACTCCGGGATCACCAGCGTCGGGCCCCACTTCTGCTTGTAGGCCAGCTGGCTCTGCGCCGGGTACAGGTCGCCGCCCTGGGCGAACAGCGCGTGCATCAGCCACTGGTAGCCGCGGTTGAAGCCGGGCAGCTCCTGGGTGGCGTCCAGGCCGGTGAACGGGGTGAAGCCGAAGTGCAGCCACGGCACGCCCTCGCCCCGGAACTTCTCGATCGCCACGGAGTTGATGGCCTCCATCAGCCCCGGCGAGGTCGACGGGATGCGCCGGGACAGGTCGTGCATCCAGCCGTGCCGGGTGCCGTAGACCGGGGAGTAGGAGATGTAGCCCACCGGCTGGCCCTCGATCGAGCCGACGAACAGCCGCCGGTGCGGCTGGCCGTCGCCGCCGATCTCGCCGACGAGGAACTCCAGCTGGTGCGCGCCGTCGCCCTTGGACCCCAGCCACGCCCGGTCGATCTCGGTGATCGGGCCCGCGTAGTGGGCCGCGTCGACCTCCTCGACGGTCAAGCCGTTGCGGAACGCGCGGGAGATCTTGTTGCGCAGCTGCATGAAGCGGGTTCCGCGCAGGGTGAACTCCGGCAGCGACACCGCCCAGGACGCGCCGATCTGGTTGACGGTGAAGCCGTTGCGCGCGTAGATCTCCGCGTCGTGGCGCTGCAGCTGGACCGACACCACCTTGCACGCCTGCGACCGCGCGAAGTCGAGGAACGCCGCCAGCAGGCGGTCGTAGTCCTCGGGCGGGGCGAACACGCCCCCGAACTGCACCAGGTAGTCCCCCGCGCGCCGGTAGGCCACCGCGCCCGGGATGCCCGGGCTGGTGAAGGTCGCCGTCCCGGCGTTGAGCGTGAGGAAGGCCGACGGGTTCTCGGCCTGCGTGTACGCCCGGATCGCGTCCAGCGCCGGGATGTCGGTCCTGCTCACTGTGCTGGTCACGCCTGGCACCCCTTTCCGCGGGTTTCGTCGGCGCCCAGTAGAACACCGGGGATATAGCGGGGAAAGGCGCTGTCAGGGGCCCATCAGCCGGTGGTCAGAACCACTGGCGATGGTCGTGATCGGCATGCCGGGTCACACACGCGCGGGGAGCAGTCGCATGAGTCCACTGTCGGACACCAGCCACGTGCTGGTGATCGCCAATCCGACCGCGGGCAGCGCGCGCGGGCCGCTGCTGGCCGCCGTCCGCGACGCCTGCGCCGCGCACGCCGACGCCGCGCTGCACATCACCACGGCCAAGGGGGACGCCACCGAGAGCGTGCAGCGCGCCCTCGCCGAGCGCACCCCGCCGGACCTGGTGGTCGTCGTCGGCGGCGACGGGACCGTCCGCGAGGTCGTCGAGGGAATGGCAGGGGTCAGCGCCGCGACCCTGCTGGTGATCCCCGGCGGCACCGGCAACTCCGTCTACCGCATGCTGTGGGGCGAGAAGCCGTGGGCCGACGCGCTGCGCGCGGTGTTCACCGGCCAGGCGGTGCGCCGCAGGCTGGACGTGGCCCGGCTGGAGGAGATCGGCACGACCGTCTGCCTGGGCGCGTGCTCCGGGGTGGTCGCCGAGGCGCTGGACTTCGCCCGCCGCACCCCGCTGTCCGGCCGCGCCCGCTACGCCAAGGCCCTCGCCGACGCCTGCGCGGCGCACCGGCCCTACCCGGGCCGGGTCACCGTGGACGACCGCGTGCTGTTCGAGGGCGACACCGTGCTGGCCAACGTCGGCGGCGGGCGCTACCGCGGCGGACAGTACCTGCTGCTGCCGCTGTCGGAGCTGACCGACGGCCTGCTCGACGTGTGCGTCATCAGCGGCCAGGTCGACCCGGCGCGCGTGCCGGAGCTGATCCGCGCTGGCGGGCACCTCGGCGAGCCGGGTGTCTACTACGGACGCGGCAGCCGCATCCGGGTCGAGCGCACCGACGGCGCGAACCTGGTCTTCGAGCACGACGGCGAGCTGATCGCCGACACCTGCGCCAGCATGACCCTGCGGGTCGCGCCGGGCGCGCTGCCGGTGTGGGCCGACCCGGCCATCGCGGCGGGCCGGGACTGGTGACCCGGCTGCGCGCTCTGGCCCGGTGGGCGGCCGGGGTCCGGGCAGGCGACATCCCCGGCCGCGTCCGCGACTACGCGGCCAGCCAGGTGCTCTCCCAGGTGGCGGCCATCCGCGCGGGCGCGGCGCACCCCGGGGCCGCCCGGCTCACCGCCGCGTTCGGCCGCCCCGACCAGCCCGACCGCAAGGCCGCGGCGTGCGTGCTGGCCGCGCTGGGCTCGTGGCTCAACCTCGACGACACCGCCTACGCGGGCCACCTGTCCAACTCCACCGTCGCCGTCCCCCTGGCCTACGCCCGCGACGGGGCCGAGCTGATCACGGCCGTCGTCACCGCCAACGAGTGCGCCGCCCGCATCACCGCCGCCGCCACCCTCGGCCCGCTGCGCGGCCAGAGCGCCATGCACACCCACCTCGCCGGGGCCGTCGCGGGCAGGCTCAAGACCGAGGGGGTCGACGCCGACCGCTGGACCGACGCGCTGGCGCTCGCCTTCGCCATGCCGAACTGGCCGCTGCTGCGCGCGTTCCTGGCCAGCGACGCCCGGATGCTGTGCACGATGGTCCCGGTCCGCACCGCGCTGGACGCCTGCGACGCCGCGCACGCGGGCTTCACCGGCGCGGCCGACCTCATGGAGCACCCGGACGGGTTCCTCGCCCGCTTCGCCGAGGTGCCGCTGCCCCAGCAGGTCGACCACGCCCTCGGCGAGCAGTGGCACACCGAGACGCTGTCGTTCAAGCTGCACCCCGGCGGCCCGGGCATCGACGCCGCCGTGGACTGCGCGGCCGAGCTGGCCCCGCTGGCCGCCGACGTCGAGGACGTCGCCGAGGTGGTGGTGGACGTCTCGGCCTACACCCTGCTGGCCCAGCGCACCGCCGACCGCTACGCCGACGGCCCGGACACCCCGCTGGGCGCGCTCGTCCTCGACGTGGCCTACCCGGTGGCCACCGCGCTGCTGACCGGCGGGCTCACCGCGGCCGACCTGGAGCGGCCCGCCACCGCCGACCAGGCCCGCTGGGCGCTGGCCAAGAAGGTGCGCCTGCGCGAGGACGCGGCGATGACCCGCGCGCTGCTGGAGTCCGACGCCCCCGTCGGCGCGGCCCTGCGGCTGGCGGGGGCCGCCGCCCTGCCCTGGCTGGACCGCTACCGCCTGGCGGCGCCGGGGAACGCGCAGGGGGATTTCCGCGAGGCCACCAAGGCGACCCCCGCCCGGGTCACCGTCCGGTTCCACGACGGCGCGACGCGCACGCGCGAGCGGTGGATCCCGCGCGGGGCGGCAGGCCCGGAAACGCGCGCCGGGCACCGCGCGCTCATCCGCGCGAAATTCGTCGAAAGCGGCGGCGACCCGGAATTGGCCGACGTCGAACTCGAATCGCTGACCGCGGACGGGCTGCGGTCCTGGCTGGGTGCCGCGCTGAGCTGACCGTTCGTCATCACTGCGGTGTCAGGAGCCGGTCAGACGCCCCTGCGAGAGTCGATCGCGTGGCGCGAGGCGAGGGAATGCGCGCCGGGAATCGTCACAGACCCCGCTGATTGTCGGGAAGGGCATGCGATGATGCTTTTTGAGGGAGATCCCACCCAGTTGTCCGGGGGGACGGCCGACGCCGCGCGGGACACCCCGCTGCGCAGCTACGACCTGTTCATCGGCGGCAAGGACGTCCCCGGCGACGGCTGGGTCTACACCACCAGCGCCGCCTCCCTGCTGGAGGACGTCTTCACCAGCATCAGCCTCAAGCGGGCGCTGGAGAAGGACCCCGACGACGCGGCCTCGCGGCACCGCTACGTCGTCGGCCGCTGCGCCGTGGCCACCACCGCCCACATCGACGAGTCGCTGCAGGCCGCGGCCGAGGCGGCCAAGGAGTGGGCGCGGGTGCCGCTGACCCGGCGGCTGCGCCTCGGCGAGCTGTTCCGCCGCACCCTGCTGGCCAACCAGGACGAGTTCCTGGAGCTGCTGGTGGCCGAGTCGCACCCGGTCAAGCTCGCCCGCTGGGAGCTGAGCTGCCTGTACCAGCTCTACGGCCAGGAATCCGTGCAGTGGTACGCCGAGCAGATGCACAAGGAGTTCATCCACGGCGCCCGCAGGCTGATCGTGCGCCGCCAGCCCGACGGCGTGGTGTGCTTCAACCCGCCGCAGAACGCGGCCGGTCCCTCCGCCGCGCTGGCCGTGCTGCCGCTGATGGCGGGCAACGCCGTGGTCGTGCGGGCCCCCCGCAGCATCCCGCTGTCCACGATGTACCTGTGCCGCGAGCTGATCGCCCCGCTGCTGGAGGAGGTCGGCGCCCCGCCCGGCGTGCTCAACGCCCTGTGCAGCAACCCGAAGCAGACCACCGACCGCTGGGTGGAGAGCCCGCTGGTGGACGACATCTTCTTCGTCGGCGGCTCCGAGGAGGGCCTGAAGCTGCAGGAGCGCTGCATCGCCAACGGCAAGAAGCCGATCCTGGAGCTGGCGGGCAACGACTCGATCGTGGTCTGGAAGGACGCCGACCTCGACGCGGCCACCGAGGCCATCCTGGAGTGCTTCTACGGCTCCGGCCAGATCTGCATGGTGCCCAACTGCGTCGTGGTGCACCCCGCGGTCGCCGAGGACCTGATCGCCCGGATCAAGGCCCAGATCGTCGACGTCAAGCCCGGCTACCCCGACCAGGAGGACGTGCTGCTCTCCCCGGTGCGCCGGGCGGAGAAGTTCTTCGCCCTGCAGCGCCAGGCGATCGGGCTGGGCGCGGAGCTGGTCTGCGGCGGCGGCCGGATGGAGGTCGACGGCACCCCGTCGGAGACCGGGGTGTTCCTGCAGCCGACCGTGCTGCGGGTCAACGGCCTGGGCACCGCGCGGGACATGGAGATGGTCAAGCACGAGACGTTCTTCCCGCTGCTGCCGGTCATCGTCCCGGAGGCGGCCACCGACCTGGAGCTGCTGGACGGCTTCATCGAGTTCGTCAACACCAACGACTACGGCCTGCGCAACTCGCTGTGGGCCTCGTCGGAGGAGGTCATCGACCAGTTCGTGCAGCGGATCGTCAACGGCGGCCTGCTCAAGGTCAACGACTCGCACATCGGCTTCCTGCCCTACCTGCCCAGCCACGGCGGCACCGGCCTGACCGGCGGCGTCTACGGCGAGGCCAACTACCCGATGCTCAAGACCTCGCACGTGCAGGGCGTGAGCGTCGCCACCGGAATCCGTCCGCGCCAGGCCGTCTTCGACGGTGCCTGAGGAGGTCTGAGACAACCATGCGTTCCCTCGAAGCCGCTCGCGAGGTCTGCGAGCAGTTCCACCCCGGCCTGGTCCCGGCGCTGCGGGCGCTGACCTTCGCCGAGCGGGAGACCCCGGGCAGCCCGGTGATCGACCTCTTCCGCGCCCACGACGGCGTCGGCCTGCTGGTGCCGACCGACCACGGCGGCGCGGGGGCCGACCTGGTGCAGGCCGTGCAGGTCATGCGCGCGCTGGGCTCGCTGTCGCCGTCGCTGGCCGCGGCGGCCACCATGCACCACTTCACCGCGGCCACCCTCTACGCCCTCGCCCCGACCGAGGGCAGGCTGACCGGCGCGCAGATCGACCTGCTCAAGTCGGTGGTGCCCGAGCGCAAGATCATGGCCTCGGGCTGGGCCGAGGGCCGCACCGAGCAGAACATCCTCGCCCCCGCGGTCAAGGCCGTGCCGGTCGAGGCCGGCTACCTGCTCAACGGCAGCAAGAAGCCGTGCAGCCTGTCCGGGTCGATGGATGTGCTGACCGCCAGCATCGCCGTGCCCGGGCGCACCGGCGAGCCGGAGCTGGCGATGGCGCTGATCCCCGCCGACAGCGCGGGCATCACCCGCCACCCGTTCTGGGGCAACGACGTGCTGGCCGCCGCGGAGTCCGAGGAGGTCCGGCTCACCGACGTGTTCATCGCCGACGACCTGGTCATCCGCACCACCGACGAGGACCCCGAGCGGATCGAGGCGCTGCAGCTGGCCGGGTTCGTCTGGTTCGAGCTGCTGATCTCCGCGGGCTACGTCGGCGCGGCGGGCGCGCTGGTGGAGAAGGTGCTGGAGCGCGGGCGCGGCGGCGCGCAGGACCAGGCGCAGCTGGCCATCAAGGTCGAGTCCGCCTACGCCCTGCTGGAGGGCGCCGCGCGCGGCGTGCTCGACGGGGTGGACGGCGAGGCCGCCGTGGCCAACGCCCTGGTCGCCCGCTACGGCGCCCAGCAGCTCATCGCCGAGTCCACCGCCGTGGCCCTGGAGCTGCTGGGCGGGCTGGACTTCATCACCTCCGCCGACAGCACGCGCCTGGCCACCGGCGTGCGGCCGCTGGCCTTCCACCCGCCGTCGCGGGCCTCGGTGGCCGACGCGCTGGTCGCCTACTTCACCGGGCAGCCGCTCGTCCTGTCCTGAAAGGACCACACATGACCGCGATCGCGAACACGCCCGCCACCGGGCACGGCGCGGCCGAGCAGCGGGTGCTCGACCTCTACCGCAAGCACCTCAGCCGCGGCCGGGCCACCCTGGCCGAGCTGTTCGGCTGCCACGTCGAGGCGCACTCCGACGGCGCGTGGATGACCACCAGCGACGGCGAGCGCTTCCTCAACTGCGGCGGCTACGGCGTGTTCATCCTCGGCGCCCGCCACCCCATCGTGCTGGAGGAGGTGCAGCGCCAGCTCGCCGCCAACCCGATGGGCACCCGCATCCTGCTGGAGCCCACCGCGGCCGAGGCCGCCGAGCTGCTGTGCTCGGTCGTGCCCAAGGGCCTGGAGCGCGTGCACTTCTCGCTCTCCGGGGCCGAGGCGGTCGAGACCGGGCTGAAGCTGGCCCGCGCCAACGGCTTCAAGCACACCGTGTCGATGGTCAACGGCTACCACGGCAAGTCGCTCGGCGCGCTGTCGGCCACCGCCAAGGACGTCTACCAGCGCCCGTTCCGCCCGCTCATCCCGGACTTCACCCACATCCCCTTCGGCGACTCCGACGCCCTGGAGGCCCAGCTCAAGGCCCACCCGGGCGAGACCGCGGTGATCCTGGAGCCGGTGCAGGGCGAGGCGGGGGTGGTCCTGCCGCCCGCAGGCTACCTGCGGCAGGTGGAGGCCCTGGTCCGCGAGTACGGCGGGTTCCTGATCCTCGACGAGGTGCAGACCGGCATGGGCCGCCTCGGCGAGTGGTGGGGCGCGGACCTGGAGGAGATCACCCCGGACGTGCTGCTCACCGGCAAGGGCATCGGCGGCGGCGTCATGCCGGTCTCGGCCGCGGTCGCCACGCGCAAGGCGTTCAAGCCCTTCGACAAGGACCCGTTCGTGCACACCGGCACGTTCGCGGCCATGCCGGTGCTGATGGCCGCCGTCAAGGGGTCCATCCGCGCGCTGCAGGAGGAGCGGCTGGTCACCCGCGCGATGGAGCTGGGCACCCAGCTGCTGCCGCGCATCGCCGACATCGCCTACCGCAACATCGGCCACCTGGTGAAGGACGTGCGCGGGCAGGGCCTGCTGATCGGCGTGGAGCTGGTCGAGCCGGGCCTGGCAGGCGAGCTGCTCACCGAGCTGTTCAACAACGGCGTCGTGGCCAACCACTCGATGACCGGCAGCGCGGTCGTGCGGTTCACCCCGCCCGCGATCCTCACCGACGTCGAGGTGCAGACCCTGCTCACGGCGTGGGACCAGGCCACCCGCGACCTCATCACCAACTCGGCCACCATGCCCGATTCCCACCAGCCGGAGGGCGACTGACATGCGACACGTAGACCTGGAAGCGACCGTCCGCAACGCCAGCGCCGAGGATGTACTCCGCGCGCTCGTCCAGTTCGACCGCTACCCCGAGCTGGCCCCGCACGTGCGGTCGACCGAGGTGCACAAGACCCTGCCCGAGACCAGCGCGTCCTCCAGCTGGGAGCTGTACTTCCGCAGCGGCATCCTGCGCTGGACCGAGCAGGAGACGATCGACCTGGCGGCGCTGACCGTGGAGTTCGCCCAGGAGGACGGCGACTTCGACGTCTTCGAGGGCGTCTGGCGGTTCACCCAGGAGGGCGCCGACACCCGGGTGCGCTTCGACGGCGACTTCGACTTCGGCATCCCCTCGATGGAGGGCATCCTCGACCCGATCGCCGAGCGGGTCATCCGGGAGACGGTGGCCTGGGCCATCGACGGCTCCTTCGCCGAGGTGTCCTTCGCGGGCGACCTCGAACTCACCCCCGCCGCCGCGGCCACGCCCGGCCAGTAGCCCTCGGAGTCCACAATGGACCAGCTCAACCCCTACGAGACGCCCAACACGTTCAAGGCCCACCGCGCGGAGTACCTGTTCGGCCTGGTGGTCGTCACCGGGCTGCTCATCTGGAACATCTCCGAGGTGCGCTGGTGGGTCGCGGTCACCCTGTTCCTCTACATCGACCTGATCGGCTACCTGCCCGGGGCCATCGCCTACAAGAAGGCAGGCGGCGGCCCCATCCACAAGGGCTACCACGTCCTCTACAACGTGATGCACTCGATGATCACCCAGGGCGCGGTCGTCCTCGTCTGGTGCCTGACCATCGGCCCGGAGTGGGCGCTGCTGATCATCCCGTTCCACCTCTTCGGCGACCGCGGCCTCTTCGGCAACTTCATGAAGCCGCTGCGCCTGCCGTTCGAGCCCGTCGCCCAGCCCGCCTACCAGCGGATGCTCGACGAGCTGGGCATCGACCAGAAGGGGCCCGCGCCCGCCGCCGAGCCCGCCACGCCGGAACCCGCGCTCACCCGGAGCTGAGAGGCCATGACCCACACCACCGCGCCCGAGGCCGACTTCGACAGCGCCCCCAGCCTGCTCGACGGGGCCAAGGAGCTCGTGCTGACCGCCGAGCACTGCAACCTCGCCTACTGGTTCACCGACGTCGCCCAGGGCACCCTCGCCGGGCGCGGCGCGACCGGGCACGCCCCGGACGCGCTGGTCCCCGACTACATGCGCCAGCCCGGCCACCCGCTGCGCGAGGCGCTGGTGCTGGAGTTCGGGTTCCGCGCGCTGTCGGAGGAGCTGGCCACGCGCGTGCTGTCGTACTACGTGGCCAACGCCCCGGGCATCCCGGAGATGGAGTTCTTCGCCACCCAGCTGGTCGACGAGGCCCGGCACGCGCGCGTCTTCCGCGAGCACCTGGTGTCCATGGGCGTCCCGCGCGACCGGCTCTTCGCCGAGATCGAGGAGATGACCGCCGACTACCGCCAGCGCGTGCTGGCGCCGGTGGAGGAGTACGCGCTGGACATCGTGCGCGACCGCAAGGACTTCTACGGCGGCGTCGCGGTGTTCACCATCGTCATCGAGGGCGTGCTCGCCCCGGCCGCCGAGCTGAGCGAGCGCAAGTGGGGCGTGCTCGACCCGGCGGCGGGCGAGATCTCCCGCGGCACCTCCATCGACGAGATCCGCCACCTGGTGGTCGGCTCGACCATCCTGCGCGACCACCTGGCGCGCACCCCCGAGTACCGCCCCCGGCTGCTGGAGATCCTGGAGGCCGGGCGCAAGCTGTGGAACGAGGTGCCCGACCGCGAGTACGTCATCCACCGCGAGGAGCTGTTCCAGGAGGGCATGCTCCGCCACGCCGACCTGATCGCCGACTACGAGCTCTGGCCCGGCGTGCGGATGCTCGACACCACCCCCGACGAGCGCTACGACGCCGCCGAGCGGTGGACCGACGAGATGGCCGAGGCCCGGATGAGCTTCATGGGCCTGCCCACCGACTGGCTGTCCGGCGTCCCCGCCGGCGGCTGAGCCCGGCTTCCCGCCGGAGGAGATCCCCACCACAGGTAAGGAGAACGCCGTGTTCGAGACCCTGAAGAACATCCTGGTCGACAAGCTGAAGATCAGCCCGGACCAGATCGTCGCCGAGGCCACCAAGGAGGACATCGAGCTGGACTCCCTGGCCGTGGTCGAGCTGTCGCTGGTGCTGGAGAAGGAGCTGGGCCTCAAGATCAGCGACGACGAGCTGATGGAGCTGGACACCGTCGGCGAGATCGTGGCCCTGATGGAGCAGCGCGCCGGGAGCGTGACGGTCTGATGGCAGGCCCCGACGACGTCGCGGTGACCGGGCTCGGCCTGGTCACCCCCGGCGGGATCGGGGTCGAGCCCAGCTGGGCGGCCGTGCTGTCGGGCCGGTCCCGCGCGGCGCACGACCCCGTCCTGGCCGACAACCCGGTGTCGATCTCCTGCCGGGTGCCGGGCTTCGACCCCGCCGAGCGGCTGGGCGGGCGCAAGGCCCACCGGCTCGACCGGTTCGTGCAGCTGGCGCTGGTGGCCGCGCAGGAGGCGGTCGCCGACGCCGGGCTCGACACCGAGACGTGGGACGGCGCCCGGGTCGGGGTGGTCATCGGCAGCGCGGGCGGCGGCGCGGAGACCTTCGAGGCCAACCACAAGGTGCTCCTGGAGGAGAACCCGGCGTGGGT
This sequence comes from Actinokineospora sp. NPDC004072, assembly GCF_053604195.1. Taxonomy (NCBI): domain Bacteria; kingdom Bacillati; phylum Actinomycetota; class Actinomycetes; order Pseudonocardiales; family Pseudonocardiaceae; genus Actinokineospora; species Actinokineospora sp. NPDC004072. The sequence goes on along the minus strand of NZ_JBSGHB010000011.1, from coordinate 61,132 downwards.
CTCGCCGCTGCTGCTGCCGATGCACCTGTCCAACATGGCCGCGGGCCAGGTGGCGATGGAGTTCGGCGCGCGGGGGCCGAACATGGTGGTGGCCACGGCCTGCGCGTCCGGGGCGACCGCCATCGGCATCGCCAAGGACCTGCTGGTCATGGACCGCTGCGACATCGTGCTCGCGGGCGGCACCGAGGCCCTGCTGAACCCGGTGACGATGGCCGGGTTCGCCCGCATGGGGGCGCTGTCCAAGCGGACCGACGCGCCCACGGCGTCCCGCCCGTTCGACATCGACCGGGACGGGTTCGTCGGCGCGGAGGGCGCCGGGATGCTCGTGCTGGAGCGGGCGGCCGACGCGGTGGCGGCGGGCAGGCGCGTCCGGGGCCGGGTGCTGGGCTACGGCGCGACCGCCGACGCCCACCACGTCACCTCCCCGGACCCGGGCGGGGCCGGGGTGCAGGCGGCCATCCAGGCGGCGCTGGCCGAGGCGGGGGCCGCGGCGGTCGACGTCACCCACGTCAACGCGCACGGCACATCGACCCCGCTGAACGACCTGGTGGAGGCCCAGGTGCTGGCCCGGCTGCTGCCGCACCGGCCGGTGGTGACCTCCACCAAGGGCGTCACCGGGCACATGATGGGCGCCGCGGGCGCCGCCGAGGCGGTGTTCTCGCTGCTGGCCCTGGAGCACGCGGTGGCCCCGCCGACGGCCAACACCAGCAGGCTCGACCCGCGCATCGACATCGACGTGGCGGTCCAGCCGCGGCCGGTGGCGAAGGGCCTGGTGCTCAGCAATTCCTTCGGGTTCGGGGGGCAGAACGCGGTGCTGGCCATCGCGGCCGCCTGACCCCGTGCCCCCGGCGGGGGTCGTGCGCCCGGTGCGCGCGGCCCCCGTCAGCTGCGTTTCAGGGGCTGATCAGAAGTGCGTTGTTGGATTGCTGCGAATCGAATCCGCGCGCTGACCACTCCCGTTCCCGGAGGCCCGCCATGACCGCACCCACCGTCGAGGCGCTGCTCGCGTTGCCCGCCTCGGAGCGTCCGGACGCGCTGGAGGCGACCGTCGTCGCCGAGTTCCGCGCGGCGATGCTGATGGACGACACCGAGCCGCTGCCGCTGGACAAGGCGTTCTTCGAACTCGGTCTGACCTCCTTACGCATCACCGACATCAAGCGCAGGCTCGAAGCCGCGCTGGACTGCGAGATCAGCGCGAACGCGCTGTTCAACCGGCCGACCGTGCGCGAGCTGGTCGACTACCTGATGTCCGACGTGCTGGTCGAGGTGTTCCCGGCGGCCGCGCAGCCGCAGGCCGCAGGCGCCGGGGTCAGCGCCGCGGACCGGGCGATCGTCGACGACCTGCTCCAGGACCTCTACCGGGCGTAAGGGACCAATGATGACTGAGCCGGACCTGCGCGCCACCGTCGCGCGCCAGCAGGCGACCATCCGCGAGCTGATGCTGGAGAAGTACGAGCCCATCGCCATCGTCGGCATCGGCCTGCGCTTCCCCGGGGAGACCCGCAGCCCCGCGGAGTTCGCCGAGTTCCTGCGGCAGGGGCGCTCGGGCATCGGCCCGCTGCCCCGCGACCGCTGGGACTTCGACGCCTACGCCCCCACCGGCGACGCCGAGCCGGGCAAGATCCGCGCCGACAACGGCGGCTACCTGGAGCGGCTGGACCAGTTCGACGCGCCGTTCTTCAACATCTCGCCCAAAGAGGCCCAGTACATGGACCCGCAGCAGCGGCTGCTGCTTGAGACGTCCTGGGAGGCCCTGGAGCACGCCAACATCGACCCGACGCCGCTGCGCAAGGGCACCGGCGGGGTCTACGTCGGGGCCAGCTCGATCGACTACGCCTTCGAGATGGACCAGCTCGCCCCGGCCGAGCTCGACGGGCACCTGGCCTCCGGGGTGACGTTCTTCCCGCTGTCCGGGCGGCTGTCGTACTTCCTGGGCTGGCACGGCCCCTGCATGACCGTCGACACCGCGTGCGCGTCCGGGCTGACCGCGATCCACCTGGCGGTCAAGGGCCTGCGCGCGGGGGAGTGCGAGATCGCGCTGGCGGGCGGGGTCAACGCCCTGCACCACCCGCGCACGCAGGTGATCTTCTCCGCGGCGGGCATGCTGGCCCCCGACGGCCGGTGCAAGACCTTCGACGAGGCCGCCGACGGCTACGCCCGCGCCGAGGGCTGCGGGATGCTGGTGCTCAAGCGCCTCTCCGACGCCCGCCGCGACGGCGACACCGTGCTGGCCCTGATCCGCGGGTCCGCGGTCGGCCAGGACGGCGACAGCGCCGGGCTGACCGTCCCCAACGGACCCGCGCAGGAGAAGGTGATGCGCGCGGCGATCGCCGCGGCCGCGCTGGCGCCCAAGGACATCTCCTACGTCGAGGCGCACGGCACCGGGACGCCGCTGGGCGACCCCATCGAGATGGGCGCGATCGCCGACGTCTTCCGCGACTCGCACACCCCCGACGCCCCGATCCCGGTCGGCTCGGTCAAGACCAACCTGGGCCACATGGAGCCCGTGGCGGGCGTGGTCGGGGTGATCAAGACCGTCCTGCAGCTGCAGGAGTCGACGATCTTCCCGCACCTGAACCTGCAGAACCTGTCCGGGCGCATCCCGTGGTCGAGCTACCCGGTGGAGATCCCCACGACCTGCCGCCCGTGGACGGCCGAGGTCAAGCGGGCGCTGGTCAACAGCTTCGGCTTCGGCGGGACGATCTCCGCCGCGGTCATCGAGCAGGCCCCGCCCGCCCCGGCGCGCGCCGCCGAGCCGATGCCCGAGGCTGGGGCGGTCTTCGCGCTCTCGGCGAAGAACCGCCGGTCGCTGGCCGGGCAGATCGCCCGGTACCGGGCCTACCTGGCCGAGCACCCGGACGCCGACCTCGCCGACCTGGCCCGCACGGCCACCACCGGCCGCGCGCACTTCCCGCTGCGGGTCGCCGGGCTGGTGCGCGACGTCGCCGGGCTCGACGCCTTCCTGCAGCGCCAGGGTGATGCCTCCGCACCGGAGTCGCGCAAGCTGGCGTTCCTGTTCACCGGCCAAGGCTCGCAGTACCTGGGCATGGGCGCGACGCTGTACCGGGACTACCCGCGCTTCGCCGCCACCGTCGACGAGATCGACGCGCTGTTCGCGCCGCTGCTCGGCCGGTCGGTGCGGGACCTGCTGCTCGGCGCCGCCGAGGACGGGGTGATCGACCAGACCCGCTACACCCAGGCGGCGCTGTTCACCCTGGAGTACGCGCTGGCCCAGCTCTGGATCTCCTGGGGCGCGCGGCCCACGGCGCTGATCGGGCACAGCATCGGCGAGGTCGTCGCGGCCACCGTCGCCGGCCTGTTCACCTTGGCCGACGCGGTGAAGCTGGTCGCGGCGCGCGGCAGGCTCATGCAGTCGGTGAGCGCGCCGGGCGGGATGGTCGCGGTGACCGCCGCTGCCGCCGAGGTCGAGCCGCTGCTGGCCGGGTACGACGACCTGGCGATGGCCGCCTACAACGCGCCCTCGCAGTGCGTGGTCTCCGGCGGGTCGGCGTCGCTGGCCGAGGTCGTCGCCGCGCTGGCCGAGCGCGGCATCAAGGCCAAGGCGCTGGCGGTGTCGCACGCCTTCCACTCGCCGCTGATGGCCGAGGTGTTCGACGAGTTCCGGGCGGTCTTCGCCGACATCGCCTTCCACGAGCCGAAGCTGACCCTGATCTCCAACCTCACCGGCAAGGTCGCCCGGTTCAGCCAGGTCGCCAAGGCCGAGTACTGGGTGCGCCACATCGGCGAGGCGGTCGACTTCGCCGCCGGGATGGCGGCCATCGAGCGGCGCGGCAAGCACGTGTTCATCGAGATCGGGCCGTCGGCGCAGCTCTCGGGCCTGGCCAAGAAGTGCGTCGAGGCCGACGAGCACCGCTGGCTGACCAGCGTGCACTCGAAGGACCCCGAGGGCGCGACGATCCGCAAGTCCGTCGCCCAGCTCTACACCGCGGGGCTGCCGGTCGACTGGGCCGCCTTCTACGGCAGGCCGGCGAACCCGCTGACGCTGCCGACCTACGCCTTCGACCGCAAGCGCCACTGGCTGCCCGAGGGCAGGGGCGCGCTGGTCGCCCGCTCCGGCGGGCACCCGCTGCTGGGCGCGGAGGTGGCCGACGGGGAGTTCCGGGCCGCGGTGCCCGCGTTCCCGGTCGGGGCGGTGCTGGACCTGCTGTGCGCGGTCCAGGACAAGGTCTTCGGCGAGACGTCCCGGGCGATGACCGGCGTGCGGCTGTTCGAGCTGCCCGCCGTCGCCGACGACGAGCAGGTCGACCTGCGCACCACCGTGCAGCGCACCGGCGACGGCGCGCGGGTGGAGGTCTTCGCGGGCGAGTCGCTGCTGGCCGCGGCCGTGCTGGGCGGCGAGCCCGCGATGGCGGGCATCGAGCTGTCCGAGGGCATGGCCGAGGCCGCGCTGCCGCTGGCCGAGCCCGCCGAGTACCTGCCCGCCACCCTGCTGGACGACCTCTGGCGGTCCGTGCTGGCCGACGCGGAGTACCACCCGGTGCGCGTGTCCCGGGCCGTGCTGGCCAAGAAGCCGCGGGCGGGGGAGCTGCGCGCGGTGATCCGCCAGTCGCCCGCCGAGCAGGTGGACGAGGACCTGGTCATCGACGTCCTGGTCTACGAGGGCGACCGGGTGGTGGCCTCGCTGGAGGGCGTCGGCCTGCGCCGGGTGGACGAGGAGGGCGGCCCGCGCCACTTCCTGCACCGCATGCACTGGGTGCCCGCGGACGCCGAGCCCGCCGCGGCTGAGCGCCGCGTGCTGCTGCTGGGCGCGCAGGCCCCCGCCGCGGCGTCGGTGGTGTCCTCCCTGGACGACAACCCGACCGACGTCGTGTTCTGCTGGGAGGAGCTGCCCGGGTCGGGCGTGGAGCGCCTGCGGGCGGAGAACGAGCACAACTTCACCCGCCTGCTGGACACGCTGAAGACCCTGGCTGAGCGCGGCTTCGGCCGCGGGCAGCGGCTGTGGCTGGTCACCAGCGGCGCGCAGGTCGTGCCCGGCGACGACGCCCACCCGATGCCGGTCGCCGCGACGCTGTGGGGCTTCGCGCAGGTGCTGCTCAACGAGTACCCGTCCTACCGGCCGACCCTCGTCGACACCGACCGCATCGAGTCCGTCTTCGCCGAGGTGGCCAGCGCCGACACCGGCGACTTCCAGGTCGCCTACCGCGGCGGCACGCGGTACGTCAAGCGCTTGCGGCCCTACAGCCCGGACCTGGAGCCCGACGTCCGCGAGACCCCCGTCCGCCCGGACCGCACCTACCTCATCACCGGCGGTCTGGGCGCGTTGGGCCTGGTCACCGCGGAGAAGCTGGTCGACCTCGGCGCGCGGCACATCGCCCTCGTCGGCAGGCGCGGCACGCCCGCGGCCGACGCGGTGGACGTCTGGGACCGGCTGCGGGCCCAGGCGGAGGTCCGCGTGCTCACCGGCGACCTGGGGCAGGCCGCCGACGTGCGCCGGATCGTGGCCGAGCTGGCGGCGGGCGAGCACCCGCTCGCAGGCGTCATGCACGCCGCAGGCGCCCTGGCCGACGCGCCGGTCGCCGCCCAGACCTGGGAGTCCCTCGACGCCCTCTTCGGCCCCAAGGTCTACGGGTCGTGGCTGCTGCACGAGGCCACCGCCGGGCTCGACCTCGACTTCTTCGTCGGGTACTCGTCGGCGGCCTCGGTCGTCGGCGGGATGTCGCAGTCCAACTACGCCGCCGCGAACGCCTTCCTCGACCAGCTCTGCCACCACCGCGCCGCCATCGGCCTGCCCGCCCTGGCGGTCAACTGGGGCCCGTGGTCGGCGGTCGGCATGTCGGCGCGGCTGTCCGAGCTGCACGTCAAGGCGCTGGAGCACGAGGGCGTGCACTACTTCACCCCGGAGAAGGCGCTGCGGGCGCTGGCGGTGCTGCTGCGCAGGCCGTGGCCGCAGGTCGCCGCGGGCGAGGTCGACTGGGCCCGGTTCACCGCGGCCAAGCCGGTCGCCAGCGGCCTCTACGCCGAGCTGCACACCCCGGCGGCCGAGTCCGGCGGGCTGGACCTCGTCGCGCTCTCGGCGATGGCCGCGCCGGACCGCATCGCCGCCCTGCGCGAGCACATCCGCGCCACCGTGGCCCGCATCCTGCACATCGACGACCTCGCCGACGTCGACCCGAACACCGAGTTCGTGCGCCTCGGCATGGACTCGCTGGCCTCGGTCGACCTGAAGAACTCCGTGGAGAGCGCGGCAGGCGTCGTGCTGCCCTCCGGGGTCACCTTCGACCACCCGACGCCCGCCCGGCTCGCCGAGTTCGTCGACCAGTGCATGACCGCGTCCGCCGTGGCCGCGTGAGGGAGTGACGATGAGAGAGAACTGGACGCTGACCGCGACCTCGGCCCGGCACGCCGCCGAGCGCGGCGAGCACCCCGCGATCCTCTGCGAGGACCGGGTGGTCACCTACGCCCAGCTGCACCGGGAGTCCAACCGCACCGCGCACCGGCTGCTCGCCGCCGGGCTCGGCGTCGGCGACCGGGTGGCCTACCTGGGCCTGGAGTCCGAGCACTACTACGAGATCGCGCTGGGCTGCGCCAAGGCCGGGGTCGTGCTGGTGCCGGTCAACTGGCGGCTGACCCCCGACGAGGTGGACCACATCCTGCGCGACTCCGGCGCGGCGCTGCTGTTCGTCGAGCGCGAGTTCGCGGGCATCGCGGAGAAGATCGCCGTGCCCGCGGTCGTGCCGATGGACGCCGTGGTCCGCGGCGGCGGTTTCCAGGACTGGAAGGGCGACGCGCCCGATGCCGACCTGACCGCCCGCACCGGCCCCGACGACGCCATCCTGCAGATCTACACCAGCGGCACCACCGGCTTCCCCAAGGGCGTCGTGCTGGCCAACCGGGCGTTCTTCACCCTCCCGGCCGCGCAGGCCGAGGCCGGGGTGTCCTGGTTGGACTGGCTGCCGACCGACCGCAGCCTCATCTCGCTGCCCGGCTTCGGCATCGCGGGCATGGGCTGGTTCATGCACGGCTTCAACGCGGGCGCCACCAACGTGGTGATGCGCATGTTCATCAGCGAGGAGGCCGTCAAGCTGATCGAGCGCGTCGGCGTCACCACGACCTTCGCCGCGCCCGCCATGCTCCAGATGATGATCGAGGAGCGCGGGGTCACCCGGGACACCTTCCGGTCCCTGCGCAAGGTCGCCTACGGGGCGGCGCCGATCTCCTCGGACCTGCTGGAGCGGCTGATCGACATGATGGGCTGCGAGTTCGCCCAGATCTACGCCGCCACCGAGACCGGCACCTGCGCGGTCTGCCTGCCGCCGGAGGACCACGTGCCGGGCAGCCCGCTGCTCAAGGCCGCGGGCAAGGCGTGCCCGGGGCACGAGATCAAGGTCATCGACCCGGCGGGCAACCCGCTGCCGCCCGGGGAGATCGGGCAGGTGTGCATCAAGACCCCGGCGCACATGCTCGGCTACTGGAACCTGCCCGAGGCCACCGCCAAGACGCTCATCGGCGACTGGCTGCACATGGGCGACGCCGGCTACCTCGACGAGGACGGCTACGTCTACCTCTGCGACCGGATCAACGACACGATCATCCAGGGCGGGCAGAACATCTACCCGGCCGAGATCGAGCGCGCGCTGGCCGGGCACCCGTCCGTGCAGGACGCCGCGGTGATCGGCCTGCCGCACCCGCTGTGGGGCGAGGCCGTGCACGCCTGCGTCGTGCTGCGGCCCGGCGCGGCCGCCACCGGGCGCGAGCTGATGCGCTACCTGTCCGGCCGCATCGCCGACTACAAGATCCCGACCGAGTGGGAGTTCCCGGAAGCGGTGCCGCGCAACCCCTCCGGGAAGATCCTGCGCCGCGTGCTGCGCGAGGAGCGCATGACCGAAAGGGCATCCCGATGACCAACCCGGCCGTGCGGATCGGCGCGCTGCTGCCGACCCGCGAGATGGCGATCCTCGGCGACTTCTCCATCGCCCCGCTGCTCGACTACGCCCGGCGGGCCGAGTCCCTGGGCTACGACTCGCTGTGGACCGGCGACTCGCTGACCGCGCGCACCCGCCTCGACCCGTTCGTCGTGCTGTCCGCGGCGGCCGCGGTCACTTCGACCATCGGCCTGGGCACCGCGGCGCTGACCGCCTCCCTGCGCCACCCGCTGCTCGGCGCCAACATGGTCACCTCCCTCGACCACGCCTCCGGCGGCGGCAGGCTCGTGCTCGGCCTGGGCGCGGGCTTCCCGATGCCCGAGAGCGAGGACGAGTTCACCAGCCTCGGCGTGCCGTTCGCCGGGCGCGTCGGGCGGCTGGACGAGACCGTCCGCTTCTGGAAGACGACCTGGTCGGGCGGCGCCGCCCACGAGGGCAAGCTGTGGCGGCAGGAGGGCCTGGACCGCCTCGCCGCCCCGGCGACCCCGGGCGGCCCGCCGCTGTGGCTGGCCAGCAGCGACACCCCGAAGGTGCTGGCCAGGGTCGCCCGGCACTACGACGGGTGGCTGCCGTTCCTGCCCTCCGCCACGGCCTACGCCGCCGCGTGGGGCCAGATCCAGGACCTGGCGGGCGGGCGCAGCATCACCCCCGCCCTGTACGCGACGCTGAACATCAACCCGGACGCCGACAAGGCCAAGCAGGCGCTGGAGGACTACCTGCAGGGCTACTACGGCCGCTCGCTGGAGGTCATGTCGACCTTCCAGGCGTACGGCTACGGCAGCGCCGAGGACTGCGCCGAGTGGCTGGCGGGCTACGTCCGCGCTGGCGCCCGGCACATCATCATCCGCATCGGCTCGCTGGACCCCGGCGACCAGCTCGAACAGCTCGCCGCCGACGTCCTGCCCGCCGTCCGAGGGCTGGGAGGCCCGGCATGAGCGTGAGCTGGTTCGAGACCGCGGCGGGCAACCCCGACGCGCCGCTGCGGCTGTTCCTGCTGCCGCACGCGGGCAGCGGCGGCACCATCTACCGCAACTGGGGCTCGCTGCTGCCCGGCGACATCGCCCAGCACATCGTCTGCGCCCCCGGCCGCGAGCGGCGCTTCGCCGAGGCGGCGTTCACCGAGATCGAGCCGCTGGTCGACGCCCTGTACGACGCGCTGCTCGACGAGCTGGACGACCGCCCGTACGCGATGTTCGGCCACTGCCTGGGCGCCCAGCTGGCCTACCGGGTGGCGGTCAACATCCACCGCGACGGCGAGCGCGCCCCGCTGCTGGTCGGGGCGTCGGGCTGGGCGCCGGAGGGCTTCCAGCAGTCGACCTACGAGCAGAGCCAGATGCCCGAGCCCGACCTCATCGAGTGGATGAAGACCCTGGGGTCCTTCCCCGCCGAGGTCTACGGCGACCCGGCCGTCATGGCCCGCATCATCCCGGCGCTGCGGGCCGACCTGGCGGTGGTGTCGACCTACGTCGACGACGAGGCCGACTGCGGCGTCCCGCTGGTCAGCTACAGCGGCAAGTCCGACCCGCTGATGTACCCGGGCGCGATGGAGTCGTGGCGGACCCGCACGCCGGAGTTCCTGGGCAACAGCGAGTTCACCGGCGACCACTTCTACATCGACACCCCCGAGCACGCCGTCGCCGTCACCGCGGACCTCACGCGGCACCTGCAGCGGCGGATGGCGCTGGTATGAGCGCCGCGCTCATCCTGGCCCAGCTCCCGTTCGCCCGGCTGCTCGGCGTGCGGCTGGCCGAGGCCACCGCCGCCGAGGTCCGCGGCGAGCTGGACTGGTCCCCGGAGCGCTGCACGGTCATGTCCGCCATGCACGGCGGGGCGCTGATGGGCCTGGCCGACACGGTGGGCGGCGTCCTGGCCTACCTCAACCTGCCCCCGGGCGCGGCCACCACCACGGTCGAGTCCAAGACCAACTTCCTGCGCGCGGTGCGCTCCGGCGTGGTGACCGCGGTCGCGCGGCCCCTGCACGTCGGCGCGCAGTTCATCGTCTGCCAGACCGACCTGCTCGACGACACCGCCGCGCTGGTCGCGCAGACCACGCAGACCCAGGCGGTCCTCCGTCGCTGACAGTGCACTGACAAGGCGCTGACAGAACCCTGTTTCACCCTGATAGGCAATGGCTTTCCCGTCCGCCGTCCGCGACGCTGGACGGGGAACACCTTCGATAGGAGACTCGACGTGACCACGACAGCGCACGGCTCCTCGCGACTGACCGACTCCTCCGCCCCGGCCACGTCCGCGGCGACCCTGCTCCGTCGGTTCCTCGCCCTGGACGCCGTAGTCACCACCGGAAACGGCCTCATCTACCTGCTCTTCTCGTCCTGGGCGGCGTCCCTGCTCGGCGTCGACGCCACGGCGCTGGTCGTCATCGGCGCCTTCCTCACCGCCTTCGGCCTCGGCGTCGGCGCCCTGGCCATCTCCGCCACCCCGTCCACCGCGGGCACCACCGTCGTCGCCGACGTCAACATCCTGTGGGCGGTCGGCAGCATCGTCGTCGCCGCCTTCGGCATCATGGGCGCCAACACCATCGGCACCCTGTGGACCATCGCCCAAGCCCTGGTCGTCGGCCTGTTCGCGGTCCTGCAGCTCTGGGCCCTGAAGAAGTACAAGGCCACCCGCTAGGAACAACCCCCCGGAAGCCGCCCCGCACCCAGCGGGGCGGCTTCCGCGCATTCACCGCTTCCGCGGCTGACTGTGCCACACCGCGTACCACCCCAGGATTCGGAACGTCGTCTACTGTCCGCCGTCGAAACTGGGAGGTTCTCGAGGAGCCCTGCGCTTGCAGCGGCCTGCGGATGAGGAGCTGCTCCGGGGGGTGGCCGCCTCGCACGGAGCGGGAAGAGCAGGTGACGCGGCTGAAGGCCCAAGCAGACAAGCGGGCAACCCCGGCATCACTTTCCGAGCCTGGCCGCTACCGGCGCAGGAAGTCCGACGTCCGGTCATCCGCTGGTAGGAAGGCTTCGATGGCCAGTTCGGACACCGTCACGTCCAGCGGCGTGTTGAAGGTGCCCGCCGTCGTGAGGAAGGACAGGATCGTGCCCTCGCACTCGACCCGGAACGGCTGGGCTACCAGGCCCGGTTCGGGGAGGGGGCCCGAGCCGCCGACCGCGCCGCCGACGACCCGGTACCCCGTCACCTCGTCGTACAACTCGCGCAGGTCCGGGCGGGCGGGCAGGGCGCGTTCCAGCCGCTCCACCATGTACAGCCGCCAGGCCGGGAAGTTCACCACCCGCGGCGCCAACCCATCCGGGTGAAGGAAGGCCCGCATGAGGTTCCCGGTCAACGACGGCGACACGCCCGCCAGCACCCGCGCCACCCCGGCGTTCGACGCCACCACCTGGTAGCCCCCGTCGAACACCAGCGCCGGGAAGGGCTCGTAGGCGGTCAGCAGGCGCTCCAGCCCCGCCCGCACCGGCGCCATCGACGGCGAGTCCAGCGCCAGCGCCGAGTACACCGGCGCGTACCCGGCGGCCACCAGCAGCTGGTTGCGCTGGCGGAGTGGGACCTCCAGCTGCTCGGCCAGCTTCAGCACCATCGCGCGCGACGGCCGGCTCCGACCGGTCTCGACGAAGCTGAGGTGCCGGGCCGAGCTGTCCACGGACAGGGCCAGGTCGAGCTGGCTCATCCGGCGCAGCCTGCGCCACTCGCGCAGCAGAGGTCCCACCGCCATCGGTCTATCCCTTCACGTACTGCTCCACTTCCACGCCCGTGGTCCGGTCGCCCAGGGCGAGGAGGACGACGACCATCACCGCGATGCACCCCGTGATGACGGTGAACAGCGCACCGGCCCCGTACGAGGTCAGCACCGGCAGCAGGGCGAACGGGATCGCCGCCGCGCTCAGCCTGCTGAACGAGTAGGCCATGCCCGCGGCCGTCGAGCGGATCTGGGTCGGGTACTGCTCGCCGAGGAACACGTGGGATGCGTTGGCGAAGATGTTGCTGACCAGGGTGTACCCGATCCCGCACGCGACCATCAGCGGGATCGAGCCCGCCAGGCCGAAGCCCAGGCCGAAGGCGGCCATCGCCACCGCGGACCCGGCCAGCAGCGTCTTGCGCTCGAAGCGGTCCATCAGCGGCACCGACAGCAGCGACCCGATCGGGTAGCCGATGAACGACACCGCCACGTACCCGAGGCTGGCCACGATGCCGTACCCCTTCGCGGCCAGCACCTGCGGGGCCAGCGTGCCGAAGCCGTAGTACGCCGTCACCGACAGGATGCTGAACGTCCACAGCACCAGGGTGCGCTTGCGGTACTCCCGCGCCAGCAGCGCGCCGATGCCCGGGCGCCTGCCGGGGGCGGGCGAGGGGGCGAGCTCGGGGCTGGGCAGGCCCGCCTCGCGCTCCATCGCGCGCACCAGGACGTCGGCCTCGGCGTCGCGGCCCTGCACCGACAGCCAGCGCGGCGACTCGATCAGCGCGCGGCGCAGCGCCCACACCACGGCCGCGCCCAGCGCGCCGAGCACGAACAGGATGCGCCAGCCGTCCACGCCCATGATCTGCTGCGGGGCCAGCCACAGCGCGGCGAAGCCGACCGCGGGCACCCCGCAGAAGCCCGCGGTGTAGGCCCAGGCGATGAACCGGCCGCGCTTGCGGGCGGGCAGCATCTCGGCCAGGTAGCTGTCCGACAGCGCGTTCTCCGCGCCGATGCCCACGCCCGCGATGAACCGGGTGACGATGAGCCACGCCGCGTTCGGGGCGAAGGCGCCCAGCAGCGTGAAGAACGAGTAGATGCCCAGGTTGAGCATGAACGCCCGGCGCCTGCCGTGCCGGTCGGCGAAGCGGCCCAGGACGATGGACCCGAAGAACTGGCCGACGAACGCCGAGGCGAGCATGAGCTTGAGGGCCGTGCCGTCGAAGGCGAAGTCGGCCTGCAGCACCTTGGCGATCGTGCCGGATAAGTTGCTGTCGAAGAAGTCGAAGAACAGCCCGATACCGATGACCAGCGTCAGGTGCCGGTGGCTGGTCAGCACCGGCAGCCGCTCCATCCGCTCGGAGATGGTGGCCGCAGGCGCGGTACGGGTGAGGGTTTCGGTCATGACGGCTCCCCACTGGAAAATGGCAAAGGGGAGAGCCCGGCTCCCCCCTTTGCGTCCATTGTGGTCCGCAGAGCTGACCGACCGCTGACGTCGGGCTACGGCCGGATTCGGTCGTAGCGGACGAACAGCCGCTCCGGGCCGCGCAGGTTCACGTGCGGGCGGTAGGTGAGCAGGTCCTCGTCGACCTGCGGGTTCTGCACCCGGCGGGCGTACTCGGCCAGCGCGATCCCGGCCTCCAGCTTGGCCAGGCTCGCCCCGATGCAGAAGTGCGGGCCCGCGGCGAAGGCCAGGTGGTGGTTGGCCGCGCGCCGCGGGTCGAAGCGGTCGGGGTCGGCGAAGGCGGCCGGGTCGCGGTTGGCTGCGGCCAGCAGCAGCATGATGACCCCGTCCTGGGGCACCGGCACGCCCTCGATGTGGGTGGCCCGCCGGGACACCCTGGTCACCATCTGGGCGGGCGTGTCGTAGCGCAGCACCTCGTCGACGGTGGCCGAGGCCAGCGAGGGGTCCTCGCGCAGCGCGGCCAGCGCCTCCGGGTGCCGGGTCAGCGCCAGCACGCCGTTGGCGATCAGGTTCGCGGTGGACTCGTAGCCGCCGACCAGCAGCAGCGAGCAGGTCGCCAGCAGCTCGGCCTCCGACAGCGCGTCGCTGGTGCGCTCCAGCTGCACCAGCCGCGACAGCAGGTCCTCGCCCGGGCGCACCCTGCGGTAGGCCACCAGGTCGGCGAAGAAGGCGCGGAAGCCGTTCTTGGCCAGCTCGATGTCGGCGATGACCACCGGGTCGCCGATGTCGGTCGCCGGGTCCAGCGCGCGGACCAGCCGGTTCGACCAGTCCTGCAGGATGTCGTGCTCGCCCGGCGGCACGCCGAGCAGGTCGTTGATGATGGTCACCGGCAGCACGTTGGCCAGCTGGGAGACCGCGTCCATCGCGGTGGCCTCGCTGGCGGCGTCGAGCTGGCGGCGGACGATCTCGCGGATGCGGGGCTCCAGGGCGGCCACGACGCGCGGGGTGAACGCCTTGGCGACCAGGCCGCGCAGCCGGGTGTGGTCGGGGGCGTCCATCGACAGGAACGAGTCGGCGGGCACCGCGTCCGGCGTGGTGCCGAAGGTGGCGCCGAGCAGGGACCGCTGCCGGTCGCTGCTGACGGTCGGGTCGCGCAGCACCGCGGAGCAGTTGCGGTAGTCGCCGACGACGACGAGCGCGCCGCCCAGCTCGGCCCGCGGCCCGCTGCGCAGCCCAGCCAGCACCGGGTACGGGTCCGGGCGGGTGGCGGGGTCGAACAGCGTCGCCAGGGAGGGTTCGGCGGTCACGGTCATGGTCTTCACCCCATCGTGTGCAAGCCCCGCGGGGCGTGGTCCTCTGCGACCACGATATCAGGGTACTGTGACAGATCAAGGCTCGAATACGTGAGGATTCCTTATCCCGCAACGCATCCGCGCAGGCCGGAACCCGACCGGTGCGCCATCCGCCCGAGCCCCGCGAACCCCAAGGTCGCAGGGGGGCCTGACCGGGCGCTGATGCGGCGCTCAGGCCTCGCCGGGGGCGAAGGCGTCGATGACCCGCAGCAGGTAGTCGCGCAGCTGGCGGCGCTCCGCGGGGCGCAGGGTGTCGCGCAGGCGCGCGCCCGCCGCCTCGGTCAGCGCGTCGGCCTTGCGCAGCGCCGCCCAGCCCTTGGCGCTGAGCCGGGCCAGCAGCACCCGCTCGTGCACCTGCGACGGCGTGCGCTCGATGAAGTCGCGCTCGGCGAGCTTGCCCAGGACCGCGGCCATGCTCTGCGGGGTGACCAGGCACAGCCGGGCCAGGTGCGCGCCGGAGAGGTCCGGGCGCTCGGCGAGGACCAGCATGGTCGAGTACTGGCGCACGGTCAGGTCCAGGGTGCGCAACAGGGCCGCGGTCTCGGTGCTGATCGCGTGCTCGGCGCTGCGCAGGGTCGCGCCCAGCTCGTGCAGGCCCGGCGCGGTGGCGCCACCGGTGGTTCCCATGCGATTCCCCTCCCGGCAGGCCGCTGTGGCCCCGCAGTTTACCAGGATTCGCTCACATGTCAGAACTCGAACATGGGCGAGGGGCCGCAGTCGACTGCGGCCCCTCGCACGTCGGGGGCGGTCACTTGCCGCCGAGCACCCGCACCGCGCGGTCGAGGTAGTCGGCGAAGCGGGCCAGTTCCTCCTCGGTGAACTCGGCGGCCAAGGTCTCCTCGACCGCGTGCGCCTTGACGTCGGCCCGTTTGAGCAGCGCGCTGCCCGCCCGGGTCAGCTTGGTGACGAACACCTTCTGGTGCACGCTCGACGGGGTTCGGGTGATCAGGCCCTTGGCCTCCAGATTCGCCAGCACCGTCGCCATCGTCTGCGGGGTCACCGCGCAGATCCTGGCCAGCTGCGCCCCGGACGCGCCGGGGAGGTAGGACAGGACCAGCAGCCCCGCGTACTGCGGCACAGTGAGGTCGAATGCGCGCAACGCCGCGGCCTTGGCCGTGGTCAGCGCCTGCTCGGCACGCTTGATGGCGTGACCGGGACGGCGGGCGATCTCCGCCTCCAGGTCCGCCATGCCAGACCGTGTATTCAAGCCAGCCTCCTGTTACGAATCTGACTTATGATAGGCCAGCGCCGATCGCCGCCACAACCGCGCGCGGGCGCGTCCGCGGCCCTCCCAAGATCACGATTGGGGTGTCGCCGCCGACCGGACGTGAATGGCGCTCAGGAACGAGTCCGGGATTGCCGGGCCGATCGTCGGATGAATAACCGGCCGCGAGCGGTCCGCGGGGTGATCGGCGGACGGGTCCGCGGTGTTAGGGCATTACCCGAGGGTGCCCCCGATCGGGGTAGCGTCAGTCGTCTGTCGGATGGCTGTCATTCAATGGTTTGTCAGCGCTTTGTCCAGCCGCTAACGATAGTAAAAGCCTTGTCCGACAACGTGTACGGGGGCTCAGGGGGGCTTCTGGACGTGCTTGACTTCGAGTACGCAGCGTGGTCATTATTCTGATGGGACTCAGCTATCCGAAGTTAAGTTCGTATCCTGATACACCGCAGAGGTTTACCACGAGGGGACGAGACGACATGGCTGTCCAGCACAGGTCCACGCTCCACCTGGTCGGCGAACGCTTCGCCGCCTTCGCCGCCAACCCGGGGGTCGCCACCGTCAACCGGTTCATCGGGAACATCCGCGGTGGCTTATACGACGATCTCCCCGATCCCGTCCGCATCGGCGCGGGGCAGGGGGTGGATGCGTCGGACTGGGCGGTCGTGGCCGCCGAGCTGGGCAGGCGGGGGCTGCTCGACGGGTTCCACCTGCCCGCCGTCCCGGTCGTCGTGGCCGCCGACCTGGTGCACAAGCGCAGCCAGGAGAACGTCATGCTCGCCGACGCGCGCAGGCGCGGCCCGGAGCGGCTGGCCGCGCGGCTGTGCCTGTCGGACATGAACGAGCTCGTCCTCGACCACGTGACCGGCCAGCACGTCGCGGGCATGGTGCTCATCGAGGCGGCGCGGCAGCTGATGCACCTGGCCAACCACGAGCTCGTCGTCGAGGACAACGCGCACTCGTTCGTGCTGTGCTCGCTGGCCGCGGCCTTCGACGGCTACGTCTTCCCGCTGGGGGTCGACCTGGAGTGCGCCCTGACCCGCCTGGAGACCTCCAAGCCCGCGCGCCTCGACTACTGCGCCGAGGTGCTGATCAGCCAGGGCGGGGAGACCAGGGCTCGGGTGCGCGCGGAGTACCAGATCGTGCGGTCGCGCTCGCTCTCGCGCCAGGAGGCCATGCTCGCGGCCAAGGCCGCCGCGGCGGCCGAGCACGACGTCCCGCCCCGCGTCTGCGCCACCCCGGTCGCCCTGCGCGCCGAGCGCGTGTCCTCCGCCGCGTCATGACCGACATGCTCAGCCGCGCCGAGGAGATCCGCGCGCGCATCCGCGACGTTCCGGCGGGCACCTGGGTCAAGTGCCCCAGCTGCCGGGCGGGCGCCCACCGCGACCGGCTGGCCCGTCACCAGAACACCTGCCCCGAGTGCGGCCACCACTACCCGCTCACCGCGGGCGAGCGCATCGCCCTGCTGGCCGACGCCTTCACCGAGCACGACGCCGACCTGCGCCCGCTCGACCCGCTCGGCTTCGTCGACAGCAAGCCCTACCCCGACCGCGCCCGCGAGGCCGCCCGCCGCACGGGCCGCAACGACGCCGCGGTGTGGGGCGTCGGCGCGGTCCTCGGCCACCCGGTCGTGCTGTGCGTGCTCGACTTCGGCTTCATGGGCGGCAGCATGGGCGCCGTCGTCGGCGAGAAGGTGAGCCGCGCGGCCGAGCACGCCCTGGCCGAGCGCATCCCGCTGGTCGTCTGCTCGGCCTCCGGCGGGGCCCGCATGCAGGAGGGCGTCTTCTCCCTCCTCCAGATGGCCAAGACCGCCGCCGCCCTCCGCCGCCTCTCCGACGCAGGCGTCCCCTACATCTCCATCCTGTGCGACCCCGTCTACGGCGGCGTCAGCGCCTCCTTCGCCAGCCTCGGCGACATCATCATCGCCGAACGCGGCGCCCGAGCAGGCTTCGCGGGCCCGACGGTCATCGAGCAGACCATCCGCCAGAAGCTCCCCCCAGGCTTCCAGACCGCCGAATTCCTCCTGGAGAACGGCCACATCGACGCCGTCGTCGGCCGCGCCGAACTCCGCCTCACCCTCGCCCGCATCCTCCGCTGGCACACCGCCACCACCCCCGCAGCACCCGCGGACCCAGCAGGAACCACCAACCCCGCAGGAACCACCAACCCCGCAGCGGCCCTAACCACCGTCGCAACCACCTCGCCCCCTCCGGACGGCACTGCCTCTGTCCCTGCCCCGGAGCCCGCGAACCCCACCCGCCCCTTAGAAACCACCCCAGACCTCTCAGCAACCATCCCCACCCCATCCCCACTTGTCCACAACCCGCCAGTAACGCAGGCGCCGCCGCCAGCGGCCTCGATAGACTGGCCAGGGGCCGTCCCCCCAGGGAGTGGTGGGGGCCGCCCGGTTGTGGTCGTGGGCGCTGGCGCCGTTCGGGCTTGGGATGTTGTGCGGTTGGCTCGGGAGGGTGGGCGGCCGCATTTCGGGGAGTATGTGGTTGGGGTGTTTGAGGATTTCGTGGAGCTGCGGGGGGATCGGGCCAAAGAGGACGATTCGTCTGTGGTGGGTGGGTTGGGGCTCTTCGATGGTGCGGCGGTGGTGGTTGTCGGGCATCGGAAGGGGCGGGGGACGGCGGAGGGGGTGGCGCGGAACTTCGGGATGCCGCATCCGTCGGGGTACCGGAAGGCGGCGCGGCTGCTGCGGTTCGCCGAGCGGGTCGGGGTGCCGGTGGTGACGTTCGTCGACACGCCGGGGGCCTACCCGGGGATCCGGGCCGAGCAGGAGAACCAGAGCGGGGCGATCGCGGAGAACCTGGCGCTGCTGGCCGGGCTGGCGACGCCGGTGGTGTCCATCGTGGTCGGCGAGGGCGGCAGCGGCGGGGCGCTCGCGCTCGGCGTCGCCGACCGGCTGGTCATGCTGGAGAACACGATCTACTCGGTGATCAGCCCGGAGGGGTGCGCGTCGATCCTGTTCAAGGACGCCGGGCGCGCGCCGGAGGCCGCGGCGGCGCTGCGGCTGACCGCGGCGCAGCTGCTCGCGGCGGGGGTGGCCGACCGGGTCGTGCCCGAGCCGCCGGGCGGGGCGCACACCGACCACGAAGCGACGATGGCCGCCGTGCGGGACGCCCTGCGCGCCGAGCTGGCCCCGTTGCGGCGGCTCCCGGTGCGGGAGCTGCTGGACCGCAGGTACCGCAGGCTGCGCTCGGCGGGCACGTTCGCCGACGCCCACACCGAAAGGCTGTAGATCATGTCACCTCTGGACGCGGCCCAGCTCAGCGAGGTCCCGCGGCTCAACCGGCACCCGGCCCCGCCCGACGAGGTCGCCGCGGCGCTGGCGGGGGCCGGGCAGCTCGCGGAGATCCTGCGGCGCACCGGCGCGGCCCGGATCGCGGTGAGCGTGGGGGACATCCAGTGGGAGGTGGAGGCGCCCACGGCCGACGCGGTCGCGGTGGCCGCCGCCCCCGCGCAGGCGGTCGAGCCCGAGGCGGCCCCGCCGCTGGGCCACGACCTGCCCGCCCCGCTCGTCGGCGTCTTCTACCGCGCCCCCGGGCCGGGCAAGGCGCCCTACGTCGAGGTCGGCGACCGGGTCGAGACCGGGCAGCAGGTGGCGATCGTGGAGGCGATGAAGATGCTCAACGAGGTCGTCGCCGACCGCCCCGGCGTCATCGGCGCGGTCTACCCGGCCGACGGGGACGTGGTGGAGTTCGGCCAGCCGCTGTTCCGCATCGACCCGGCGTGAGGCGGACATGGTCGACAAGATCCTGGTCTGCAACCGCGGCGAGATCGCCGTCCGGGTCATCCGGGCCTGCCGCGAGCTGGGCATCCCCAGCGTCATCGCCTACTCGACCGCCGACCGCGACTCGCGCGCGGTCGCCCTGGCCGACGAGGCGGTGTGCGTCGGGCCCGGCCCGTCGCCGCGCAGCTACCTCAACGTGCCCGCCCTGATCCACGCCGCGGAGAAGACCGGCGCGGACGCGGTGCACCCCGGCTACGGCTTCCTCTCCGAGGACGCCCAGTTCGCGGCCGTGTGCCAGGACCTGGGGATCACCTTCATCGGCCCGCCGCCGGAGGTCATCACCGCGATGGGCGACAAGACCAACGCCCGCCGCGCGATGGCCGCCGCAGGCCTGCCGCTGCCCTCCGGCAGCGAGGAGCCGCTGTCCGGCCCGACCGAGGCGCTGGAGCGCGCCGCGGCGATCGGCTACCCGGTCATCCTCAAGGCGGCCGCGGGCGGCGGCGGCAAGGGCATGCAGGTCGTGCGCCGCGCCGAGGACCTGCCCGCCGCGCTGGCCGAGGTCCAGCAGACCGCCCGCACCATCTTCCTCGACGACCGCGTCTACCTGGAGCGCTTCGTCACCGGGGCGCGGCACGTCGAGGTGCAGGTCCTGGGGGACCACCACGGCAGCATCGTGCACCTGGGCGAGCGGGACTGCTCGATCCAGCGCCGCCAGCAGAAGCTGGTGGAGGAGTCGCCGTCGACGGTGCTCAGCCCGCGGCTGCGCGAGGAGATCTGCGCGGCGGCGGTGGCGGGCGCGGCGGCGGCCGGGTACCGCAGCGCGGGGACGGTGGAGTTCCTGGTCGCCGGGGACGAGTTCTACTTCATGGAGATGAACAGCCGCATCCAGGTCGAGCACCCGGTGACCGAGGTCCGCAGCGGGATCGACCTGGTCGCCTGGATGATCCGGGTGGCGTCCGGCGAGCCGCTGGCCTTCACCCAGGCTGACATCGCGCTGTCCGGGCACGCCATCGAGTGCCGCATCAACTCCGAGGACGCCGCCCGCGACTGGGCGGGCTCGTTCGGCCGCCTGGAGCGGTTCGTGCCGCCGGCGGGGCCCGGCGTGCGGGTGGACACCCACGGCTTCCCCGGCTACCAGATCCCGCCCTACTACGACTCGCTGCTGGCCAAGGTCATCGTGCACGCCGACTCGCGGGAGGAGGCGCTGGCCCGCATGGACCGCGCCCTCGCCGAGTTCGACTGCGCGGGCGTGTCGACCACCATCGGCTTCCACCGCGAGCTGATGTCCCACGCCACCTTCCGCGCCGGGACACACCGCCTGGACTTCGTCGACCGGTACCTGACCGAATCGGGAACCTTGCGGGAGGCGCCTGTGGAGTGATCCGAACGCGGGAATCAATGGGTGGCCTAGGGCGCGGGACCCGTCCCGCGCCCTAGGCCTGCGCGCGGTCCAGGGCGACGGCCTGGGTGATGTAGTCGCGCAGGGCGTCGCGGTCGATGTCCTGCGGCGCCTTCAGCTTGACGTGCCTGGTCTTCTTGCCGACGCCCTGGAGCAGGCCGTGGCCGTCGGTGAACTCCGCGCCGCGGTCGAAGGCGAAGGTGATGTGCGTCTTGGCGGCGCTGACGATGGCCAGGTTCTTGGCGCCTCGCCAGGCGAGGGAGTCGTAGGCGATCACCTCGGCGGCGTCGGGGGCGTGCGCGGCCATCAGCTCGCGCAGGGCGGCCACGGTGGGCTGGTGGGCTCGCCCGCGACCCGCCCGCCCGCGGCGACCGCCGCGTCGGCCAGTTCGTCGACCCGCTCGCGGCTGTCGGCGCCGATGGCGAGCACCACCTCGGCGGCCGCAGCGGTGTCGGCGACGGGCTTGCCGGTGAACGTCTGGACGTACGGCTCGGTGAGCAGCACAGGAGGAGCTGTTCGAGACCCTCGCCGAGCAGGGGCACCCGCACGTGCGGCCCCGGCACGGCGCCGTGCTGGCCTACCTCGACGCCGAGGGCAGCCGGGCCACCGAGCTGGCCCGGCGGTCCGGCCAGCACAAGCAGATCGTGGGCACGATCATCGACGAGCTGGAGGAGCTCGGCTACGTCCGCCGCGAGCCCGACCCCGCCGACCGCCGCGCCAAGCTGATCGTCCCCACCGCGCACGGGCTCGACGAGATCGCCAAGGCGCGGGCGATCCTGGCGGGCGTGGAGGAGCGCCACCGCGCCGCGGTCGGGGCCGAGGCCTACGCGGCCTTCCGAGCCGCGCTGGAGCGGGTGGTCCGCGACCAGCGCGGCTGGCGGGAGGGCCCGCTCAGCCGGTGACGTGGGCGGGGATGGGCCGGGGCTGCAGGGCGGGGTCGTGGGCGAGGATGGCCATCTGGCACTTCTGCAGCACCGGCGACGGCTCGACCCCCAGCTCGTCCATCAGGCGGTTGCGCATGCGCTGGTAGGCCGCGAGGGCGTCGCGCTGGCGGCCGCCGCGGTAGAGGGCCACCATGAGCTGCTGGCACAGCCGCTCGTTGAGCGACTCGCTCTCCACCAGCTCGCTCAGCTCGGCGACGATCTCGTTGTGCCTGCCGATCTTCAGCTCGGCCTCGAACAGCCGCTCCAGGGCGGCGGCGCGGTACTCCTTGTAGCGGACGGCGGCGGCCTGGCAGATGAAGCCGCCGACGTTGCCGCCGAAGGTCGGGCCGCGCCACAGGGTCAGCGCGTCGCGCAGCTTGGTGATCATCTCGTACGGGCTCAGCGCCGTGTTCGCGCGCACGTCGAGCAGGGCGTGGGTGAAGATGTCGGCGTCGAAGGTGTCGCCGTTGAGGCAGAGGCGGTAGCCCGAGGGCATGCTCAGGAACCGCGACCCGGTCTCGTCGGGGTCGACGGAGCGCAGCCGCCTGCGCAGCCTGCTGATGTGCGCCTGTAAGGCGTTCTCCGCGTTTCGAGGGGGGTTGTGCTCCCACAGCTCCCCGATGAGCGAGTCGGTCAGGACCAGGCGGTCGTGGTTGACCAGCAGGGCGGCCAGCAGCGTGCGCTGGAACGTCCCGTTGATCTCGACGGGTTCCCCCTCTGCCTGAACCTCGATCGGACCGAGGATTCGATAGGTCAGCATGGTCAACTCCTGTGGCTGGTCGGGCGTCGGCCGGACCGCTGGCGCCTACGAATGCTTCCATGTGTCAGTGCTCTGATGCAAGGCGTACCCTGATGGTAGACAGAATTCGACCGGTCCCGCCGCGGGTTTCGCCCGATGCGTCCGCCCTGGTCAGTCCGACATCAACCGACCGTCAGGCCCGGCGTTGAGCATCGGTGCCGTGCCGTAGCCGTCAACCCCGATGAGGTAGCGATGTTCCTTCACGGAAAGCGATTGCTGGTCACGGGCGTGGTGTCGACCAAGTCCATCGCGCACGCCGCCGCGCGGCTGGCGATCGAGCAGGGCGCCCAGGTCACGCTGAGCGGGTTCGGCCGCGGCCTGCGGATCACCCAGCGCCTCGGCGACGACCTCGGCGCCGAGGTGCTCGAACTCGACGTCACCCGCCCCGAGCACATCGCCGCCGCGGTGCGGCGCGTCGAGGAGAAGTGGGGCGGCCTCGACGGCATCCTGCACTCCATCGCCTATGCCCCGGCCGACGCCCTCGACGGCGGCTTCCTGACCGCCGAGTGGGAGCAGGTCGCCACCGCGCTGCACGTGTCCACCTACTCCTACGCCGCGCTGGCCAGGGCGTTCGCCCCGCTGATGCCCGGCGGCTCCATCGTCGGCCTGGACTTCGACGCGACCGTGGTCTGGCCCGGCTACGACTGGATGGGCGTGGCCAAGGCGGGCCTGGAGAGCGCCAACCGCTACCTCGCCCACGCGCTCGGCCCCCAGGGCATCCGGGTCAACCTGGTCGCCTCCGGCCCGCTGCGCACGATCGCCGCGAACGCGATCAAGAGCTTCGGGGTGTTCGAGAGCGTCTGGCGCGAGCGGGCCCCGCTGGGCTGGGACGAGGAGGACGCGACCCCGGTCGGCCGGGCGGTGTGCGCGCTCTGGTCGGACTGGCTGCCCGCGGTGACCGGCGAGGTCATCCACGTCGACGGCGGGGTGCACGCGGTGGGCGGGACGGTGCCAGCGCCCGCGGCCGCGGCCGCCGAGCCCGGCGCGATCGCCGCGGTCCGATGAGCATCCCGCTGCACGAGCTGCCCGAGCACGCGGGCGCCGACCTCGGGGTCTCCGGCTGGTACCCGCTCACCCAGCGCGTCGTCGACCAGTTCGCCGAGGCCACCGGCGACTTCCAGTGGATCCACGTCGACCCCGAGCGGGCCGCGGCGGGCCCGTTCGGCGGGCCGATCGCCCACGGCATGCTGACGCTGTCGATGCTGCCCGCGATGGTCACCGACACCTTCGCCGTCGAGGGCGCCGACCTGATCATCAACAAGGGCTTCGACAAGGTGCGCATCGGCAAGCCGGTGCCGGTCGGCTCCCGGGTGCGGGGTGCGGTCCGGTTGGCCGAGGTGCGCCAGCGGCCCAAGGGCTACACCGAGGTCACCCTGGGCGTCTCGGTCGAGGTCGAGGCGGTCAAGGGCGCGGCGCTCACCGCCGAGATGATCTTCCTGTACCACGCGGAGGCGGCATGATCCCCCAGGCCAGGGCCGCGCTGCGCAAGCTCGCCTCCGGCGTCGCCGTGCTCACCTACCGCGACGGCGAGCGCGCCCACGGGGCCACCGTCAGCTCGGTGAGCGCGGTGTCGCGGGAACCGCTGCTGCTGGCGATCTGCCTGGGCACGGGCTCGCGGTTCGCCGACCTCGTCGGCGCGGTGGGCGCGCGCTTCGCCGTCAACATCCTCAGCGCCGAGCAGGCCGCGCTGGCCAGCTGGTTCGCCGACCCGCGCCGCCCGCCCGGCCTGGTCCAGTTCGACTGCGTGGAGTGGCTGCCCGACGGGTTCAGCGGCGCCCCGCTGATCGACGGCTCGCTGGCCCGCCTCGGCTGCCAGGTGCGCACGGTCACCACCGCGGGCGACCACTACCTGCTCGTCGCCGAGGTCGTCACCGGGGTGCCCGGGGACGGGCTGCCGCTGCTCAGCTTCGCCGGACAACTGCACGACGGGGACCTGCGCAGCCTGCCGGAGCGGCAGGCCCACCCGTTCGCCCTGGAGGAGGAACCCATGGGAGCCGCCCGATGACCGCCGCCGTCGTGACCGGGGTGGGCGCCACCATCCCGCCCCGCGTCGTCACCAACGACGACCTCGCGGTGTACCTGGACACCTCCGACGAGTGGATCCGCTCGCGCACCGGCATCGCCTCCCGCCGGTGGGTGGACCCGGGGGTGTCCACCGGCGACCTGGCGGTCGAGGCGGGCGCGCTGGCCCTGCGCTCGGCGGGCCTGGACCGGGTCGACGCCGTGGTCGTCGCCACGACGACGCCGGACCGGCTGTGCCCGGCCACGGCCCCGGAGGTGGCGACCCGGCTGGGCATGACGGGCATCTCCGCGCACGACGTCAACGCGGTGTGCACCGGGTTCCTCTACGGCCTGGCCAGCGCGGTGGGGCTGATCGCCGCGGGCAACGCCTCGACGGTGCTGATGATCGGCGCCGAGGCGTTCTCCACGATCCTGGACCCGCGCGACCGCAGCACGGCGGTCATCTTCGCCGACGGCGCCGGGGCGCTCGTGCTGCGGGCGGGCACCCCCGACGAGCCCGGCGCGGTGGGGCCGATCGTGCTGGGCAGCGACGGCAGCCTGTCCGACCTCATCCAGATCCCGGCGGGCGGCTCCCGCCAGCGCTCCGCGGGCACGATCGCCCCGCCGGAGGACCACTTCTTCCGGATGCGCGGCCGCGAGGTCTACCGGCATGCGGTGGAGCGGATGGCGGCCTCCGCGCAGGAGGCGATGGTCAAGGCGGGCCTGTCGATGGCCGACGTCGACAAGTTCGTCCCCCACCAGGCAAACAACCGAATCTCCGTAGCCGTCGGCGAACGCCTCGGCCTCCGCGACGCGCAGACGGTGTCCAATGTGGATCACATGGGCAACACGGCAGCGGCCTCGATCGGCGTCCTCCTCGCCGAAGCCTCCCTCGACGGCGCCCTCCACGCAGGCGACCGCCTCCTCCTGACCGCCTTCGGCGGCGGCCTCACCTGGGGCGCCACCACCTTCGTCTGGCCCACCCTGACCCCCCACATGACCGTCCTCCCCCAACCAGTCGCCGCCGCCGCGATCTGACCCACCCAGATGACCCATCTGTCCTCGCCCGCAGATGATCCACCCAACTGACCTTGCCCCAGATGGTCCGCCCATCTGACCTACCGCTCAGATGATCGGCGCATCTGAATCTGCGCACCGAGATGATCCGCGCATCTGAACCGCCATTGAGATGGTCCGAGCATCCGAACTTGTCACCCAGATGACCCGAGCATCTGAAGTTGTCATCCAGATGACCTGGTCATCTGAGCTTGCTACCCAGCTGGCCCGGGCATCTGAGCTCATCACCCCAGATGATGCGGCCATCTGAACTCGCGTCCCAGATGATCCGATCATCTGGGACGCTATTCATATGATCGGATCATCCGTTCGGTAGGCGGTGTTCGGGTCCAGAGGAACGATCGGGATTGTCACGTCATCTCGGATTCCACTCCAGATGGTCACATCATCTGGGGTCGGCATTCAGATGTTCCGATCATCTGGGCGGGCCGTTCGGATGGGCTGACCATCTGGAATGGACACGGCCATCTTCTGCGCGTGGCTCGGGCTGGGAGAGGTTTGAGCCGTGGTGCCGGTTTCGGTGAGGCGTGAGTTGGCGCCGGTTCGTCGCCGCTTGGATTGTGGTGCCGGGTTCGGCGGGGCTTGGTTGTAGTGCCAAGTTCAGTGGGGCTTGGCTGTGGTGTTGGACTTGGTTTGTGGGCCGGGTTCACCGGGTTTGGGTTGCGGTGCCGGGTGCAGTGGGCTTGGTTGTGGTGCCCGGTCCACTGCGGCCTGGGTTGTGGTGCCGGGTTCGGTGAGGGTTGAGATGGGGTGCGAGATTCGGTGGGGCTGGACGTTCTGATGTCGGGGTGCTCGGCGTGGGTGTGGTGGAGCGGGAATTGGGCTTGGTTGGCTGATGGGGGGTGGCCCTTTGGGTGTTCAATGTGCGGCGTCGAGTAGATGGGGTTGGTGGAGGTGGGTATGGGTGGGCGGCGGGTTCGGGTGGGGTCGGTGGAGCAGGGGCGGATGTTGGGGGTGTTGCGGGATGAGGGGGCTTTGTCGCGGGTGGCGTTGGGGGAGCGGTTGGGGTTGCCTCGGGCTCGGTTGGCGGGGGAGCTTGGGCGGTTGATCGAGGACGGGTTGGTGGCCGTGGGTGGGCCTGCGGCGAGCCGGGGTGGGCGGCGGTCGACGTTGGTGCAGTTGGCGGGGGATCTGCGGGTCATCGGGGTTGACATCGGGGCGACGTCGATCAGCGTCGCGGTGACCGATGGGCGGTGCGAGGTGCTGGCGGCCGACAGCGAGGAGTGCGAGGTCCGGCTGGGGCCGGTGGAGGTGCTGCGGCGGGTGCGGGAGCTCGCGGAGCGGACGGTGGCGCGGGCGCCGGGCAGGCTCATCGGGGCCGGGATCGGGTTGCCCGGGCCGGTGAGCTTCCGGGACGGCATGCCGGTTGCGCCGCCGATCATGCCCGGATGGGACCGCTACCCCGTGCGCGACGAGCTGGCCGGGGCGCTGGGGTGTCCGGTCACCGTGGACAACGACGTCAACGTCATGGCGTTGGGGGAGCGGCACGCAGGCGTCGCACGCAGCCTCGACGACCTCATCTTCGTCAAGGTGGGCACCGGGATCGGGTGCGGGATCGTCGTGGGTGGACGGGTCTACCGCGGGGTCGCGGGCAGTGCGGGGGACATCGGGCACGTGCGGCTGGACGACTTCGGGCCGCCCTGCGCCTGCGGGGAGGTCGGCTGCCTGGAGGCGTTCTTCGGCGGCGCGGCCCTGGCCCGCGACGGGCTCGCGCTGGCGCGGACCGGCCGTTCGTCCGCGCTGGCCGAGGTCCTGGCCGCCAACGGCACGCTGACCGCCCGCGACGTGGGCGCCGCCGCCGCGGCGGGCGACTTCGCCGCGGCCAGCCTGGTCCGCGAGGGCGGGCGGCGGCTCGGGCAGGTCGTCGCCTCGCTGGTCAGCTTCCTCAACCCGGGCATGGTGGTCATCGGCGGCGGCGTGTCCCGGCTCGGGCACGCGCTGCTCGCCGAGGTGCGCAGCGCCGTCTACCGGAGGTCGCTGCCGCTGGCCACCGGCAACCTGCCCATCGTCCTCTCCGAGCTCGGCGACCAGGCGGGCGTCATCGGCGCCGCGTGGTCGGCGACCGAGCGCGTCTTCACCGCCTGAGCAGGCCCCCGCGCGGCTGACGCGCGCCCGCCGGGTGGCACAAAGATGACAGTCACAAACTCGCCACACCCCCAGATACGGCACAACCGAAGACAAGTTTCGGCTGTTGGACGCACACTTTTGTTGATTGTCAGCAAAAGTTGCGGTCGATCGCTACTCTCTTCGGACTATTGCGAGCAATATCCCTGGTGAATCAGGCTGCCGCCCGTGAGGTCAGCCACACAAGGGAGGCCGCTGTGCTGCTGGCGATGACGGGGATCGGCAAGAGCTTCCCCGGCGTGCGGGCGCTCGACGGGGTCGACCTCGTGGTCGAGCCGGGCGAGGTGCACTGCCTCCTCGGCCAGAACGGCGCGGGCAAGTCGACGCTGATCAAGGTGCTGGCCGGGGCCCACCAGCCCGACGAGGGCGAGATCCGCTGGCAGGGGCAGCCGGTGCGGCTGTCGTCGCCGGTCGCCGCGCTGCGGCTGGGCGTGGCCACGATGTACCAGGAGCTGGACCTGGTCGCGGACATCTCCGTCGCCGAGAACGTCTTCCTCGGCCACGAGCCCGCCCGGTTCGGCTTCACCCGCAAGGGCGCCGCGCGCACCGCGGCCGCCGCGCTCATGCGCAGGCTCGGCCACCCGGAGATCCACCCCGACCGCCCGGTCGGCTCCCTCTCCGCGGCGGGCCAGCAGCTGGTCTCGATGGCCAGGGCGCTGGCCCACGACGCCCGGCTGATCGTCATGGACGAGCCCACCGCCGCGCTGGCCTCCGACGAGGTGGACAACCTCTTCCGCATCGTCGCCGAGCTGACCGCCGACGGCGTGGCCATCGTCTACATCTCCCACCGGCTGGAGGAGATCCGGCGCATCGGCAGCCGGGTCACGGTGATCAAGGACGGCCGCACGGTCGCCACCGGCCTGCCCGCCGACACCCCCACCTCCGACCTCGTCGACCTCATGTCCGGCCGCAAGGTCGAGACCGTCTTCCCGCAGCGCGACGAATCCACAGTGGACCCCGAGACCGAGGTCCTGCGGGTGTCCGGCCTGTCCCGCAAGGGCGAGTTCGCCGACGTCGGCTTCAGCGTGCACGCCGGGGAGATCGTCGGCATCGCCGGTCTGGTCGGCGCGGGCCGCAGCGAGATCCTGGAGACCATCGCGGGCGCGCGCAAGCCCGACCGGGGCGAGGTCGCCGTCGACGGCAGGCGGCTGCGGCCGGGCAGCGTGCCCGCCGCGGTCCGGGCGGGCGTCGGCCTGGCCCCCGAGGAGCGCAAGAGCCAGGCGCTGCTGCTGGACCTGCCGCTGGCCCACAACGTGACCCTGGCCAGCCTGCCCGCCTACAGCACCGCGGGCTACCTCGACCGCGCCCGCGAGCACCGCGACGCCAAGGCGACGCTGGAGCGGCTGGAGCTGCGCCCGGCCGACCCGCGCAGGCTGGTCGGCACCTTCTCCGGCGGCAACCAGCAGAAGGCCGTCGTGGCCCGCTGGCTGGTGCACGGCTGCCGGGTCCTGCTGCTGGACGAGCCCACCCGCGGCGTCGACGTCGGCGCCCGCGCCGAGCTCTACCGGCTCATCCGCGAACTGGCCGCGTCCGGCGTCGCCGTGGTCCTGGTCTCCAGCGAGGTGCCCGAGGTGCTCGGCCTCGCCGACCGGGTGCTGGTGCTGCGCGAGGGCCACGTGGTCGCCGACCGGCCCGCCGCCGACCTCACCGAGGCCGCGGTTCTGGATCTAGTCATGGAGGGCAGCACGCACGCCCTCGACCCCGAGGAGGCGATCTGATGGCCGCGCCCGAGCAGACGGCGGTGCGGGCGGAGTCCCCGGCTCCGCAGCCGCCGAGCAGACCCGCGAGCAGGCTGGACCTGCGGCTGGCCGGGCTGCTGGGCGTGCTGGTGGTGCTGTGCATCGTCGGGTACGCCACGAAGCCGGAGAGCTTCCTGACCGAGGCCAACATCTCCACCATGCTGCGCCTGGCGGCGGCCATCGGCGTGGTCAGCGTCGGCATGACGTTCGTGATCATCAGCGGCGGCATCGACCTGTCGGTCGGCTCGATCGTCGCGCTGGCCAGCGTGTGGGCCACGACCCTGGCCACGCAGTCCTACGGCCCCGTGGTGATGGTGCTCTGCGCGCTG
This sequence comes from Actinokineospora sp. NPDC004072, assembly GCF_053604195.1. Taxonomy (NCBI): domain Bacteria; kingdom Bacillati; phylum Actinomycetota; class Actinomycetes; order Pseudonocardiales; family Pseudonocardiaceae; genus Actinokineospora; species Actinokineospora sp. NPDC004072. The sequence continues at coordinate 31,503 of NZ_JBSGHB010000011.1, read as the reverse complement.
CTGGTCGGCCTGGCCTGCGGCCTGGTCAACGGGGTGCTCATCTCCTACGGGAAGATAGTGCCGTTCATCGCAACCCTGGCGATGTACGCCTCCGCGCGCGGCCTGGCCGAGCGCATCTCCGGGCGGCGCACCCAGGTGGTCAGCGAGACCGGGTTCACCGACTTCTTCCGCGGCGACCTGCTCGGCGTGCCCATCCTGATCTGGATGCTGGCGCTGGTCTTCGCCGTCGGCTGGGTCGTGCTCAACCGCACCACCTTCGGGCGGCGCACCTTCGCCGTCGGCGGCAACGCCGAGGCCGCGCGGCTGGCGGGCATCAACGTCAAGCGGCACACCGCGCTGGTCTACGGCATCGCCGGGCTCTGCTGCGGCATCGCCGCGATCATGGTCGTCGCCCGCACCACCTCCGGCGCCTCCACCAACGGCATGTTCTACGAGCTGGACGCGATCGCGGCGGTCGTCATCGGCGGCACCCTGCTCAGCGGCGGGCGCGGCAGCCTGATCGGCACCCTCATCGGCGTGCTGATCTTCACCGTGCTGAACAGCATCTTCACCCAGAACAACCTCGACACCGACGTCCAGAACATCGCCAAGGGCGTGATCATCGTCGCCGCGGTCCTGCTGCAGCGCACCACCGCCCGGCGCAGCGCCGACAAGACCTGACCTCGGCCCACCCCCCACCCGCACACACCTGCTGGAGATTCGCCATGCCCTCGTTCGACCGCCGCAAGTTCCTGTGGGGCTCCTCCGCCGTCGGCGCGACCGCGGTCCTGGTCGGCTGCACGTCCAACGCGGCCCTGACCGACAACACCGCAGCCGTCGCGGGCCAGACCGGGGCCAACAGCGCCCCCGGCTCGCCCGTCACCATCGGCTTCTCCGCGCCCGCCGCCGACCACGGCTGGATGGCGGCCATGACCAAGAACGCCCGCGCCCAGGCCGAGCGCTTCCCCGAGGTCACCTTCAACGCCACCGAGGGCACCAACGACGTCAACCAGCAGATCGCGCAGGTCGAGACGCTGATCAACGCCGGGGTCGACGTGCTGGTCATCCTGCCCTTCGACGGCAACGCGCTCACCGCGGTCGGCAAGCAGGCCATGGACAAGGGCATCCCGGTGATCAACGTCGACCGGGTCTTCGACACCGCGCTGGCCTACCGCACGTGGATCGGCGGCGACAACTACCGGATGGGCGTCAACGCGGGCAACTACATCGCCGAGCAGATGAAGGCCAAGAACGTCGCCAACCCGATCATCGGCGAGGTGGCGGGCATCGACTCGCTGCCGCTGACCCAGCAGCGCAGCAAGGGCTTCGCCGACGCGCTGGCCGGGCACGGCTTCAAGGTCGGGCCGCGGGTGGCCGCGCAGTTCACCCCCGAGTCCGGCGAGCAGCAGACGGCCAACCTGCTGCAGGGCGCGCCCAAGCTGGACGCGCTGTGGAACCACGACGACGACCAGGGCATCGGCGTGCTGGCCGCCATCGACAGCGCCGGCCGCGACGAGTTCATCATGGTCGGCGGCGCGGGGTCGCGGAACATGATGGACCTGATCAAGGCCGACTCCGGCGTCGTCAAGGCGACCGTGCTCTACAGCCCGTCGATGGCCTCCTCGGCGATCGCGCTGGCCCGCCTGCTCGGCCAGAGCAAGGGCATCGGCGACCTGGCCGAGCACGAGATCCCGGCGTCCATCACCACCTACTCCGCGGTCGTCACCAAGGAGAACGTCGACCAGTACATGGACGTGGGCTTCGATTCCTGAGTGGACGCCGAGCTGGGAGTGCGGGAGATGACGGAGGGCGAGGGATGACAGGGGAAATCGGCATCGGGATGATCGGGCACGCCTTCATGGGCGCCGTGCACTCCCAGGCGTGGCGCACCGTGCACCGGTTCTTCCCGGTGCCGCTGGCGCCGCGGCTGGCGGTGCTGTGCGGCCGCGACGGCGCCCGGACCCGGGACGCGGCGGCGCGGCTGGGCTGGCCCGCGGTGGAGACCGACTGGCGGGCGGTGGTGGAGCGGGCGGACGTGCAGGTGGTCGACATCTGCACCCCGGGGGACACCCACGCCGAGATCGCGCTGGCGGCGCTGGCGGCGGGCAAGCACGTGCTGTGCGAGAAGCCGCTGGCCAACTCCGTCGCCGAGGCCGAGGCGATGGCCGAGGCCGCGGCGGCGGCCGCGGCGCGGGGCGTGCGCTCGATGGTGGCGTTCAACTACCGGCGCGTCCCCGCCCTCGGCCTGGCCAGGCAGCTCGTCGCCGACGGCCGCCTCGGCGAGATCCGGCACGTGCGCGCGGTGTACCTGCAGGACTGGCTGGCCGACGAGAGCGCGCCGATGACCTGGCGGCTGCGCAAGGACAAGGCGGGCTCGGGCTCGCTCGGCGACCTCGGCGCGCACATCGTCGACGCCGCCCAGTGGGTGACCGGCCAGGAGATCAGCGGGGTGTCGGCGATCGCGGAGACCTTCGTGCGCAGCCGCCCGTCCGGCGGCGGCGCCCACGACGAGGTCACCGTCGACGACGCCGCGCTGTTCCTGGCCCGGTTCTCCGGCGGCGCGCTGGGCTCGTTCGAGGCGACCCGCTACGCGCTGGGCCGCAAGAACGCGATGCGGCTGGAGGTCAACGGCAGCCGCGGCAGCATCGCCTTCGACTTCGAGTCCATGAACGAGCTGCGGTTCTACGACGGCGACGACGCGGGCCCCGAGGCCGGGTTCCGCCGGATCCTGGTCACCGAGCCGGAGCACCCGTACGTGGGCGCGTGGTGGCCGCCGGGCCACCTGCTCGGCTACGAGCACACCTTCACCCACGAGGTCGCCGACCTGCTGACCGCGATCGCCGCCGGGACCGACCCGGCCCCCGGGTTCGCCGACGGGCTGCGCGTGCAGCGCGTGCTCGCCGCGGTGGAGGCCAGCGCGGCGGGCGGTTCGGTGTGGACGCCGGTCGGCGCTGGCCAGGTCGAGATGACCGGGGCGGCGGCAGGCTGACCGATGGCGCCGCAGCCCCCGGCGTGCGGGCCGGGGGCTGCGGCATCGAACGAGAAAGGAGCGCTAGGCCCTTCCCGACGTTCCCACTGCTGAGAACAAGGAGAGCGTAACTGTGCAAGGCAAGAGAGGTCCTCTGCGGGCGGGCATAGCCGCGCTCGCGTTCGCCACGGGGCTGAGCGGCCTGGTGCTCACCGCGGCCCCGGCTTCCGCCCACGGCGCGCACGTGCTGGTCTTCTCCAAGACCGCGGGCTTCCGCCACGACTCCATCCCCGAGGGCATCGCGGCCATCACCCAGCTCGGCGCCGAGCACGGCTTCGAGGTCGACGCGACCGAGGACGCGGCCGCCTTCACCGACGAGAACCTGGCCAAGTACGCCGCCGTCATCTGGCTGTCCACCACCGGCGACGTGCTCAACCCCACCCAGCAGGCCGCCTTCGAGCGCTACATCGACGGCGGCGGCGGGTACGCGGGCGTGCACGCCGCGGCCGACACCGAGTACAGCTGGCCGTGGTACGGCGAGCTGGTGGGCTCCTACTTCAAGTCCCACCCGCAGATCCAGCAGGCCGACGTGCTGGTCGAGGACCACGACCACCCGTCGACGGCGCACCTGCCCGCCACCTGGACCCGCACCGACGAGTGGTACAGCTACCAGTCCAACCCGCGCGGGCGGGTCAAGGTCCTCGCCGCGCTGGACGAGACCAGCTACACCCCGACCGACCCCAGCGGCGACCACCCCATCGCGTGGTGCCAGAACGTGGCGGCGGGCCGCTCCTGGTACACCGGGATGGGCCACACCAAGGAGTCCTTCGCCGACCCGGCCTTCCGCCAGCACCTGCTCGGCGGCATCCGCTACGCCGCGGGCCTGGCCTCGGCCGACTGCGCCCCCGACCCCGACGCCCCGCCGACCGACGCCGACTTCGACCAGGTGACGCTGGCCCGCGGCCAGGAGAAGACCGGCGAGCCGATCGCGCTGGCCGTGCTGCCCGACCGCAAGGTCCTGCACACCTCCCGCGACGGGCGGGTCTGGCTGACCACCCCGGAGGCCACGACCACGCTGGCCGGGCGCGTCCCCGTCTACAACCACGACGAGGACGGCCTGCAGGGCGTCGCCATCGATCCGGACTTCGCGGAGAACCGCTGGGTGTACCTGTACTACGCCCCGCCGCTGGACACCCCGCCCGGGGACGCGCCGACCGACGGCACCGCCGCGGACTTCGCCCCCTACCAGGGCCACAACCAGCTCTCCCGGTTCAAGCTGACCGAGGACGGCGTGCTCGACGTCGCCAGCGAGCAGCGCATCCTGCAGATCCCCGCCGACCGCGGCATCTGCTGCCACGCGGGCGGTGAGATCGACTTCGACGCCCAGGGCAACCTGTACCTGTCCACCGGCGACGACAGCAACCCCTTCGCCTCCGACGGCTACACCCCGATCGACGAGCGCGCCACCCGCAACCCGGCCTACGACGCGCAGCGCTCCTCGGGCAACACCAACGACCTGCGCGGCAAGATCCTGCGCATCAAGGTCGACGAGGACGGCGGCTACCGCATCCCCGCGGGCAACCTGTTCCCCGAGGGCACGGCCAAGACCCGGCCCGAGATCTACGCGATGGGCTTCCGCAACCCGTTCCGCTTCGCCGTGGACAAGGCCACCGGCTGGATCCACCTCGGCGACTACGGCCCGGACGCGGGCTCGGCGAACCCCGCCCGCGGCCCCGGCGGCACCGTCGAGTTCAACCTGATCAAGGGCCCGGGCAACTTCGGGTGGCCGTACTGCATCGGCGACAACCAGCCGTTCGTGGACTACGACTTCGCCACCGGGACCTCCGGGCAGCCCTTCGACTGCGCGGCGCCCAAGAACACCAGCCCGAACAACACCGGTCTGGTCGACCTGCCGCCCGCCCAGCCAGCCTGGATCCCCTACGACGGCGGCTCGGTGCCGGAGTTCGGCACCGGCGGTGAGTCCCCGATGGGCGGACCCACCTACAACTTCGACCCCGAGCTCGACGTGGTCACCAAGTTCCCGGAGTTCTTCGACGGCAAGAACTTCGCCTACGAGTGGGACCGCGGCTGGATCAAGACCATCGACGTCGGCCCCGACGGGGAGCGCGGGGCGATCACCCCGTTCTTCAACTCGATGGAGCTGACCCGGCCGATGAACCTGGAGTTCGGCCCGGACGGCTCGCTGTACGTGCTGGACTACGGCAGCGGCTACTTCGGCGGCGCGCCCGACTCGGCGGTTTACCGGATCGACTACACCCGCGGCAACCACACCCCGGTCGCCAAGCTCAAGGCGGACAAGACCTCCGGTCCCGCTCCGCTGACGGTGAACTTCGACCCGGCGGGCACCGCCGACGAGGACGGCCCCGAGCTGAGCTACGCCTGGGACTTCGACGGCGACGGCACGACCGACTCGACCACCGCCGGGCCGGTCACCCACACCTACACCGCCATCGGCCAGTTCAGCGCCAAGCTGTCGGTCACCGACCCGACCGGGCTGACCGGCTCGGCGACGGTGGTCATCAACGTCGGCAACACCGCGCCGACGGTGAAGATCAACGCGCCCGCCGACGGCACGGTGTTCGCCTTCGGCGACCAGGTGCCGTTCTCGGTCACCGTGACCGACCCCGAGGACGGGGAGATCGACTGCTCGAAGGTGACCGTGGAGTACATCCTCGGCCACGACAGCCACGGCCACCCGCTGTCGCGGGAGACCGGCTGCGAGGGCACGATCGCCACGCCCACCGACGGCGGGCACGGGGCCGACGCCAACATCTTCGGCGTCATCAACGCCTCCTACACCGACGGCGGCGGCGAGTCCGGCCCGCTGACCGGCTCCGACGAGGTGGTCCTGCAGCCGAAGACCAAGCAGGCGGAGTTCTTCACCACGCAGAGCGGCGTCCAGGTCGTCGAGGCCGGTGGCGCGGCGGGCAACAAGCGCGTCGGCTACATCGAGAACGGCGACTGGATCATGTTCGACCCGGTGAACCTCGCCGGGGTCGGCGGCATCGGCTACCGGGTGTCCTCCGGCGGCGCGGGCGGGATCATGGAGGTGCGCTCCGGCGCGCCCGACGGCCCGCTGGTGCAGTCGGTCGCCATCGGCAACACCGGCGGCTGGGAGACCTACGCCGACATCCCGGTCGCGCCGATCACCCCGGTCGCGGGCACGCACCCGCTGTACCTGGTGTTCAAGGGCTCCGGCTCGGGCGGGCTGTTCGACATCGATGAGATCCGCTTCCACACCGGCGAGGTCGCCCCGCGCACGCTGGTGCCCGCGGAGTCCTACGACGAGATGCAGGGCGTCAACCTGTTCGACGACGCCGCGGCGCAGGACGGCCGCCAGGTCGGCGACGTGCACAACGGCGACTGGATCGCCTTCGACGGCATGGACCTGGCCCAGGTGACCGGCATCGGCTACCGGGTGGCGTCCAACGCGGCAGGCGGCACCATCGAGGTCCGCGCCGACAGCCCGGACGGCCGGCTGCTCCAGACGGTCGCGGTGGGCAACACCGGCGGGTGGCGCACCTACGCCAACCTGCCGCCCGCCCCGGTGACCGACCCGGGCGGCGCGCACCGGCTGTACTTCGTGTTCAAGGGCGCAGGCCCCGAAGCGCTGTTCGACGTCGACACGATCGTCTTCGCGGGCACGCTCACGCGGTCCTGCCAGCCGCAGACGCCGGAGGAGGGCTACCGCAGCCTCTACGACGGCACCGCGGCCGCCTTGAAGGCGTGGCGCATGGCCGGTCCGGGCTCGTTCGCGCAGGACAACTGCTCGATGCGCTCGGTCGGCGGGATGGGCCTGCTCTGGTTCCCGGAGGAGTTCAACGCCTACAGCCTGCGCCTGGACTGGAAGATGGCGGGCGACGACAACTCCGGGGTGTTCGTCGGCTTCCCCGACCCGGGCGACGACCCGTGGGTCGCGGTGAACACCGGCTACGAGATCCAGATCGACGCCACCGACGCGCCCGACCGCACCACGGGATCGATCTACTCGTTCCAGAGCGCCGACATCGCCGCCCGCGACGCCGCGCTCAAGCCGCCGGGCCAGTGGAACGCCTACGAGATCACCGTGACCGGCCAGAAGATCAAGGTGTTCCTCAACGGCGCGCTGATCAACGAGTTCACCAGCACCGACCCGGCCCGCGACCTCACCCAGGGCCACATCGGCCTGCAGAACCACGGCAACGGCGACGACGTGTGGTTCCGCAACGTGCGGATCAAGGAGCTCGACATCACCGCGCCGAGCACCACGGCGACCACGGACCCGGCCCCGGCCGCGTCCGGCTGGCACACCACCGCGCCGGTCGCGGTGACGCTGGCCGCCTCCGAGCCCGGCACCACCGAGTACCGGGTCGGCGGGCAGTGGCAGCGCTACACCGAGCCGTTCGTGCTGGGTGAGGGCGTGCACGCGGTCGAGTACCGCTCGACCGACGCCGCGGGCAACGTCGAGCAGACCAAGACCGTCGAGGTCAAGGTCGACGCGACCGCGCCGCTGACCACCGCGGAGTTCGACGCCGACTGGAGCGACTCGGCCGTCGCGGTGGCCCTCACCGCGGCCGACGAGGTCTCCGGCGTCGCCGCCACCGAGTGGAGCCTCGACGGCGGCCCGTGGACCGCCTACAGCGGACCGGTTTCGGTGTCCGGCGACGGCGAGCACACGCTGCTCTACCGCAGCCGCGACGCCGCGGGCAACGCCGAGGTCGACAAGGCCGCGACCATCAAGATCGACGCCACGGCGCCGACCCTGCTGGTCTCCGGCATCGCCGCGGGCCGGGTCTACGGCGACGCCACCGACCTGGTGGTGACCTGGACCGGCGCGGACGAGACCTCCGGGCTGCGCTCGGTGACCGGCCGCCTCGACGGGGCCGCGATCGACTCCGGCGACCTGGTGGCCCTGCACACGCTGCGCCTGGGCACCCACGAGCTGGTCGTGACCGCGGTCGACAACGCGGGCAACCGCACGGTCAGCCGCATCCCGTTCGCCACGACCACCTCGCTGCGCGACATGGGCCAGCTCCTCGACCGCTTCAAGGCGAGCAACCGCCTGACGGCCAAGGAGTACAAGGACCTGTCCAAGCAGCTGGCCAAGGTGCGCAAGGCCGAGGCGGGCGGCGACGACCGCAAGGCCGCGCGCGAGCTGGAGAAGTTCAAGCGCCAGCTCGCCTCGGTGGCCGACCGGGCGGTCCGCGACGTGCTCACCCGCGACGCCGACCACGTGCTCGGCGTGCTGACCGGCGCCTCCGACGGCAGGAGGTCCGGCCGCCAGTAGTTGTCCGACGGTCGCCGGGGGGCATCGGGGCTCCCCGGCGACCGCCAGCGGAAAGGGGAAGGCGATGGCGCCTGCAGTGCCGACCGCCGGTCACCGGGCCGCGCCCGGGGCCCGCAGCGGGAACCGGGAGGTGCGGCGATGACGGCCGAACGCATCGGGCTCTGGCTCGTCGGCGCCCGCGGGTCGGTGGCGACCACGGCGGTGTGCGGCCTGGCCGCGCTGCGCGCCGGGCTCGTGCCGCCGACCGGCTGCGTCAGCGAGCGGCTGGCCGGGGTCGAGCTCGCCGCCTGGGACGACATCGTCGTCGGCGGGCACGACCTGGTGCCCACCCCGTACGGGAAGCGGGCCGAGGACCTGGCCAAGGCCGGTCTGCTGCCCCACCACCTGCTGGGCCCCATCGCCCCCGCCCTCCGCGCCGCCGACGCGGAGGTCCGCGACGGCTACCACCCGGCGACGCACCGCGGGCCCCAGGAGCTCGCGGTGCGCCGCCTGGCCGCCGACCTCACCGCCTTCCGCGCCGAGCACGGCCTGGCGCGGGTGGTGGTGGTCAACGTGGCCTCCACCGAGGCGCCGGTGCCGCAGGCGCCGGAGTTCGCCGACCTGGCCGCGCTGCGCTCGGCCCTGGCCGACCCGGCGGCGGCCGTGCTGCCGCCGAGCAGCGTCGTCGCCTTCGCCGCGCTGACGGCGGGCTGCTCCTACGCGGACTTCACCCCGTCGACCGGCGTCGCGCTGCCCGCGCTGGACGAGCTCGCCCGCGAGCGGGCCGTGCCGTACGCCGGGCGCGACGGCAAGACGGGGGAGACCCTGCTGCGGACCGCCCTGGCCCCGATGTTCACCGACCGCGCGCTGCGGGTGCTGTCGTGGTCGGGCACGAACCTGCTCGGCGGCGGCGACGGCGCCACCCTGTCCGACCCGGCGCACGCGCAGAGCAAGCTGCGCTCGAAGGCCGACGGCCTCGCCGCGCTGCTCGGCGGCCCGGTCGCCGCGCCGCTGCACATCGACAACGTGCCGGACCTGGGCGAGCGCAAGATCGCCTGGGACCACGTGTCGTTCGAGGGCTTCCTCGGGGCCCGGATGAGCCTGCAGTTCACCTGGACCGGCCTGGACTCCTCGCTGGCCGCCCCCCTGGTGCTGGACCTGGCCCGCCTGCTGGCCGCGGCCCACGCCGCCGGGCGGTCCGGGGTGGTGCCGGAGCTGGGCTTCTTCTTCAAGGACCCGTTGGGCTCCACCGAACACCGCCTCGACCACCAGAGCGCCGCCCTGACCGAGTGGGCCCGATCCCTGGGCAGGCCGCGATGAACGCGCGCAACGGGTCTGCCCGCGCATCTGCACGGTCCTCGTTGGGGGCCTACGTCGAACTCGTGCGCGCCCCCGCGGCGTTGACCGTGCTCGGCGACACCGTGGCCGGGGCCGCGTTCGGCGCCGGGCTGCGCGGGCGGCGGCTGGCGCTGCCCGCGGCGTCGGTGGCGCTGTACTGGGCCGGGATGGCGCTCAACGACTGGTCGGATCGCGCGCTGGACGCCGTCGAGCGGCCGGAGCGGCCGATCCCGTCCGGGCGGGTGCGGCCGGGCGCGGCCCTGGGCGTGGCCGCGGGGCTCACCGCCATCGGACTGGGGCTCGCCGCCGCGGCCGGACGGCTGAAGGTCGCGGTGCCGCTGGCCGCGGCGGTGTGGGCCTACGACACGGTGCTCAAGTCGACGCCCGCCGGCCCCGCGGCGATGGCCGCCTGCCGGGGGCTGGACGTGCTCATGGGCGGCGGCCGGGCCGCGCTGCCCGCCGCGCTGGCGCTCGGCGGGCACACCCTCGGCGTGACGGTGCTGTCCACCGGCGAGGTGCACGGCGCCCCGCCCGCCGCAGCCAGGGGCGCGGTCGCCACGACCGCCGCCGCCGCGCTGGTGGCGGCCACCGGCCGGGCCGCGTCGCTGCGGCACCGGCTGCTCGGCGCGGCCGGGGCGGCGGCCTACGCCGGGTTCGTCGGGTCGGCGCAGCTCGCGGCCGCCCGGGAGCCCAGCGCCGCCGCCGTGCGCGGGGCGACCAAGGCGGGCATCCACGGGATGGTGCCGCTGCAGTCGGCCCTGGCCGCCCGCGCGGGATCCATCCGGTCGGCGCTGGTGGTGGCGGGCGCGCTGCCGCTGGCCCGCAGGCTGTCGCGGAAGGTGGGACCGACATGACCTTCGAGCTCGGCTACGGCACCAACGGGTTCGCCAACCACCGGCTGCACGACGCGCTGGCGGTGATCGCCGACCTCGGCTACACCGGGGTCGCCCTGACCCTCGACCACCACCACCTCGACCCGTTCGGCCCGAACCTGGCCGCCGAGGTCGAGCGGGTCGCCGCGCGGCTGGACGCGCTGGGGCTGCGGGTCGTGGTGGAGACCGGCGCCCGCTACCTGCTCGACCCCACCCGCAAGCACCACCCGACGCTGGTCAGCGACGACCCCGGCCCCCGCGTCGACTTCCTGCTGCGGGCCGCCGACATCGCCGCCGACCTCGGCGCGGACTGCGTGTCGTTCTGGTCGGGGGTGTCCGATGTGGACGAGAACACGGCGTGGGGCAGGCTGCGCGACGGCGTAGCCCGGCTGCTCGACGCCGACCCCCGGGTGCCCCTCGGCCTGGAGCCGGAGCCCGGGATGGTCGTGCAGCACCTGGCCGAGGCGCTGACCCTGCGCGCGGAGCTGGGCGAGCCGCGGCAGCTCGGGATCACCCTCGACGTGGGCCACTGCGTGGCCGTGGAGCCCGACGACGCGGCGACCTGCATCCGGCAGGCGGGGGAGCTGCTGGTCAACGTCCAGCTCGACGACATGCTGCCCGGCGTCCACGAGCACCTGGAGTTCGGCGCGGGCAGCCTCGACCTGGCCGCGACCCTGGCCGCGCTGGCCGAGGTCGGCTACACCGGCCTGGCCGCCGTCGAGCTGCCCCGGCACTCCCACGCCGCCCCCGAGGTCGCGCGCCGGTCGTACGCGGCGCTGCGCGCGGCGCTGGACCCGCCGTGGCTGGCCGACGCCGAGGCCGCCGTGCGCGCCGACGCCGCGGCGATCCGGGCGCTGTTCCCGGCCGTCGGCCGCCACGTGGGCCGCGGGGCCGTGCGCCCGCGGCTGGACCCGCAGGGGTGGGTGCACGGCACGGTGGACGACCTGGCGCGGGCGCGGCTCGTCGCGGCCCTGCCGGACGCTGGCGAGCTGGCCGACCTCTACCGCTACGGCGACGACGCCGAGAAGCGCGGCGTGCTGCGCGGGCTGGCCGCATCGACCGACCCGTCGGTCGGCGTGCCGATCGTGCTGGACGCCCTGCGCACCAACGACCCGCGCCTGGTGGCCGCCGCGCTCGGCCCGTTCGCCGCGGCCCACCTCGACCGCCACGCCTGGCGCCACGGGGTGCTCAAGTGCCTGTTCATGGGCATCCCGCTGCGCGCGGTGGCGCGGCTGGACGAGCTGGCCGACGACGAGCTGATCCGCATGGTGGCCGACTACGCCGCCGAACGCCGAGCGGCCGGGCGCACCGTCCCGGCCGACGCCGCCGACCTGCTGGGAAGGGCCCGCGCATGAGGATCTTCGACCCGCACATCCACATGACCTCCCGCACCACCGACGACTACGAGGCGATGCGCGCCGCGGGCGTGCTGGCGGTCGTGGAGCCCGCCTTCTGGCTCGGCCAGCCCCGCACGAGCGCGGCGAGCTTCGCCGACTACTTCGACGCCCTGATCGGCTGGGAACGCTTCCGCGCGGCCCAGTTCGGCATCCGCCACCACTGCACCATCGCCCTGAACCCCAAGGAGGCCAACGACCCGCGGTGCGCGCCGGTGCTCGACCTGCTGCCGCGCTACCTGGCCAAGGACGGCGTGGTCGCCGTCGGCGAGGTCGGCTACGACTCGATGACCCCGGAGGAGGACACCGCCTTCGCCCGCCAGCTGGAGCTGGCCGCGGAGTTCGGGCTGCCCGCCCTGGTGCACACCCCGCACCGGGACAAGGCCGCCGGGACCGCCCGCACGCTGGCCGTCGTCGCCGAGTCGGGCCTGCCGCCCGAGCGGGTGGCCGTGGACCACCTCAACGAGGTGACGGTCAAGCAGGTCAAGGAGTCCGGCTGCTGGATGGGCTTCTCGATCTACCCCGACACCAAGATGGACGAGGAGCGCATGGTCGCCATCCTGAAGGAGTACGGCACCGAGCGCGTGCTGGTGAACTCCGCCGCCGACTGGGGCCGCTCCGACCCGCTGAAGACGGTGAAGACCGCTCAAGCCATGCTGGCCGCGGGCTTCAGCGAGTCCGATGTGGACACCGTGCTGTGGCGCAACCCGGTCGAGTTCTACGGCCAGAGCGGGCGGCTGGTGCTCGACGAGCTGCCCGGGTTCACCCCGTCGGCGGAGACGTTCTCCGGCAACTCGGTGCTGCGGGGCGGTGGGCGGTGATCTCCTACTGCACCAACGTCCACCCGGCCGAGACCGTCGCGGGCATCGTCGAGCAGTTGGACCGCTACAGCGTCCCGATCCGGGAGGAGCTGGGCGCCGACGTGCTCGGCCTGGGCCTGTGGCTGCCCGCGCCCGCGGCCCGCCACCTCGCCGCCGACCCCGCGGCCCGGCGCCGCTTCCGCCGCGAGCTGGACGTGCGCGGGCTGGCCGTGCAGACCCTCAACGCCTTCCCCTACCGCGGCTTCCACGAGCCCGTGGTCAAGCACTCGGTCTACCACCCGCGCTGGACGGAGAAGGCCCGGCTGGACTACACCCGCGACTGCGCCACCGTCCTGACCACCCTGCTGCCCGACGACGCCGAGTACGGCAGCATCTCCACCCTCCCGCTCGGCTGGCGCACCGAGTGGACCGCAGCCGACGACAGCCGCGCCACCGCCGCCCTGTCCGACCTCACCGACTACCTCGCCCGCCTCCCCCGCCCCATCCGCCTGGCCATCGAACCCGAACCGGGCTGCATCCTCGACACGGTGTCGGACGCGGTCACCTGGCTGGCGGGCCGCGTCGACCCCGACCACATCGGCATCTGCCTGGACACCTGCCACCTGGCCGTGTCCTTCGCCGACCCCGCCGCCGCCGTCCGCCAGATCACCGACGCGGGCCTGCGGGTGGTCAAGGTGCAGGCCTCAGCGGCCCTGGAAGCCCCCGCGGGCCACGCCGCCGCCCTGGCCCCCTACATCGAACCCCGCTACCTCCACCAGGTCAGAGCCGCCAAGAACGGCACCATCCACCCCAGCGACGACCTCCCCACCGCCTACACCACCCTCCCCCGCGACGCCCCCTGGCGCGTCCACTTCCACGTCCCCCTCCACCTCACCCCCGAACCACCCCTCACCACCACAACCCACGTCCTCACCGCCGCCTTGGCCGCCCTCCCCACCCCCACCCACATCGAAGTGGAGACCTACACCTGGCCCGTCCTCCCCACCCCATCCCCACCCACCGCCACCACCCACACATCACCGCCCCCCGTGCCCACCGCCACCCCGCCCACCTCACCGAACCCCCTGCCCACCTCGCCGAACCCCGTGCCCACCGCCACCCCACTCACATCAAGGAACCCCCCACACCTGCCCGAAACCACGCCCACCCCGCCCAAATCGGCGAATCCTTCACCCCTGGCCGAACCCACGACCACCCCAAACACAACAAAGGGTCCCCCACCACTCCCCGGGGGGACGACCCCTGGCCAGTCTATCGCCGCAGGGGTCGCTCAATCGGGTGAACGTGGTCCGTTGTGGACAACTCGGAAGCCGGAGGACACGCCTGTGGATGACGCCGAACGCAGGCGGCTGATCGAAGGTATAGCGGGGGAGCTGCGCTGGGCCGCGGCCAACCTGGAAGGGGTGCGCGGGTGAAGCCGTTGATCGTCATCGATGTCGTCGGCATGACACCGGCGCTGCTGCCGCACATGCCGAACCTGCGCGGGCTCGGGCAGCGGGCGGAGCTGAGGACCGTGCTGCCCGCGGTCACGTGCAGCGTGCAGTCGACGTTCCTCACCGGGCTCATGCCGAACCAGCACGGCATCGTCGGCAACGGGTGGTACTTCCGCGACCTCGGCGAGGTCTTCCTCTGGCGGCAGCACAACCGGCTGGTGCGGGGCGAGAAGCTGTGGGAGACGGCGCGCCGCAGCAGGCCGGACTACAAGGCCGCCAACATCTGCTGGTGGTACGCGATGGGCGCGAGCACCGACGTCACCGTCACCCCGCGCCCGATCTACCACGCCGACGGACGTAAGTCGCCCGACGCCTACGTGCGGCCGCCGGAGTTCCACGACCGGCTGGTCGGCGCGCTGGGCGAGTTCCCGCTGTTCCAGTACTGGGGGCCGACCGCGTCGCTGGCCTCCAGCGAGTGGATCGTCGGGGCCGCGCTGCGGACGCTGGCCGAGCACCGGCCGGACCTGCTGCTGGTCTACATCCCGCACCTGGACTACGACCTGCAGCGCTTCGGCCCGGACTCGCCGCAGGCCAGGGCCGCGGCCCGGGACGTCGACCGGGCGCTCAAGCCGCTGCTGGAGCAGGACGCGACCGTCGTCGCCCTCTCCGAGTACGGCATCACCGCCGCCGACCAGCCCGTCGACATCAACCGGGCGCTGCGCGAGGCCGGGCACCTGGAGGTCTACACCCAGGCGGGCATGGAGTACCTGGACCCGTGGACGTCGAAGGCGTTCGCGGTCGCCGACCACCAGGTCGCCCACGTCTACACCGACGAGCCCGCCAAGATCCGCGACCTGCTGCGTCAGCTCCCCGGGGTCGATGAAGTGCTCGACCGCGACGAGCAGGCCCGCTACGGCATCGACCACGAGCGCTCCGGCGACCTCGTGGCGATCGCCGAGCCGCGGGCGTGGTTCACCTACTACTACTGGCTCGACGACGAGCGCGCCCCCGACTTCGCCCGCGGGGTCGAGATCCACCGCAAGCCCGGCTACGACCCGGCCGAGCTGTTCTTCAACCCCGCCGACCCGCTGGTCAAGGCCAAGGCGGCGGCCAACCTGGCGCGCAAGAAGCTGGGCCTGCGGTACGCGATGAACGTCGTCCCCCTCGACCCGGCCCCCGTGCGCGGCACGCACGGGCGGCTGCCGGACAGCCCCGACGACGGCCCCGTCCTGCTGTCCAACGCCGACCTGGGCGCGGACCGCTTCGCCGCGACCGAGGTCCGCGACCTGCTGCTCACCCTCCAGGGCCTGAAAGGAAACCCGCGATGAGCCGACCCGTCACCCTCTTCACCGGCCAATGGGCCGACCTGCCGTTCGCGGAGGTCTGCGCGCTGGCCGCGCAGTGGGGCTACGACGGCCTGGAGATCGCCTGCTCGGGCGATCACTTCGAGGTCGACAAGGCCCTGGCCGACCCCGACTACGTCCCGGCCAAGCTCGCCCAGCTCGCCGAGCACGGCCTGAAGGTGTGGACGATCTCCAACCACCTCGTCGGCCAGGCGGTCTGCGACGACCCGATCGACTTCCGCCACCGCGACATCCTGCCCGCCCGCATCTGGGGCGACGGCGAGCCCGATGGCGTGCGGCAGCGCGCGGCCCAGGAGATGGCCGACACCGCCCGCGCGGCCCGCAAGCTCGGCGTGGACACCGTCGTCGGGTTCACCGGGTCGAAGACCTGGAAGTACGTGGCGATGTTCCCGCCGGTGTCCCAGGAGGTCATCGCCGACGGCTACGCCGACTTCGCCGAGCGGTGGAACCCGATCCTGGACGTGTTCGACCAGGAGGGCGTCCGCTTCGCCCACGAGGTGCACCCCTCGGAGATCGCCTACGACTACTGGACGACCCGCCGCGCGCTGGAGGCGGTCGGCAACCGGCCCGCGTTCGGGCTCAACTGGGACCCGTCGCACTTCATCTGGCAGGACCTCGACCCGGTCGGCTTCATCCTCGACTTCGCCGACCGCATCTACCACGTGGACTGCAAGGACACCAAGAAGCGCTTCGACGGCCGCAACGGCCGCCTCGGCTCGCACCTGGCCTGGGCCGACCCCCGCCGGGGCTGGGACTTCGTCTCCACCGGGCACGGCGACGTCCCGTGGGAGCAGTGCTTCCGCGCGCTCAACGCCATCGGCTACGCCGGTCCCATCTCCGTGGAGTGGGAGGACGCGGGCATGGACCGCCTGCGCGGCGCGGCCGAGGCCGTCCGCTTCATCCGCGACCTGCAATTCGACCCGCCGTCGACCTCGTTCGACGCCGCCTTCGCCACCGAACGCTGAAGGAGAGCCATGACCACCCGCCGCACCTTCCTCCGCAGCGCCGCCATCGGCGCCGCCACCATCGGCGCGGGCGCCGCGCTGCCGGGCGTCGCCGCCGCGGCCAGCAGCCGCTCCGGCCGGGTCCAGCGCAACGCCATCAGCATCCAGCTCTACACCCTGCGCGGCATCATGGGCGACGACCCGGAGCCGGTGCTGTCCGCGCTGGCCGACATCGGCTACCGCCGCGTCGAGCTGGCGGGCCTCTACGGCCGCTCGGCCGCGGAGATGGCCCGCATCCTGCGCCGCCACCACCTGCGCGCCACCTCGACGCACACCGGCCTCGACGGCGACCTCGACCAGGTCATCGCCGACGCCCGCACCCTCGGCCACCACTACGTCGTGGTCCCGTGGGCCAGCTACGGCACGCTCGCGGAGTGGACGGCCTTCGCCGACCGGCTGGAGCGGGCGGGCAAGGTCCTGCGGCGGGCGGGCCTGCAGGCCGGCTACCACAACCACGCCCACGAGTTCGCGCTGGTGGAGGGCAAGCGCCCGTTCGACGTCATCGCCGCCCGCACGACCGCCCACAACGTCCACTTCGAACTGGACCTCTACTGGGCCGTCGTCGCCGGGGTGGACCCGGTCGCGTTCTTCCGCCAGCACCACCCGCGGGTCCGCCAGTACCACGTCAAGGACCGCGCCCGCGACGGCGGCTTCGCCGACCTGGGCACGGGCACGATCGACTTCGCGGGCATCTTCTCCCGGTCGGCGGTCTCGGAGTACATCGTCGAGAACGACCAGCCCGCCGACGCCCTGGTGACCGCCGAGGTGGGCTACCACTACCTCCGCAACCTGCGCTGGTAGTCGCCCCCGGGGTCACGCCCCGCCCGGGGGCGTGGCCCCACCTCGGGCGTTGCGCAGGCGGATGCCGCTGAAGCCGAGGGTGGTGGTGACGACCGCCGCCCAGAACGGCTGGAGGGCGGGCAGCACGCGGAGCTGGATGCCCGCCTCCTCGTGCAGCGCGAACAGGTCGCCGACGCGCTCCGGTGGGCCGAGGGGGGTCACCGGGACGGTGGCGACGTGGGCGTGGTCGCCGTGCGGGGTGAAGAGGTGGGCCGGGAGCCGGTAGGCGTACAGCCGGACCGAGCGCATCGCGTCCAGCCAGGCGTACTCGACGGCGTGGACCCGGGTGCCGCCGCCCGGGCCGAGGATCAGGGCCTGGTCCTCGGCGGTGGTGCTGGGGGTGGCCCAGGCCATCGCCCGGGGGCATTGGCGGGGGAACCAGTAGTCGGGGGAGCGGTCGGCGTCCACCGCCCAGACGTACGGGTCGGGGGCGCGGGCCGTGCGGGCGACGTGCGGGGTGAAGACGGTGATCGTCGGGTCCTCGGAGAAGTGCAGGACCTCGCCGGGCTCAGGGCGCATGGGACCGCCGCACCAGGGGCAGGTACACCTCGTCGACGATCTCCACGATCACCTCGTCGGGCACGGCGGCCAGGCCGCGGGTCAGGTACTCGCTGCGCAGCAGGTCGATGGCGACCGTGGCCACCCTGGGGTGCACGTCGCCCGCGATGCGCTGCCAGACCGGCGCGGCGGGCAGGTCGCGCAGCAGCTGCGGGTCGACCTCGGCGACGAGGCCGCGCAGGAGGTCGAAGCGGGCCGATGCGTTGACCCGGCGCAGCAGGGTCAGCACGTCCGAGCGCAGGTCGCCGGTCTCGGGCGGGGTCAGCTCGGCCTCGGCCAGCTCGCGGTAGGCGGCCAGGGCGAGGGCGGCGCGGTTGGGCCAGCGGCGGTAGATGGCGTTCTTGTTCGTGCCCGCCCGCGCGGCCACGCGGTCCATCGTCAGCCCCGCGTAGCCGGATTCGGCCAGCTCGGCGACCGCGGCGTCGAGGATCGCGCGTTCCAGGGTCGCACCGCGTCGACGCACCGTGGCCTCCAATAGGGTACTGGGAGTACCTTAACGAGCATGCGGATCAAAGGCATCACCTACGACACCGGCTTCCTCAACGGTACGGCGACCACCCGGCCCACCTTCGACCCCCAGGACGTGGCCCGCGACCTGCGCGCCATCCGCCACGACCTGCGCTGCGCCGCCGTGCGCCTCACCGGCGGCGACCTCGACCGCCTCGACCTGGCCGCCCGGCTCGCCGCCGAGGTGGGCCTGGAGGTCTGGTTCTCCCCGTTCACCTGCGAGGTGCCCGCCGACGACCTGCTGGCCATGCTCGCCGACGGTGCCGAGCGGATGGCCCGCGTGGACGGCCGCGTCGTGTTCCTCACCGGCTCGGAGCTGAGCCTGTTCACCCCCGGGTTCATCCCCGGCGAGACCGTCCACGACCGCCTGCCGAACCTCGCGGGCGACCGCGCGGGCCTGCCGGAGCGGATCAACGACTTCCTCGCCGAGGCCGTGCGGGTCGTCCGCGCGCGCTTCGACGGCCCGGTCAGCTACGCCTCGCTGCCGTTCGAGGGCGTCGACTGGACCCCGTTCGACTTCGTGGCCACCGACGCCGCCTACCGCGACGCCACCAACGCCGCCACCTTCGCCGAGCAGATCCGCGCCGCCGTCGCCGCGGCGGGCAAACCCCTGGCGATCACCGAGTTCGGCTGCACCACCCACCGCGGCGCCGCCGCCCTCGGCGGCCGCGGCGACTCGCTCATCCGCTGGTCCGCCGACGGCGCCCCGGCCGGCCTGACCCACGAGGTCATCCGCGACGAGACCGAGCAGGCCCAGTACCTCCGCGAGCTGCTGACCACCTTCACCGACGCGGGCGTCGACGCCGCCTTCGTCAACACCTTCGCCCGCTACGACCTGCCCGACGCCCTCGACCCCGCCAGCTACGGCATCGTCACCACCCACCCCGACGGCACCTGGCACCCCAAGGAAGCCTTCGCCGCCGTCGCCGATCACCCCTGAGGCGCCCACTGGTACGCGCGGAGGTCGCGGATGTCCAGGTGGCAGTCCCGCAGGGCGTCGTCGCCGAGGGCGCGGTAGATGCCCCACTTGGGCCGGACCCGGTCCGGCAGCCAGGTGCCCACCCCGTCCGCCCCGGCGTCGACCACCCGCCCGCCGTCGAGCCGCCACCGCAGCCACCCGGCCTCGGCGACGAGCATCGCCAGGTCGACATCCACCCAGCGGTCGCGCAGCGGCGCGAGACCCGCCGCCCCGACCAGCACCCGCCCCGCCTTCAGCTCGACGAGCTCAGCGCCACCGCGCCTGCGCAGCGACATCACCACCAGGGGAAGCGTCCCCGTGCCGGGCGGCATGACCTGGAAGATGTGGGTGAACGACCTGGTCGCGCCCAGGCTGCGGGGGATGCGCATGCGGTAGGCCAGCCGCCAGACCTCGCCCCGGCCCAGGACCAGGTGGCGGCCGTCGGGCAGCCGCATCCCCTTGACCTCCTGCCGCTGCCGGTCACCACGGCGGTCCCGGTCGACCAGGTGCATCGAGAACCGGTAGGCGTCGCCGCGCACGCCGATGTGCGGCACCCCCGCCGGGTGCGACCCGGCCCGGTCGTCCTCGACCCCCTCGAACGCCGCCAGCCCGTCCCGCGCCGCGGACGGCGACCAGCGCAAATGCCAGGTCCCCGCGCCGAGCGGACGCGGGGACCCGGGGAGCGCCGGTGCCATTCAGCGGCGGAACATCAGGGCGCGCTTGACCTCTTGGATGGCCTTGGTGACCTGGATGCCGCGCGGGCAGGCGTCGGTGCAGTTGAAGGTGGTGCGGCAGCGCCAGACGCCCTCGGCGTCGTTGAGGATGTCCAGGCGTTCCTGGGCGCCCTCGTCGCGGCTGTCGAAGATGAAGCGGTGGGCGTTGACGATGGCGGCGGGGCCGAAGTAGCTGCCCTCGGTCCAGTACACCGGGCACGAGGTGGTGCAGCAGGCGCACAGGATGCACTTGGTCGTGTCGTCGAAGCGCTCGCGGTCGGCGACGGACTGGATGCGCTCGCGGGTGGGCTCGTTGCCGTAGGTGATCAGGAACGGCTTGACCGCGCGGTAGGCCTCCATGAAGGGCTCCATGTCCACCAGGAGGTCCTTGTGGACGGGCAGGCCCTTGATCGGCGCCACGGTGATCGTGGTGTGCTTGCCCTTGCCCGCCATCAGGTCCTTCACCAGGACCTTGCACGCGAGCCGGTTCACGCCGTTGATCTGCATGGCGTCGGAGCCGCAGATGCCGTGGGCGCAGGAGCGGCGGAAGGTCAGCGTGCCGTCGATGTACCACTTGATGTAGTGCAGCAGGTTCAGCACGCGGTCGGTCGGCAGCGCGGGCACGCCGAAGGACTGCCAGGTGGCCTCGTCGCCGGTCTCCGGGTTGTACCGCAGCACCTTGACGGTGACGGTGACGGCGCCTTCGGGCACCGGCGGCATGGTGCCGCGGGAGCCGGTCTGCTCAGCGGTCGCAGCGGTCATCAGTACTTGCGCTCCATCGGCTTGTACCGGGTGAAGGTCACCGGCTTGTAGTCCAGGCGGATGTCCGCCTTCAGGCCGTCGCCCTGCTTGTAGAACATGCTGTGGCGCATGTAGTTCGTGTCGTCGCGGTTGGGGTAGTCCTCGCGCGCGTGCCCGCCGCGGGACTCCTTGCGCTCCAGCGCGCCCACGACCAGGACCTCCGCCAGCTCCAGCAGGAAGCCCAGCTCGACGGCTTCGAGCAGGTCGGTGTTGAACCGCTTGCCCTTGTCCTGCACGGTGACGTGGGCGTAGCGGTCCTTGAGCGCCTGCACGTCGTGCAGGGCCTGCTTGAGCGTCTCCTCGGTGCGGTACACCGAGGCGTTGGCGTCCATCGTGGCCTGCAGCTCGGTGCGGATGTCGGCGACGCGCTCGCGGCCGTGGTCGGACAGCAGGTGCTCGACCTGCTCCTGCACCTGGGCCGCCGGGTCGGCGGGCAGGTCGACGAAGCCGTGCCCGTTGGCGTACTCGGCGGCGGCGATGCCCGCCCTGCGGCCGAAGACGTTGATGTCCAGCAGCGAGTTGGTGCCCAGCCGGTTGGCCCCGTGCACCGACACGCAGGCGCACTCGCCCGCGGCGTACAGGCCGGGGACGACGTTGTCGTTGTCGCGCAGGACCTCGCCGTGGACGTTGGTGGGGATGCCGCCCATCGCGTAGTGCGCGGTCGGGTAGACCGGCACCGGCTCCTTCACCGGGTCGACCGCCAGGTAGGTGCGGGCGAACTCGGTGATGTCGGGCAGCTTGGACTCCAGGACCTCGGCGCCCAGGTGCGTGCAGTCCAGCAGCACGTAGTCCTTGTTCGGGCCTGCGCCGCGGCCTTCCAGCACCTCCAGGGCCATCGACCGCGCCACGATGTCCCGGGGGGCGAGATCCTTGATGGTCGGGGCGTAGCGCTCCATGAACCGCTCGCCGGAGGCGTTGCGCAGGATCGCGCCCTCGCCGCGGGCGCCCTCGGTCAGCAGGATGCCCAGGCCCGCCAGGCCGGTCGGGTGGAACTGGTAGAACTCCATGTCCTCCAGCGGCAGGCCCTTGCGGAACACGATGCCCATGCCGTCGCCGGTGAGCGTGTGCGCGTTGGAGGTCGTCTTGAACACCTTGCCGAAGCCGCCGGTGGCGAACACGACCGCCTTGGCCTGGAAGACGTGGATCTCGCCGGTGGCCAGCTCGTAGGCGACCGCGCCGGTGCAGACCGGGCCGTTCTCGGTCTCGGTCAGGCAGATGTCGAGGACGTAGAACTCGTTGAAGAACTCGATGCCGTGCTTGACGCAGTTCTGGTACAGCGTCTGCAGGATCATGTGGCCGGTGCGGTCGGCGGCGTAGCAGGCCCGGCGCACGGCGGCCTCGCCGTGGTTGCGGGTGTGCCCGCCGAAGCGCCGCTGGTCGATCTTGCCCTCGGGCGTGCGGTTGAACGGCAGGCCCATCTTCTCCAGGTCGAGGACGGCGTCGATGGCCTCCTTCGCCATGATCTCGGCGGCGTCCTGGTCGACCAGGTAGTCACCGCCCTTGATCGTGTCGAAGGTGTGCCACTCCCAGTTGTCCTCTTCGACGTTGGCCAGCGCGGCGCACATGCCGCCCTGGGCGGCGCCGGTGTGCGAGCGGGTCGGGTAGAGCTTGGTGAGGACCGCGGTGCGGCTGCGCTGCCCGGCCTCGATGGCCGCCCGCATGCCCGCGCCGCCTGCGCCGACGATCACGACGTCGTACTTGTGGAACCGCATCTTCAGCTTCTTCCCTAGTTCGCGCTGATGTTCGGGTCGAAGGTGAAGATCACGTACGTGCCGAGGAGCAGGATCAGCACCATCGAGACGTAGAGCATCATCTTCAGCCAGAACCGCGTCGAGTCCTTGCGGGCGTAGTCGTTGATGATCGTGCGCAGGCCGTTGCCGCCGTGGATCTCCGCCAGCCACAGCATCGCCAGGTCCCAGACCTGCCAGAACGGGCTGGCCCAGCGCCCGGCCACGAACGCGAAGTCGATGCGGTGCACGCCGCCGTCGGCGATGTTCATGATGAACAGGTGCCCGAGCACCAGCACCACCAGCGCCATGCCGGAGATGCGCATGAACAGCCAGGAGATCATCTCGAAGTTGCTGCGCCGGGCGGCGGGCCTGCGCGGGCTGCGGGGCTTGTCCAGTGCCATCGTCATCGTGGTCAGCCCCCGAACATCTCGGTGACGGTGCGCTGCATCATGAAGTAGGTGCCGGGGATCATCACCAGGACCCAGACGGCCAGGATGACCCACAGCATCGGCCGCTGGTAGCGGGCGCCCTTCTCCCAGAAGTCCACCAGCATGACCCGGATGCCGTTGAGCGCGTGGTAGAGCACGGCCCCGACCAGGCCGACCTCCAGCAGGTTCACCAGCGGCGTCTTGTAGGTGGCGATGACCTCGTCGTAGGCGTTCGGCGAGACCCGGACCAGCGCCGTGTCCAGCACGTGCGCGAACAGGAAGAAGAAGGTCGCCACACCGGTGATCCGGTGGGCCACCCAGGACCACATGCCGGGGTCGCCGCGGTACAGCGTCCCGCGCGCACCGGCCTTCCCGGTGGTGATGGCCGTGTCGGACATCGGGTACCGGCCCTCCAACGTCGCTGATGGACTCTCGGCCGGTGCGGGAGCCGCTGGAACCCGGCCTTGACCTGTCGGATGCTAGACCCGTCCGACACTGGGCACCCAACGCGCCGATCCCCTCTGTGACCGACGAGACACGCGCGCGGGATCGCCCGGTTTCACCAGATCGGGCGCAGCGGCGGCGGCGTGTCGCCCGCCAGCGCGCGGATCACCCTGCTCAGGTCGGCCTTGAGCCCGGGGAGATCGCCACCGAGGCGGTCGGCGATCTCCGCCTCCAGCGTCCGCATGGTGTGACCCGCCACCATCAGGTGATCCTCGGCACGCCCGGTCAGCACGACCAGCCGCCGCCGCCCGCCCGCCGGGTGCGGGGCCCGCCGCACGTACCCCTTGCGCTCCAGCTCGTCGACCATCTGGCCTGCGGCCTGCTTGGTGACCCCGAGGGCGTCGGCCAGCTCGGTGCTGGTCAGCCCGCCGCCGCGCAGCGCCTGGAAGGCCATGCCGTGGACCGGGCGCAGGTCGTCGGCGGCCAGCCGGGCGGTGAACTCCCCGAGCACGGCCTGGAAGGCCATCCCGAGCAGGAAGGCCAGCTCGGTGCGGGCCAGCGGGTCCTCGGTCATGCCCCCATCTTGACGCGCTCGGTGACAAGTGGCTTTACTCATCCCTTGAGTAAAGCCACTTTACACAGGAGGAGAAGTCGAGTGATCGTCACGACCGGGGACCGGATCACCGCCACCCCCAACGCGACCATGCACGGCCTGGCCGCGCCGAGCGTCGGCTCGACCGAGCTGAGCACCTGGCGGGTGGAGATGCTCGCGGGCAGCGCCGGGCCGGAGCACGTCGTCGACCGCGAGCAGGTGCTCATGCCGGTCAGCGGGTCGCTGGAGATCACCGTGGACGGTGCGGTGGAGGTCTGCGGGCCGGGCGAGGCCGCCGTCCTGCCCGCGGGCGCCACCCGCCGGATCGCCGCGCAGGCCGACGCCGTCGCCCTGGTCGCCATGCCCGCCGGGGCGCGCGTGCTGGCCGAGGGCCGCGCGCCGGGCCCGCTGCCGTGGGCGGTCTGACCCCGGTCCGTCACGCCGCGTGCCCGGCCGGGTGGAAGATTTGTATTCATCGTCAACGATTGGGTCACAGCGGGCCTTCGGTGCGGGGAGCGTTCGTACCAGCGGGTACGGTTCCGCGGATAGCTAAGTCGCGACCCGGTAACCCCGGGCGTCTCGGAAGGAGAAAGCCTTGCGCCGAATGCGAGGAGTTCGACTCGCCGCCGGGCTGTTCGCGCTGGGCATCGGCCTGGCGTCCTGCGCGTCGGACACCCAGCCCGCCGGGAACGGGGGCACCTCGGGCGCGCCAGCCGCGTCGGCGGTGAAGGTCGGCCTGGCCTACGACATCGGCGGCCGCGGGGACCAGTCCTTCAACGACTCCGCCGCCCGCGGCCTGGACAAGGCCAAGGCCGAGTTCGGCATCGAGGTGACCGAGCTGGAGGCCGCGCAGGGCGAGACCGACGCGCAGAAGGAGGACCGGCTGCGCCAGCTCGCCGAGAGCGGCCACAACCTGATCATCGCCGTCGGCTTCGCCTACGAGAAGTCGCTCTCGGCCGCCGCGGCCGACTACCCCGACGTCCACTTCGCGATCATCGACAGCGAGAACCCCAAGGGCGACAACGTCGCCAACCTGACCTTCGCCGAGCACGAGGGCTCCTTCCTGGTCGGCGTCGTCGCGGGCCTGAAGAGCAAGACGGGCAACGTGGGCTTCATCGGCGGCGTGAACACCCCGCTGATCCAGAAGTTCGAGGTCGGCTTCGAGCAGGGCGTCAAGGCCGTCAAGCCGGACGCGACGGTGCAGGTCAAGTACCTGACCCAGCCGCCGGACTTCACCGGCTTCAACGACCCGGCCAAGGGCACCACCGCGGCCAACGGCATGTTCGACGCGGGCGCCGACGTGGTCTACGCGGCGGCGGGCGGCTCCGGCACCGGCGTCTTCGAGGCCGCCAAGGCCAAGGGCAAGATGGGCATCGGCGTCGACTCCGACCAGTACAACCTGCCCGCGCTGGCCAACGTCAAGGACGTCATCATCACCTCGATGGTGAAGAACGTCGACGTGTCGGTCTTCGACGTGATCAAGTCCGTCAAGGACGGCCAGTTCAAGGCGGGCCCGCAGGTCTACGACCTGAAGGCGGGCGGCGTCTCCTACTCCACCAGCGGCGGCAAGATCGATGACATCGTGCCGCAGATCGAGGAGTACGAGCAGAAGATCACCTCGGGCGAGATCCAGGTCAAGGCGACGAAGTAAGCGCCAGCCGCAGGCGGACCCGGGGACCTTGCCCGGGTCCGCCTCGGCGTTCCCCTGCTAGGACAAGGAAGCGGCCGTGTCTACCGAGCCACCGGGCGGCGACCCCGCCCTCGCCGTCGAGCTGACCGGGATCACCAAGCGCTTTCCCGGCGTCGTCGCCAACTCCGATGTGAACATCGCCGTCCGCCCCGGCACCGTGCACGCGCTGGTCGGGGAGAACGGGGCGGGCAAGTCCACCCTGATGAAGATCCTCTACGGGATGCAGCGGCCCGACGAGGGCGCCATCGCCGTCAACGGGTCCCCGGTGGACTTCCACACCCCGGCCGACGCGATCCGGGCGGGCATCGGCATGGTGCACCAGCACTTCATGCTCGCCGACAACCTGACCGTGCTGGAGAACGTCGTCCTCGGCGACGAGCCGCGCCGCGGGGTCGGCCTGGACTTCGCCGCGGCCCGCAAGCGCATCAAGGAGATCTCCGACGCCTACGGCCTCGGCGTGCGGCCGGACCGGCTGGTCGACGAGCTGGGCGTGGGCGAGCGCCAGCGGGTGGAGATCCTCAAGGTCCTCTACCGCGGCGCGCGCATTCTCATCCTCGACGAGCCGACCGCGGTGCTGGTGCCGCAGGAGGTCGACGAGCTGTTCGGCAACCTGCGCGACCTCAAGGCCGAGGGCCTGACCATCCTGTTCATCTCCCACAAGCTCGACGAGGTCCTCTCCGTCGCCGACGACATCACCGTCATGCGCCGCGGCACCACCGTGGCCAGCGTCGAGCCCGCGGCGACGACCGCGCGCCAGCTCGCCGAGCTGATGGTCGGCAGCGCGCTGCCGGTCCCGGAGCTGCGCGAGTCCACCGTCACCGACCGGCCGGTGCTCACCGTGTCGAACCTGACGCTGGCCGACGCCGACGGCCGCAAGGTCCTCGACGACATCTCCTTCACCATCCACGCGGGCGAGGTCCTGGGCATCGCGGGCGTCGAGGGCAACGGGCAGGCCGAGCTGGTGGAGGCCCTCATGGGCATCCGCAAGCCCGACTCCGGCGCCATCCAGCTCGGCGACCGCGACATCTCCCGGCTGTCGACCCGCGCCCGGCGCGAGGCGGGCATGGGCTACGTGCCCGAGGACCGCCACCGCCAGGGCGTGCTGCTGGAGGCCACGCTCTGGGAGAACCGCGTCCTGGGCCACCAGACCCGCAGGCCCAACGCGCGCGGCCCGCTGATCGACCGGCGCTCGGCGCGCGCGGACACCCAGCGCATCGTGGAGACCTACGACGTGCGCACCCCGGGCATCGACGTGCACGCCTCGGCGCTGTCCGGCGGCAACCAGCAGAAGCTGATCGTCGGCCGGGAGATGTCCGGCAACCCGGTCGTGCTCATCGCCTCCCACCCCACCCGCGGTGTGGACGTCGGCGCGCAGGCGGCCATCTGGGACCACATCCGCCGCGCCCGCGCCGAGCACCTCGCGGTGCTGCTCATCTCCGCCGACCTCGACGAGCTGATCGGCATGTCCGACACCCTGGCCGTGATCCTGCGCGGCCGCCTCGTCGCCGACTACGACCCCGCGACCGTCACGCCCCAGGACCTGGGCTCGGCGATGACCGGCGCCGGGAGGGATGCCGAATGAGGACCCTGTCCGCGCGGTCGGTCCTGCTGGGCCTGGCCGCCCCGCTCGGGGCGCTGCTGTTCGCGGTGCTCGTGTGCGCGCTGATCCTGATCGTCTCCGGGCACTCCCCGGTGACCGCGGTGGACTCGCTGGTCACCTCGGCGAGCAGGCCGCGCACCACCATCAACTCCATCAACAGCGCGATCGGGTACTACCTGGCCGCGGTCGCGGTGGCCATCGGCTTCCGGATGAAGCTGTTCAACATCGGCGTCGACGGGCAGTACCGGCTGGCGGCCATGCTCTCGGCCGCGCTCGCCGGCGCGGCGTTCATGGAGTCGCTGCCGTCGGTGCTGCGCGTGCTGATGACCATCGTGGCCGCCATGCTGGTCGGCGCGGTGTGGGCCGGGATCGCCGCGCTGCTCAAGGTGACCCGCGGCGTCAGCGAGGTCATCACCACGATCATGCTGAACGCCATCGCCACCAACCTGGTCGCCTACCTGCTCAACCCGGACCGGCTGGCCGAGGCGGTGCCCGGCTCCAACAACATCAGCACCCGGCCGATCACCGAGGGCGGGCAGGTCGCGGGCATCCCGATCCCGGGCTCGACCTCGCCGCTGCTCGGCCTGGTCTTCCTGGCGATCGCCGTCGGCGTCGGCTACTGGTTCCTCTTCGGCCGCACCCGGCTGGGCTTCGAGATCAAGGCGACCGGGCTCAGCGAGTCGGCCGCGGTGGCCAGCGGCGTCAGCGTCAAGAAGATGGTCGTGCTGTCGATGCTGCTCTCCGGGGCCATCGCGGGCCTGATCGGCATGCCGCAGCTGCTGGGCTCCGCGCACTCCTACGCCCTGGACTTCCCGCCGGGCCTGGGCTTCATCGGCATCGCGGTCGCGCTGCTGGGCCGCAACCACCCGATCGGGATGGCCTTCGCCGCGCTGCTGTGGGGCTTCCTCGACAACGCATCGACCTCGCTGGACATCGCGGGGGTGCCGCGCGAGATCGTGGTGATCATGCAGGGCGTGATCGTGCTGTCCGTCGTCGTCGCCTACGAGCTGGTGCGCCGCTACCGCGTGCGCGCCGAGCAGCGCGACGTCGGGCGCGCCCTGGCCATCCAGAAGTCGCCTGAGGAGGTGTCGGTGTGAGCGGCGGACTGGCAGTCGGGCAGCCGAGCGCGCCCGCGGCGAAGCGCGCGTCGCGCTCGCCGCTGACCTACGCGCTGGTGGCGCTGGGCGCGCTGCTGGTGCTCTCCGCGGTCCGGGTGATCACCGGGGCCGACGACCTGACCTCCACCGGCAGCGTGCAGGCCGCGCTGACCGCGGCGGTGCCGATCGCGATGGCCGCGCTGGCCGGGCTCTGGGCCGAGCGCGCGGGCGTGATCAACATCGGCCTGGAGGGCATGATGGTGCTGGGCACCTTCGGCGCCGGGTACGCGGGCTACCAGTGGGGGCCGTGGGCGGGCGTGGTGTTCGGCCTGCTCCTGGGCGTCTTCGGCGGGCTGCTGCACGCGGTGGCCACGGTGACCTTCGGCGTCGACCACATCATCTCCGGGGTCGCGATCAACCTGCTGGCCCCGGGCGCGGCGCTGTTCCTGTCCAAGCAGTTCTTCTCCGACGCCCCCGGCGGCGGGCAGAAGCAGTCCCCGCGCATCGAGGACGCCCAGAAGGTGTCGGTGCCGGGCCTGCCCGAGCTGCTCGGGTCGATCGAGGAGAAGCGCTGGTTCTTCGTCTCGGACCTGGCGGGCATCCTGCGCGGGCTGACGACGCAGGTGTCGCTGCTGACGATCCTGGCGGTGCTCGCGATCGTGGTGTCCGGCTTCGTGCTGTGGCGCACGGCCTTCGGCCTGCGGCTGCGCTCCTGCGGCGAGGCGCCGATCGCGGCGGAGTCGCTGGGCGTCAACGTCTACAAGTACAAGTACCTGGCCGTGCTGGCCTCCGGCGGCTTCGCCGGGCTGGGCGGGGCGATCCTGGCGGTCACCTCCGGGCAGTTCCGCGACGGGCAGACCGGCGGCCGCGGCTTCATCGGCCTGGCCGCGATGATCTTCGGCAACTGGCGGCCGGGCGGCCTGGCCACCGGCGCGGGCCTGTTCGGCTACAGCGACGCGCTGGCCCTGCGCGGCTCGCTCGCGGTGCACGCGCTGCTGTTGCTGCTGGCCATCGCGCTGGTCGTGGTCGCCGTCTGGCAGTACCGGGAGGGCGCGGTGGTGCTCTCCGCGGTCTCGGCGGGCATCGGCGTGCTGTTCGCCTGGTGGTACTTCAGCAGCGACGGCATCCCGGGCGAGCTGGTGGGCGCGGCGCCGTACGTGGTCACGATCCTGGTCCTGGCGCTGGCCTCGCAGCGGCTGCGCGCCCCGCGCGCGGTCGGCGAGATCTACCGCAGGGGTGAGGGCAAGTGACCGACTGGGAGGCGCTGCGGGCGGCGGCCGTCGAGGCCGCCGCGCTGGCCTACTGCCCGTACTCCGGGCTGCAGGTCGGCGCGGCCGCGCTGGTCGACGACGGGCGCGTGGTGACCGGCTGCAACGTCGAGAACGCCGCGTACGGGGTCGGCCTGTGCGCCGAGTGCGCGCTGGCCGGGCAGCTGCGGCTGACCGGCGGCGGCAGGCTGGTGGCGCTGGCCTGCCGCAGCGGGCAGGGCGAGCTGCTGATGCCGTGCGGGCGCTGCCGCCAGGTCATCTACGAGCTGGGCGGCCCGGACTGCCTGGTCGACACCCCGCGCGGCCCGCTGCCGATGTCGGCGGTGCTGCCGGACGCCTTCGGACCGGAGCAGCTACCGTGACCGGCATGCACACCGCCGTCGACGTCATCCGCGCCAAGCGCGACGGCCACCGCCTCACCGACGACCAGATCGACTGGGTGGTCGCCGCCTACACCCGCGGCGACGTCGCCGACGAGCAGATGGCCGCGCTGGCGATGGCCGTCTACCTCAACGGGATGACCGCGGCGGAGACCGCCCGCTGGACGGCGGCGATGATCGCCTCCGGGTCCACGTTGGACCTATCGGTGGACCGGCCGACGGTCGACAAGCACTCCACCGGCGGCGTCGGCGACAAGATCACCCTGCCGCTGGCCCCGCTGGTCGCCGCCTGCGGCGCGGCGGTCCCGCAGCTGTCCGGCCGCGGCCTCGGGCACACCGGCGGCACGCTGGACAAGCTGGAGTCGATCCCCGGCTGGCGCGCCCGCCTCTCCGACGCCGAGATCACCGCCCAGCTGGCCGACGTCGGCGCGGTGGTCTGCGCGGCGACCGAGGGCCTGGCCCCCGCCGACCGCAAGCTCTACGCCCTGCGCGACGTCACCGGCACCGTCGAGTCGATCCCGCTGATCGCCAGCTCGATCATGTCCAAGAAGATCGCCGAGGGCGCCGACGCCCTGGTGCTGGACGTGAAGTGCGGCTCGGGCGCGTTCATGAAGACCCCCGAGGACGCCCGCGCGCTGGCCACGGCGCTGGTGGAGATCGGCGTCGCCCACGGCAGGCGCGTGTCCGCGCTGATCACCGACATGTCCGTCCCGCTGGGCCGGGCCGTGGGCAACGCCCTAGAGGTCGCGGAATCGATCGACGTCCTGCGCGGCGGCGGCCCCTCCGATGTGGTGGAGCTGACCGTCGCCCTCGCCCGCGAGATGCTGGCGCTGGCCGGTCTGTCCGATGTGGACCCTGCTGAGGTGCTGGCTTCCGGCCGCGCGTACGAGGTGTGGGAGCGGATGATCCGCGCCCAGGGAGGCGACCCGGACGCGCCGCTGCCGACCGCGGCTCACGTGCACACGGTCACGGCTGCCCGGTCCGGTGTCCTCACCGGCCTCGACGCCTATGCCGTCGGCGTTGCGGCGTGGCGGCTGGGGGCTGGGCGGGCGCGCAAGGAGGACCCGGTGCAGGCGGCGGCTGGGGTGCTGTGCCTGGCGAAGCCGGGGGATGCGGTGGAGTCGGGCGCTCCGCTGCTGGAGCTGCACACCGACACGCCGGACGCTGTTCCTGCGGCGTTGGCGGCCCTGTCGGATGCTGTCGTGATCGCCGATGAGGCGGCTGGGCGTGGGTCGTTGGTCCTGGAGACCATCCGGGGTTAGGCCGGGCGGCGTCGTTGCGCGGGTGCGGCTCTGGGCGCGACTTCCGGCGCGATGCGCGGTTCCGGCGGTGGTTGCGTGGGCTTGGTTGCGCGGGTTGCTTTGTGGGTCCGATGGGGTGAACTCGCATTCGCGGGGACCCCTAAGCGAAACGCCGCTTGGGCGTGAAGGCGGTGAAGGCGGGCGGAGCCCGTTCACG